>JAUYGY010000037.1 GCA_030690315.1 Aequorivita sp.
AACAGAAACTTGGACGTACACCGCAACATCCTATACCATCACACAGGATGATATAGATGCTGGCGAGGTAGTTAACCAAGCAACAGCTACAGGTACCGCACCAGACCAGACAACTGTAGATGATCTTTCGGGATCGACTACTACAACTGACGATTCAACTATTATTACTCTTTGCCAGAACCCAGCCATTGCAATTGTAAAAACTGGAATCTTCAATGACGAGAATCAAAACAATTGTTCAGATGTTGATGAAACCATCAGTTACACTTTCACCGTAACCAATGAAGGGAATGTGAGTTTGAGCAACGTAATTGTGACCGATCCATTGATTGCAATAATCACAGGTCCAACTGGTGATACTGATAACGATGGTGAACTTGACGCGACTGAAATTTGGACATATATCGCAACATATAGTATTACACAAGATGATATTGATGCTGGATTTGTGAAAAACCAAGCTACCGTAACAGGTACAGCACCTGATGCCACTGTAGTAAGCGATCTTTCTGATGAAAGTAGTGTTCTTGAGAATGACCCAACAATAACCGAGCTTTGCCAGGCCCCAGCCATTGCAATTGTGAAAACTGGAATTTTCAATGACGAGAACGGAAACGACTGTTCAGATGTTGATGAGACTATCAGTTATACTTTCACAGTAACCAATGAAGGTAATGTAAGCTTAAGTGATGTGATTGTTACAGACCCACTAATTGCTACCATCACTGGCCCAACTGGTGATACTGATGGAGATGGTGAACTTGATGTAACGGAAACTTGGATATATACAGGAACATATTTTATAACACAAGATGATATAGATGCTGGCCAAGTAATTAACCAAGCTACTGTAAAAGCAAACGATCCTCTGGATAATGCCGTAAGTGATCTTTCTGATGAAAGCAGCGTGCTTGAAAATGACCCAACAATTGTAGAATTGTGTCAAAACCCAGCTATTGCGATTGTGAAAACTGGAATCTTCAATGACGAGAACGGAAACGACTGTTCAGATGTTGATGAGACTATCAGCTATACTTTCACCGTAACCAATGAAGGGAATGTAAGCTTAAGTGATGTGATTGTTACTGACCCACTAATTGCTACCATCACTGGCCCAACCGGTGATACCGATGGCGATGGTGAACTTGATGTAACCGAAGCATGGATATATACAGGCACGTATGCTATTACACAAGCTGATATAGATGCTGGACAAGTTACAAACCAGGCAACCGCAGAAGGTACTGCGCCAGATGCAACGGTAGTAAGCGATCTTTCAGATGATAATAGTGTTCTTGAAGACGACCCAACAATTGTTGAATTGTGTCAAAACCCAGTAATAGCTCTTATAAAAACTGGAGTTGTTAATGATACAAACGGAAACGGTTGTGCAGATGTTGATGAAACTATTACCTATAGCTTCACGGTATCTAACCCTGGAAATGTTACACTATCAAACATAACAATTACCGATCCGTTGGTAACTGTAGTAGGTGGGCCAATAACTCTGGATCCAGGTGCTTCGGACGCAACATCCTTTACAGCAACATACACTATAACACAAGCAGATATAGATGCTGGCGAGGTTATTAATCAGGCAACAGCCAATGGTATTGATCCTTCTGGAAACTCAGTAAGTGATCTATCCGATGACAATAGTGAATTGGAAGATGATCCTACCATTACAGTACTGTGCCAAAATCCTGCTATTGCTTTAATAAAAGTAGGTGTGCCAACAGATGAGAATGGTAACGGATGTGCTGATCTTGGTGAAACCATTGTATATAGCTTTAGTGTTAAAAACACAGGTAACGTTGCGTTGACCAATGTAATTGTAACAGACCCATTGGTAGCCGTTACAGGTGGTCCAATAAGTCTGACTGCAGGACAAGAGGACGCCACAACATTCACAGCTGTATATACAGTAACACAAGATGATATGGATGCTGGATTTGTTCAGAATCAAGCTGTTGCTGATGGTATTGCACCGAATGGGGATGCTGTTTCAGATATGTCTGATGACAATAGTTATACAGAAAATGACCCAACCATTGTAACTGTTTGTGATATAATACCACCAGTACTTTCAATTTCGTTAGAGAAAACAGGTGTTTTCAATGATGAAAATGGAAACGGTGCATCAGATGTTGGGGAAACTATTAGCTATGCTTTCAGTGTAACTAATACGGGAGAAGTTACTTTGTATAACATAACCATAACCGATCCATTGCCAGGTATCCAAATAATAGGTGGCCCAATTGCACAATTGCTAACTGGTGAAACTGACGATACTACCTTCACGGGAATCTATATTATAAATGAACAAGATATAGAAAATGGAGAAGTAGTTAATCAAGCCACAGTAACCGGGGAGGATGAAAATGGTACGATTGTAACTGACGACTCAGATGATCCAACAGATTTGACCAACAACGATAACAACGGTGATGGCGAACCAGATGATCCAACTGTTGTTATATTGTTCGATGTATTGCCCGCGACCTTTGAAATTTACAACGGTGTTACACCAAATGGAGATGGGATGAACGATTTCTTCTGGATCGAAGGCATTCACAACTATCCAAACAATAATGTGAAAATCTTTAACCGATGGGGTGTACTTGTGTATGAAACAGATGGTTATGGCCAAGGAGAAAAAGATGATATAAACACATTTAATGGTACTTCCGAAGGACGTGTAACTGTTCAGGAAGATAAAAACCTACCAACAGGAACATATTTCTACGTTCTAACCTTCCAAGGAGAAAACCCTGGTAAGGACAGCTATAGAGGATATTTATATATTAACAGATAGAAAATCAAAAATTCCTGGGAGGAAATTCCCTCCCGGGATTAAAATACATAACTATGAAACACAGTTATTTAACGCTGATAATTTTGATTTTACTTGGCACGTTTTCAAGTAAAGCGCAGCAGGATCCACAGTACACTCAGTATATGTATAATACGCAGGTGGTAAATCCTGCATATGCCGGAAATCGTGAGGCATTAAGTTTTGGTTTACTATACCGAACTCAATGGGTCAATTTTGGTGATGGAGCGCCTAATACGGGTACTTTCACAGTAAATTCACCTATAGCGAGTAATATGGGGCTAGGCCTATCTGTAGTAAATGACCGGATTGGACCCTCAGTGGAAACCAACTTTAATATAGACTATTCCTATAGCATTAATACATCTGAAACTGCAAAGTTGTCTTTTGGTCTTAAAGCTGGTTTGGATATTTTGGACCTTGATTATTCAAAACTTAACCTTCCTGACGAATATAACGATCCTTATTTTGATGAAAACAATATAGATAATAAACTTCAACCACAAATTGGAGCAGGGATCTACTATAACACCGAAAAGTTTTATACAGGACTTTCAGTTCCCAACTTTTTGACTACAAAACATTTTGATGAAAGTAGTATAGGAAATACCACAGTAGAGACAACAGCAGCAGAACGCATGCATTATTTCTTAATAGCGGGCTATGTTTTCGATCTTAGTGAAAACTTAAAGTTCAAACCCGCAACCTTATTCAAGATGGTGAGCGGTTCGCCTTTACAGGCCGATGTTTCTGCCAATTTCTTGTTGTATGACAAAGTAACTTTAGGAGCAGCATATAGATGGAGTGCCGCTATGAGTGGCCTAGTTGGCTTTCAAGCTACAGACCAAATATTCATTGGCTTCGCTTATGATTATCAAACAACAGATATTGAAGCTTACAGTGATGGTTCCTATGAAGTTATGCTTCGCTTTGAATTGTTCAATAAACCAGAACGAGTGCTAACCCCGAGATTCTTCTAAAAAATCAAGACTATGAATACAATAGTACGCAACATATTACTTTTCGCTTTGGTGGTTCTTACTGCCGGAAGCACTTTTTCTCAACAAAGGGATATTCAAAAAGCGAATAAAGAGTTTGATAAATTTGCATATATAGATGCGCGCGAAATCTATTTGAAAGTAGTGGCTGATGGATATGAATCTGCCGAAATTTTTAAAAAGTTGGGAGATACCTATTATTTCAACAGCGATTATACAAACGCTGCGAAATGGTACGATAAACTTGTAAAACAATTTCCAGATCAAACAGAACCTGAATATTATTACAGAGCTGCACAGTCTTTGAAAAGCTTGGGAAAATATGATGAATCTGACGCACTTTTGAAAGATTACGTAGCAAAGGGTGGAAAGGGATTGGTAATCAAATCATATGAAGATGATCCTAATTATTTAAAAAGCATCGTTTTTAAATCAAGAGATTTCGTTCTGGAAAAAGTAGGGGTGAATTCTTCAAACTCAGATTTTGGGACATCATTCTTCGGAAATGATAAAGTAGTTTATGCCACAGCTGGAAACACTACCGGAGCTAAAATAAATGAATGGACTCAAGAACCGTGTTTAGATCTTTTTATAGCAGATAGGGGTGCGAATGGGGAACTAAGTAACCCAATGAAATTAGGAGGCGATATAAATACCGAATATAATGAGTCCACAGCTACTTTTTCGAAAGATGGAAACACTGTTTATTTCACAAGAAATACCTTTTTGGACGGTAAAAAAGGCCTTGATAAATCAAATAAATTCAAGACCTTAAGATTAACGCTTTACAAAGCATCTAAAACTGGAGATCAGAATTGGACTAACGTTGTTGAACTTCCTTTCAATAGTAAGGAATATTCAGTAGCACATCCAGCCTTGAGCCCAGATGGAAAAAAACTATACTTTTCTTCTGATATGCCCGGAACTCTTGGGATGTCTGATTTATGGTATGTCGATATTCTTGGCAATGACAGTTACGGAACCCCAATAAATTTGGGCTCAGGAATAAACACAGAAGCTAAAGAGTCATTTCCTTTTATCAGCGAAAAAAATAACCTTTACTTTTCCAGCGATGGACGTTCAGGTTTGGGAGGGTATGATATTTTCGTAACCCCATTGGACGGTACAGGAAAACCTGGAGAAATTACAAATTTAGGGGCTCCATCAAACAGCGCCCAAGACGATTTTGGATTTATTATTAATGAAGACGACAGAATTGGCTATGTTTCCTCAAACAGAGGAGGGGATAGAGGCAGTATTGATGACGATATTTATTTGGTAAAGGAAATTTGCTCAATCACTATACAAGGAAAAGTTTTTGATGAAGAAACAAAAGATCCTTTGCCGGGAGCAGAAGTGAGTTTGTTGGATGAAAACAACCAATTGGTTAGTCAAACTACAGCCAATAATGATGGAACCTATAGTTTTGAGGGAGATTGCGGAACACAATATACCGTTCGAGGTACAAAAGAAGGATACAATCCTTATGAAAAAATGATTGTGACTCCATTGCTTTCCGGAATTATAGATGTGCCACTTCCACTTAAGAGAATTGGACCATGCCCGCCAAACGATTTGGGATGCAAATTAAGCCTTCAACCTATCTATTTTGATTTTGACAAATCAAACATCCGTCCCGATGCTGAAATTGAGTTAGCTAAGATTCTTGCAGCAATGAGAGAATACCCAGAGTTAATTATCCATATAGAATCACACACAGATTCTAGAGGTAATGACCAATACAATGAATCTCTTTCTGAGCGTCGTGCACAATCCACCCTTAAATGGTTGGTTGGAAAAGGAATCGACAAGAATATGCTTACCGCTAAAGGTTATGGAGAATCACAACTTGTTAACCAATGTTCAAATGGTGTATCTTGTACGGCCGAAGAACATCAGCTTAACAGAAGATCGATGTTTATCATAAAGAATTAAATTAACCAAATTAAATAATGCAAAAGCGTTCAATACTTTCTATTGAACGCTTTTTGCTTTTAAAACAGCTGGTCTTTTTGTACTTTTGAGCCAAATACGAGTTATTAGATGAAGGAAGAACAAGTAATCCTCGTTAATGAAAATGACGAGAAAATTGGGCTGATGCCGAAACAGGAAGCCCACGAAAAAGGGGTTCTTCACAGGGCATTTTCAATTTTTATATTTAATAACAAAAACGAATTGATGCTACAGCAACGCGCATTGCACAAATATCATTCCCCCGGGCTATGGACCAATACTTGCTGCAGCCACCAGCGCGATGGAGAAACTTCTTTGGAGGCAGGCAAAAGAAGGTTGTTTGAAGAAATGGGTTTCAGTACAGATTTAAAAGAGACCACCTCATTTATCTATAAAGCACCTTTTGACAATGGTTTGACGGAGCACGAACTTGATCATATATTGGTGGGCAACTTTGAAAAAACACCTGAAATTAACACCGAGGAAGTTGCCTCCTGGAAATGGATGCACTTGGAAGAAGTAAAAAAAGATATCCAAAACAATCCCGAAATTTATACCGCTTGGTTCAAAATCATTTTCGATAAATTTTACAAACACCTGCTTGTATGAGTCTGACCGTTTATAGAAAAGCACATTTTAATGCCGCGCATCGTCTTTTTAAAAAGGAATGGAATGATGAAAAAAACTTCGAAATATTCGGCAAATGTAGCAACCCGAACTATCACGGCCACAACTATGAACTTGAGGTGGGAATAACCGGAGAAATTGACCCTGAAACAGGATTTTTAATGGATCTTAAAATTTTGAGCAATATTATTAAAGAAGAAATCGAGGATAGTTTCGATCATAAAAACTTAAACATTGAAGTTCCCGAATTCAAAAATCTAAACCCTACGGTTGAAAATATTGCCGTGGTAATTTGGAACAAAATTAGAAATCGTGTTGATTCAAAATATGGGGTTTCAATTAAACTTTACGAAACCCCACGCAATTTTGTTGTGTATAACGGACAAAGATGATTACAGTCTCTCCTTTATATCCACTAAAATTTATCCCTATTTTTAAACCAAAAGTTTGGGGGGGAACTAAACTGCACCAGTTATTAAAAAAAAATACAAACGAAAATGTTGGGGAAAGTTGGGAAATTTCTGGGATAGAAGATAATGTTTCCGAAATATTAAACGGCCCGCTCAAAAAAAAATCCCTTAACTGGTTGCTTGAAAACTATAAAGAAAAATTGGTTGGGGAAAAGGTTTATAAAAATTTCGGCAATCAATTTCCATTGCTTTTCAAATTTATTGACGCACGAGAAAATCTTTCCGTGCAAGTTCATCCTGATGATTTTTTGGCAAAAACAAGACACAATTCTTTTGGGAAAACTGAATTGTGGTATATAATTGATGCAGAAGAAGACGGAGAACTCATTTTGGGATTCAACGAAAAGATGGACCAGAAAAAATATTTGAAAACCCTTTCGGAAAACAGGATTTTAGATGTCTTAAATTCTGAATCCATCAAAAATGGAGAAGCGTTCATTATTAAGCCCGGAACCATACATGCAATTGGGGCAGGCGTTTTATTAGCAGAAATTCAGCAAACATCAGATATTACGTACCGAATTTACGACTGGGACAGGCCAGATACCAACGGTAAAATGCGCCAACTGCACACAGATTTGGCTTTGGACGCGATTGATTTTAAACAACAAAAATCAAGATTGGTATATGTGGAAGAAAAAAATAAGCCTGTGCACATTGGAACTACCGATTTCTTTTCAGTAAACAAGCTTACCCTTTCCAAAGATTACGTTCGGGATTTAGAGGAAATCTCTTCATTTACAGTTTATATGTGCTTGGAAGGAACTGCAATACTTGAAACGGATGACTTTTCGGAAGAAATAAAAAAGGGTGAAACCATTTTAATTCCCGCACAATTACCTGAAATAAAATTCACTACAAATTCTGCAAGCTTTTTGGAAGTGTACATTCCCTAAATATTTGTACCTTTGCCCGATTTAAAATTATCAAGAATAAATAATAGCAATAATAAATAAAGAATAAAATGGCAAACGTAAGAGACTTAAAGAAAGACATTAACTATGTTTTGGGAGATATTATAGAAGCAGTTTACATTTGGGAACTAACCAACCCAGATAAAGAAAACAAAAAAGCTGAAGCTATTATAGATGAAGCAATAACAACTTTTGACGACCTAATCACAAAAGTGAACCAAAAAGATGTTGAAAACAAAAAGAAACACTTTAAAACCGTGACCACTGAGCTTGAAGATCGCGGCAGAAAGCTTATCGATAAAATAAACGCTCTATAAAACAGTATCTGTTTTTTTGCGATTTACTATAAAAAACTCCAATTCCTTACCGTATTTGGAGTTTTTTATTTTTGGTGCAAGCGCATTATAAACCGTGTCCAAATATTTTATGTTGGAATTATAGGCTTCGCTAAGAATTAAGTAGGGCGCAACTTCGTAATCTTTATTGTTTAGCGCAAAGTTGATGGTTGCTAAATACTTGCTCAAAATCAATGCGTTTTGTTTTTGGCTTAAATCCATTTCCAAAGAGTCGCTATTTTTTGTACCGATTTTAAACCGTTGCTCGATAAAGTTCAAGTTTTTCACAACATAGCGCTGCTTCAATTTGTCGTATTCCTTTAGAATACTGTCATTTTTAGAGCCTTTTACCACAGCTGCGTTTCCAAAATTAGTAAGATTTGTTTGAATGGTCATCGCGCTATTTTCAGCAAAGAAAGTAATGCGGTCATCCCGTAAACTTCCATCTTTCAACCGCACATATAAATAATAAATTTCTGGGCTTTCCACTTTTTCAGAAAAAGAAAAATTTGAATTTCCGTCCACAAGTACCGAATCTACAGTAACTAAAACCGTATCATCAAATTTTTGGAGCAATAGTGTTCCTTTTTTCATTCCTTTTACATTCCCCGTAAGGTTCATTTTTTCTGTTTCCGATGAACAGCTTAAGATTGTTGCAATTGTAAATAGGAGAATAGGAAAATACTTCATTTCAGGTTCGTTTTAATTGCGCAAAGATGCGGGTTTTTTTTGAAAAAAGTTTGTTGGGATTTATGGTTTATCTGTTCTTGCCTAACGGAAATAAACCCCATAGACAATATTAAGAACAAACAAAATTAATGAAACATCTGCATAGAAGCTAATTAAGCATTAGAAGCCAACTGCATCAATATGGCACACAATATTGCACCCACGGTTCCTACGGCATATCCGAATACCGCCAACAAAACCCCAACCGTTGCCAAAGAAGGATGAAAGGCTGAAGCTACTATTGGTGCGGATGCCGCCCCACCAACATTTGCTTGACTCCCCACGGCAAAAAAGAAATACGGTGCTCTGATCAATTTTGCCACTAATATCATTAAACCTGCGTGGATTGCCATCCAAACCACCCCTATAACAATAAGGCCCAAATTGTCGAAAATTAAAGTTAAATCCATCTTCATCCCGATGCTGGCTACCAAAATATAAATGAAAACACTGCCAAATTTGCTCGCGCCAGCGCCTTCATAACTTTTTGCTTTTGTAAATGAAAGCAGCACGCCAATAATGGTAGTGATGGTTATCATCCAAAAGAAATCAGAATCGAGAAAAGTGAAAATATTGCGCGTAATACCTTTCGGTATTCCATCAACTATAGAGTGGAAAAAAGCACTTAAAAAATCAGCGCCAAAATGTGCAAAACTAACTGTTCCAAAAGCTATTGCGGCCAGCATCATCAAGTCTGTCAACGTTGGGTTTCTATCAACTTTTTTGGCATAAATAGATACAGTTTCCTTCAATCTTTCAATTGCCGAGGTATCAGCTTTCAACCATTTGTCAATTCTTTCAGATTTACCAATTCCAAAGAGTATTATGGCCATCCAAATATTGGCAACAACAATATCAACAAATACCATCCCGCCATACAGTTTTTGGTTATAGCCATAAATTTCCAGCATCGCGGTTTGGTTTGCACCACCCCCAATCCAACTACCAGCAAGTGTTGAAAGTCCGCGCCAAACGGCATCAGCTCCAACTCCACCAACTGTTTCGGGAGAGAAGGTGCCCACAATTAAAACAGCTACCGGCCCCCCAATGATTATTCCAACTGTTCCTGCCAAAAACATGATGAGCGCCTTTGGACCAAGATTAAAAACCCCTTTAAGGTCAATACTAAGTGTCATTAACACTAATGCCGCAGGCAATAAATACCGGCTAGACATATAATACAGATTGGAAGCGCCAACGTTTGCTTCCCCAGTTTCAGATAATGATATCCACTCTGGGGCAATAACTCCGGTTGTAGTTAATAGTGCCGGAATCATATAGGCCATAAATAATGCAGGAACAATTCCGTAGAATTTTTTCCAAAAGCCGTCTTTGCGCGATGAGGTGTAAAAAATGAAGCCCAAGGCTACCATTAAAATTCCAAAAACAATGGTATCATTGGTGAAAAGGGGAGTGGTGTCTTGTAGGATTTCGGCGGTTGTATCTTGCATTTGTGTTGGTTTTGATGCAAAATACAAATATTTTTTAATTCAGTTTATTTTTTAATGAAATCACTGATGCTGTTAATCAATTCCGGCATCACAGGCATATTGAAGATGTTGTAGGATTTGCTGTTTTCCAGATCGTTCCCATCTATTTTTTTAAAAATATGGTTCATATTCTGGATGATTTTATATTCTGCATTCGGGCTTACACTTTTTAGATGTTCCGCTTCCGAAACTTGCACTTGAAGATCTTTATCACCGTTAATGATAAAAACAGGAATATTCAGTTTTGTGATTTCAACTTTGGGATTATACTGCATCCAACTAAAGATGAAGGGCTGTAGTTCTGTTCTGAATATGGAGGCCAAGCCCGGACTGTAATTAAACGCCACGCCGTTTGCTCTTAAATCGTCAAAAGCGGACCGTGCATTATCAACCAATCCCGGAGCTTGTTGGGCTAATTGATCTACAACAACATCATCTATTTCTTGTCCCGCTCCAGCAATGGAAACAAAACCGTCGGCTCCATTTTGTGCAGCGACCATTCCTACCAATGATCCTTCCCCGTGGCCTATTATGTATATTTTTGAAAAGCGTTGGTCTTTTTTGAAATACAGAAGCACTGCAGCGGCATCTTCTATAAAATCCCCAAAATGGGTATTCTTTTCATTCAACGTTCTTCGTTTCATTTGTTTTACAATCCTTTTGTCATAGCGAAATGTGGCAATATTGCTTTCATAGAGCCCTTCAGCTAGCTGCCGTAAACCGTTGTTTTCCATCATTTGTTGGTTGCCGTTCCTGTCCGTCGGGCCACTGTCTCCAATAATAATTGCCAATGGGATTTTTTCGGTGGTGGCTGGAAATAGCAGTGTTCCATCAATGAGTGGAGTAATACTTAAATCTTCAGAATTATATGTTTTTTTTTGTGCGGAAGCTATTCCGAAGAAAAAAATGAAGAAAATGATGCTGTATTTCATTAAGTATATTTTAGGCGCATAGTGCACCATATCTCCTGCTTTAACAAATAAAGTGCCACAATATTGCTTTGGCACTCTGTAATGTTGATAAATTAAAAGCTATTTTTTATTAAAATTTTAAAAATAGTGAAGGTCTAATTTTTTAATTTTTGAAAAGTTTTGAATCTATATTGTTTTTTGGGGTACTATCTTTGCCGAAATTGATTTAATGTTTCAGCACAAAATTTATTAAATATGAAAAAGCTTGTTATAATTCTACTGGCCTCCCTATTTTCCAATTGTATTTTTGCGGCAGATGATTGGGGCAAAACGGGGCACAGAGTTGTTGGTGAAATTGCTGATGGTTATTTAAGTAAAAAAACGGAAAAGAAAATTTCAAAACTGTTGAATGGTCATTCCCTGGCTTTCGTTGCAAACTATGGTGATGATATAAAAAGTGAACGTAAATATGATTCTTTCGGCCCTTGGCATTATGTGAATTTTCCCTTCGGAGGAAAATATGAAATAAACCCAAAGAATAGTGAAGGCGACATAATTCAAGGAATCAATAAATGTATTTCTGTTTTAAGAGATGCCAACAGCCCAAAGGAAGAGCGGGTTTTCTATTTAAAAATGCTCGTACATTTTATGGGTGACCTGCACCAACCATTGCATATTGGTTTGGCTGATGACAAAGGCGGGAATGATTTTCAAGTTCGCTGGTTCGGCGATGGCACAAATTTACATTCTGTTTGGGATTCCAAAATGATTGATTCCTATGAAATGTCTTATACTGAATTTGCTGCAAATACAGATGTACTTTCCAAAGAAGAGGTAGAAGCCATAAAAAAAGGCACTATTTTAGATTGGATGAACGACAGTCGTGCGCTTTGTGAAGATATATATCAAAAAACGGAAGTAGGGGAAAAGCTAGGTTATAGGTATATGTATGATTATATGGAACCGCTGCGTTCCCAACTTCAAAAAGGGGGAATTCGTTTAGCGGGTCTTTTAAATGAAATTTTTGGATAGGATTTTTTTCTTCATTTAGGTATATAAATAAACCCAATATATCAATCCAAATTGTAGCGGAAGCCTCAGTATTAATACCCATTTCGGTAATTTCATAGCAGCTTTTTCATTCTGGAGCATATATATGTGAACGGGAATAAAAAGCAAGAGCATAATTATTATTCCCCAGGCTGCTACTTCTTGGGTGTTTTTGTTCAGTATCATAAAACCCAATATCATTTCCACTATTCCGCTTAACAAAACCAGGCTGCTATGTGCTGGAATATAGGGAGGGATGATGCGCTCATATATTTTTGGTTTTCGAAAATGGTTCATTCCAGCGAGAATAAATAAAACCCCTATAAGATATTGGTGCCAAGGTAGCATAGAAATATTTTTTTTAGATTTTAAAAGTAATCTTTTTGATGGTTTCATCACTCTTGGTTTTACTAAAATGTAAAAGCCTCCTTATGTTTCCATAAAGAGGCATTACATTAACTATAATCTATGAAAAAAACTATTCTTTAATCAAGCGCTTCACAGAGCTAGCGTTGTCACCAATAATCCGAACAACATAAACTCCAGTGGCAAGAGATGAAACATCTACTGCTTTTTCACCTTGCATAG
>JAUYGY010000007.1 GCA_030690315.1 Aequorivita sp.
TTTCGCGCTTTTCCGCATTTCGCCTTATTCACTTCCCTTTAATATGGTTGTGTTGATGTTTTTATATGCGTTAAAACTTCGCGAAAAGCAATCGGGTGGGCTACTTGAAACACCGGTTCAATTGGGCAATCCTGAAAAAAATCTTTATTTGCAAACAGGCAATATGAAACGCTTTCCTGCAAGATATCCTGTCACAGCTTCACTCCCTTTTTTTGGAGAGTGGGAAGTAAGTCAGGGACACAATGGCGAAATAACACACAAAGGTGCCTGGCAAAATGCCTGGGACTTTATAATAACCGACAAAAACGGCAAACAATTTAAAGGAAGCGGTGATTTACCGGAAGATTATTTCTGCTTTGGAAAGGCAATTACCGCGCCATTTGATGGAACTGTAGTCGAGGTATTCAATTCAATTGCAGACAACATTATCGGCGATGTGGATACAAAAAACAACTGGGGAAATACCGTAATAATTAAACACAGCAACGAAATATTTTCAAAACTATGCCATTTAAAATATCATTCGATTGAGGTGAAAGAAGGAGATAACGTTAAACAAGGACAGCTACTGGGGAAATGTGGAAATTCAGGCCGATCGCCCTATCCCCATTTGCATTTTCAGTTTCAGCAAACGCCTTACATCGGATCACCCACACTCGATTATCCGCTGGCGCATTATCTTCTAAAGGGCGAAAAATACACCTTCGAAACGTTTTCAATTCCGGCAAAAGGACAAGTGGTAGCCAATCCTAAAAAAAATGAATTGCTGGCAAAAGTGCTGCATTTTATTCCGGGGCAACGAATTTCCGGTGAATTTTTGATCGAAAATACAAAGACAGGAGCTCAGGTTCATCAAAGCAAATTTAGCTGGAAAGTAAATACCGATGTTTTCAATTCAACCTATTTCGAAAGCGAGCAGGACGGATCGCTCGCTTACTTGTACAATGATGGAAACCTGCACTATTTTACCAACTTTACAGGAAAGAAAGAAACCCCACTTTACTGGTTTTTCCTTGCTTTATTCAAAGTCCCACTGGGATTCTTGCCAAATAGTAAAATTCAGGACAATGTTCCGATAAACATGATGTTTGGCGGAATATTAATGTTCCTACAGGATTTTATCGCGCCCATCTATTTATTTCTGAAAGTGGATTACTTACTCGAAATAAAGAAAGCAGGCGATATCCTTTCGTCGGGCAATATGAAACTAATATCGGAGCTCACAAAAAAAATTGCAGGACGGAAAACCGAGAAATACAAATTCAATATCAGCATAAAAGAAAGTGGAATTTTTGAAATTGAAATCCTTTTTAACGATTTAAAAATGAATATATCATGCCGAAACGATTATTTATAATAAGCCTTTTCATGGTTCTTCTGACTGTCGCAAAAGCACAGGATAAATTAAATTATCTGGAAGTAGATAAGCAATCATACCAGCTCTTTCTGGAGCAAAAGTGGCCTGAATTGATTCAGTATTCTGCTGAGGCCAGAAAACAGGGGATTGATTTCTTTTACCTGCAGGTAAGGACCGGAATTGCCTGGTACAATCAGGGAAAATACCGGAATGCAGCACCCTGGTTTTT
>JAUYGY010000012.1 GCA_030690315.1 Aequorivita sp.
AAAAGAGGAATACGGTTTTCCGGTAGCCCGACAAATCTCCAATGCCCGAACCAAGCGGTGCGGATTGTGAATATCAACTTTTTCAAAATAGGCTGGATCTACTTTTTTTAATTCATTTTGAAGTGTTTCAATACCTTTTATTTGCAATTCAGAATTTAACTGCTCCCTAATTTCCGAAGGAACTTCGGGAAAAATATCCAATCCTTTCACTACAGCATCAACATAAAGTCCGGAGCCACCAACCATGATGACAATTCCGTGTTTTTCAAAAAGATGATTTAATAACGCAATCGCCTCCCTTTCAAAATCGCCTACGGAATAGTCCTCAAAAATGCTTTTATTTTGAATGAAATGATGTGGCACAGCACTCAATTCTTCCGCTGAAGGAACCGCTGTTCCGATATTCATTTCTTTAAAAAACTGTCTGGAATCTGCTGAAATTATTTCCGTGGAAAAAGCTTGCGCAAGTTCTATTGCAAGTGAAGTTTTGCCTATGGCCGTTGGCCCCACAACACAAATGAGTAATGGTTTTTTTAATGACATTAGGTTTCTATGTGACTTTCTGGGTTCAATTCCTTTCCACATTTATGGCAGAACTTTGAATCGTCTCTATGTCGATGGGCACCACAATTAGGACATGCTTGTGTATTTACATGTACGTAATCTTTACCCATGGCATCGGGCTTATCCATACTCTTGGTATATTCCGCACTAACAATTCCTGTGGGAACAGCAATGATTCCATACCCCATAATCATAATAACTGTAGCCAATAACTGACCGAGTGGCGTGGAAGGGGCAATGTCGCCAAAACCAACAGTAGTCAGCGTTACAATACACCAATAGACACTTATGGGGATACTTTTAAAACCGTGTTCAGGCCCCTCAATTATATACATCAATGTACCCGCGATTACTGAAATAACAAGTACCGCAAAAAGGAAAACAAGGATTTTTGCTTTGCTGTTGAGGAGTGCTTTTCGCAATTTTGATGCCTCGCCTATGTAACGCGTTATCTTCAAAATTCGAAAGACCCTTAAAAGCCTCAACGCACGAACTGATAGCAAAAAACTACTTCCGGCGAAAAGCAATGATAAATAAAGAGGAATGGTCGATAAAAAATCAATAATTCCGTAAAAACTGAAAATATAGGCACGGGGTTTTTTTACCGTAATTATTCTGGCAATGTATTCAATACTGAAAAATATGGTAATAACCCATTCGCCAACATAAAGTATTTCGTGATATTTAGCATCAAACTCACTAACGCTTTCCAGCATTACCAGAACAATACTCAGCAAAATTAAAATCAGCAAAACAACATCAAACAGTTTGCCCATCGGGGTGTCTGCTTCATAAATTATTTCGTGAAGTTTAGAGCGCCAAGATTTTTTATCGTTTGATTTCAATCTGAATTTTTTGAAAGTCTAAAATAAGCAACTTAAAACTAATTAACCGTATTGGTTGAAAGGTTTACGGTTTTAAGCACTTTATTCTTGCGCAAATAATTCTGTATAATATGCTGCACATCCCGATTGTTCTGCATAGGATTGATGATGGATTTTAGAATTTCGGGATTGTTGATCTGATAATTCAAATTATAAAAACCATATCCTTTATAAACTCCGTTCTCAATCAAAATTACGGAGCGTTCGTCAATTTCCCTGCCTCGGTCTATGATGAGCATATTCTGGTTTTCATAACTATTTTTTTCCAAAAAAGCCATTACGCGGGCGTTATAATCTTCGGATGATTCTTTGTTAATGCAGGCTCCGTAACATTCCTTTAGTGAATAGTTAAAACAGCTTTTGCCACCACTTTGTAGCCCTGTTAGTTTTTGACATAGTTTATTTTCATCCGTAATTCTGAAAAGTGAGGATTTTGCCTGCTGAAAATTACTAAAGGTTGTAATCGCTTTTTTTCTGCCGTCGGCCTTTTCAATCTTTAGGTTTATATACCCATTTTCGTCAACAAAAGAAGTAAGTTGATATGTGAAAAGCGTTCGCCGAAGCGCCCGGTTAAATAATGGTTTATTCTGTTTGATTTCCTCAGATTCTTTCAACAGCGAAATAAGTTCATTTCCGGTTTTTTCAAAGGTAACCGATTTTACATCCAGTTGAATTTTCTTCGACTTGCGATTGTCTCCAGTAAAATGCTGCATCAACCTTTTTTTTATGTTTTTGCTCTTGCCAATGTAAATTATATTTCCCGCTTCATTGTGCATATAATAAACACCAATTTCCGAAGGAGTTTTTTCAATTATATCTAGCAACTTCGGTTCCAATTGGCGTTTTGGGTTTTTCCGTAGGGTTTCCGTAATTATTTCTTTTGAAGTGTCTTTCGCCAATAACATTTTAAAAAGCGCAACGGTTGCTTTTGCATCGCCTTGGGCGCGGTGACGGTCACTTAGCGGGATTCCCAAGGCGCGAACCAATTTTCCCAAACTGTAGGAAGGCATATCGGGAATTAATTTTTTTGCAAGCTCAACGGTACAGAGGGTTTCTTTGTTAAAATGATAGCCCAGACGGTCAAATTCAGTGGTGAGAATTCTATTGTCAAAAAGTGCGTTGTGCGCGACCATAATGCAACCATCCGTAATTTCGATGATGCGTTTTGCCACTTCATAAAACTTTGGCGCGTGCCGAAGCATTTCGTTATTTATGCCAGTAAGATTTATAACGAAAGGCTGGATGGGTTTTTCGGGATTGACCAAACTAGAAAATTGGTCCACAATATTGTGGCCATCAAACTTGTAAATTGCAATTTCGGTGATTCCTTCCTCATTGTATTTTCCGCCCGTTGTCTCTATATCTAAAATTGCGTACACTCTTGAATTTATTGTTTAAAATTAATAACTATTTAGTGGACCACTGATTACTGATAATTCCGTTCTCCAAAAATTGCACTCCCAACGCGCACCAAATTACTGCCGTTTTCAATAGCAATCTTATAATCGCCGCTCATTCCCATACTCAAAATTCTGAAATTGTCACCCTGAGCGCTGTTGAAAGGCTGAATTCTGAATTCTGTATATATTTTCTTCAACTTCTGGAATTCTTCTGAAATCTGTTTGGTATCATCGGTAAATGTTGCCATTCCCATCAACCCCACTACTTTCACATTTTGAAGTGTTTTAATTTCTTCCGAAGCAAGCAGTTTTGCAGCATCTGCTTCGTGCATTCCAAATTTACTGTCTTCTTCAGCAATTTTTATTTGAAGAAGACATTCAATAATCCGCCCGTTTTTTTCGGCTTCCTTATTTATTTCATTTAAAAGTTTGAAACTATCAACGGCATGTATCAAACTCACAAAAGGAGCCATATATTTTACTTTGTTGCGCTGCACGTGGCCAATCATGTGCCACTGAATATCCTTTGGCATTTCCTGCCATTTGGCTTCCATTTCCTGGATTTTATTCTCGCCAAAAACGCGCTGCCCCGCATTATATGCTTCCATTAAATCACTTACTGGTTTGGTTTTGGAAACCGCCACTAGCGTAACATTTTCGGGTAATTCGTTTTTAAACCTTTTTAAATTTTCTGCAATCGTCATTTCTCTTTTCTCTTTATTCTTTCTTCTTTCCACTATTGTCAGAATTCATAAATAGTAATCCCACTTCTAAGCTTCGGCTCAATATATGTGCTTTTCGGGGGCATCTTCAAACCTTCGTCGGCTATCATTTTCATTTCTTGCGTCGTCACTGGTAACAATCCAAATCCTACTGCAAAACTCCCTGAATCTACAGCAGTTTTTACGTATGCAAGATCTTTTTTACCGTGTGAATATTCTATGCGCTGGTCGTTCCGAAGATCTTCAATTCCTAACAATGGCTTCAAAATGGTTACATATAAAATATGAGCATCCAGCCCATCAAGCGCGTTATTGATTTCATATTTTTTCTTCCGAAGGTAGAGCGAATAAAATTCGCCATCCAAATACATACTGAAATGGTGCTTTTTGGAGGGTTTGTAATATTCCATTCCGCGATTTTCTATTCTGAAATTCTCGTCAAGTTTTATCAAAAACTCTTCTTTTTTCAATCCGTTCAAATCTTTCACCAAACGGTTGAATTCATAAATCTTCAAATCACTTTCGGGAATAAGGAAACTCATAAAAAAATTATAGGCTTCCTCGCCAGTGTGATGCGGATTTTCTTCCTTTAAATCTTTCGCAAGCAAATAGGAAGAGGCAGAACGGTGATGGCCATCGGCAATATATAATGCCGGCATTTCACTATATATATTTTGAATTTTTTGAAGTAGTTTTTCATCATCCACATTCCACAGATAATGGGTATCCCGATAGGTAGTTGTGAATTCATATTCCGGCCGGCTTTGCATAACAAAATCTATAATTTCTTCCAATTCGGGATTATCGCGATAGGTGAGAAGCACAGCTTCGGCGTTGAAGCCCACGGTTTTTAGATATTCCTTAAAAATTACTTCCCGATATTCCAAGGTGTCTTCGTGCTTTTTGATTACATCATCCGCATAATCCTGAACACTTGCCGCTCCAACGATTCCGTTGAATTCTAGCCCATCACGGTTAACTATTTTATAGATATAGAACGAAGGTTTTTCGTCCTCCATAAAAATTTCATCCTCCTTAAATTCCTGATACCGATTCCGTACCAAGCCGTAACGTTCAACCCCAGAAATTTCCTTTTGGTATTTATAGCCGGGATTCACAATATGTAAAAACGAAAATGGATTGTCCCGCAAGCGCGATTCTACTTGCGCTGCCGTATAACTGTCATAAGAGCGTGCCGCGAGCAAACTCACTTTGTCCCGTGTGGGACGGACGGCTTTAAAGGGGATAATTTTTGCCATTCTTCAGTATTCAGTATTCAGTGTTCAGTATTCAGTAGTCAGTGGAAAGTTGCAGTTGAGAGCTTGGTTATAATTTATTTAGAAAACATTTTCGAAACATCTTCCGCTTTTCTATTTTGGCTGTAATCATAAAAACCTTCGCCGCTTTTAGCTCCCAGTTTTCCTGCCATTACCATATTTACCAATAACGGACACGGAGCATATTTTGGGTTTTTGAAACCTTCATGCATTACTTTCAAAATGGATAGACAAACATCCAAACCAATAAAATCTGCCAACGCCAATGGCCCCATTGGGTGTGCCATTCCGAGCATCATTACCGTATCAATTTCCTTTACGCCAGCAACCCCGTTGTAAAGTGTTTCAACGGCTTCGTTTATCATTGGCATCAAAATACGGTTTGCCACAAAACCGGGGTAATCGTTTACTTCAACGGGAACTTTGTTCAGTTTTTTGGAAAGCTCTTCCACGGTTTTGAAAGTTTCTTCGCTTGTACTGTATCCTTTAATGATTTCAACCAATTTCATAATTGGCACTGGATTCATAAAGTGCATCCCGATTACCATTCCGGGTCGCGAAGTTACAGAAGCTATCTGCGTGATGGAAATTGAAGAAGTATTACTGGCCAAAATAGTATCATCGGGACAGAATTTATCTAAATCGCGGAAAATTTTCAACTTTAAATCCACATTTTCCGTTGCAGCTTCCACAACCAGACTTGCATATTCAACGCCTTCTTCCAGACTGGTGAAGGTTGTTATGTTTTTGAGAGTACGGTTTTTATCTTCTTCGGATATTGTTTCCTTGGCAACCATTCTGTCCAAATTTTTGGTTATGGTGGCAATTCCTTTATCGAGCGATGCTTGCTGCACATCAATTAATTGTACTTTATAATCAAATTGTGCGAAGGTGTGGGCAATTCCATTTCCCATTGTTCCAGCGCCTATTACTGCTACATTTTTCATTTACGATTTACGATTTTAGATTTACGATTTATTTTGCATCCGTCTTCAGCCATCCGTCATCCATCATCCGTCATCTGTCTTCCAACTTCCGACTTTTTATATTTTCTTAAAATTTTCAATAATAAGCATCGCCACTCGAAGAGCTTCCGTGCCTTGCTGCAGCGAAACTTCCGGAGTTCTATCAGCTTTTATGGCCTCGTAAAAACTTTCCAGTTCATCGAGGATGGCATTATTGTTTTCAATCTTTGGGTTTTCAAAATAAATTTGCTTTTTGATGCCTTCCGCATTCGTTAAAACCATTGCGAAATCATCAATTTCAGTGGGCGCGTTTTTCATTTTTACTACCTCACATTTCTTCTCCAGAAAATCTACTGAAATGTATGCATCACGTTGAAAGAACCGGGCCTTACGCATTTTTTTAAGTGAAATACGGCTCGCGGTTAAATTTGCAACACATCCGTTTTCAAATTCAATTCGGGCATTCGCGATGTCTGGCGTTTCACTGATAACCGAAACCCCGCTCGCACTGACCGTTTTTACGGGACTTTTCACCACACTTAAAATGGCGTCAATGTCGTGAATCATTAAATCCAAAACCACCGAAACGTCCGTCCCCCGTGGATTGAATTCAGAAAGGCGATGGGTTTCAATAAACATCGGGTTGCTAATTTTATCTTTTATGGCCATAAAAGCTGGGTTGAAACGTTCCACCTGTCCCACTTGTCCGCGAACCTTTTTTTGCTTTGCCAAATCCCTTATTTGTTCGGCTTCGGCAACGGTTTGTGTGATTGGTTTTTCAATGAAAAGATGTTTTCCGGCGTTTATTACCTTTTCGGCACATTCAAAATGTTTGCTGGTGGGCGTTACTACTACCACCATTTCGCAAGCATCAATGAGGCTTTCCATTGAAGGGAAGCTTTTGTAACCGAATTCAGCAACAATTTTTTCCGAAGCATTTTTGCTGGCGTCGAAGAAACCCACAAGTTCATATTTCGTGGATTGTTGTAGCAATTTTAAATGAATTTTCCCCAAGTGTCCAGCACCCAGAACTCCCGCTTTTAGCATTGGCGTGTTTTTCACAAATGTAAGGGTTTTAAGGGAAAAGTTTAAAGGTTTATGAGTTTATGAGTTTAAAAGTTTAGAAGGTTTATGGGTTTAAAAGTTTAGAAGGCTTAAGGGTTTATAGGCATATAGGGTTTGAAATTTGCAGTTTTGATTTTATTTGGAATTTGTTATTTGAAATTTGGTGCTTAATCTTCTAAATTGGTTACTTTGTAAAGTCTAACATCTCACATCACAAATCTAATATCTACAAAAGTGAAAGATACATTTACCCACCAAGGAATGCGCAAAAAATTAGTCGAAACCCTTAAAAAGAAAGGGATTGAAGATAAAAATGTTTTGCAGGCAATAGGCAATATTCCGAGACATCTTTTTATGGATTCCGGATTTGTGGGGCATGCCTATGTTGACAAAGCTTTCCCGATTGCGGCAGACCAAACCATTTCGCAACCTTATACCGTTGCCCGGCAAACCGAACTTTTGGAAGTTAAAAAAGGAGATAAGATTCTTGAAATAGGAACGGGGAGTGGCTATCAAGCGGCCGTTCTTTTAGAGATTGGCGCAATACTTTTCAGTATAGAAAGACAAAACGAACTTTTTAAAAAGACAAAACTTTTTCTGCCCAAATTGGGTTACAAACCAAAGCGTTTGATTTTTGGTGACGGTTATATTGGGCTTGAAGAAGAAGCTCCTTTTGATGGAATTATCGTCACCGCGGGCGCACCTTTTGTTCCAAATCCGTTATTGGCCCAATTGAAAGTTGGGGGTAGATTGGTAATTCCCGTAGGTAAAAAAGTGCAAATTATGACCGTGTTTTTACGCAAATCTGACACCGAATTTGAGAAAGAGGAGTATGGCGAATTTCGTTTTGTGCCACTTTTAGAAGACAAGAATTAACGGTTTACATAAAATACTTCATTATCTTGGTTATCAGGGTCTTTAACTCCTTCTCTTGGAATAAATCCATGCTGTTTTAATAATTTTTTGGAGGGAATATTCCTATAATCTGTATATGCTTCAACGGTTTCAAAACCTTTTTGGTTGAAGCCAAAATCTAAAACCGCTTTTAGTGCCTCACTCATAATTCCCTTGCCTTGAAATTCTGGATCGAGATCATAACCTACTTCAGCAGTTTTTTTATCTTCTGAAAAATTCCAGAGACAAATTGAGCCAATGAGCACGTTAGAATCTTTGGTTGTAATTCCCCAAGTAACGGATTTATCTGTTTTTAAAGCTGCGGTAATTAGTTGAATATGTGCAAGTGCCATTTCTCGCGTTTGCGGCTCTCTCTTTATGTATTTATTAATCTCCTTGTCTGAACGGAAATAGTGAACTCTATCTAAGTCAGTCAGTAAGATTTTCCGAAGATTTAACCGCTCCGTAATTATTATTGGAAATGGTATAGCCATAGTTATATTCTTTGTGTTCTCCGTGCCTCCGCGGTAAATTATATACCACAAAAGCACAGCGTTTTTATTTACTTTTTAAAAACTTAATCAACTCATTAAAAGATTCCTTTGCAGCTTTTTCATCATATTTCAAAAGGTAATTCTTTTTGCTAATAAAAGGAATTAATCTGAAATATTTTCCCTTTTTCAGACTTTCCACGTCGTAGCCGTGATAAGCATCGTCATATACTTTTATAGTTGCATTTTCCACAACCATATATTCAAAAATATCATCAACCTTTACGATTCTATCTCTTCCGCCTGTCATTATTAGAACCGGAACTTTAGGTTGAAGTTGAATTTCATAACCATTTGCAGGATAAAATAGTGCGATTGATTTTACATTAAGTCTTTTTAGTTCCGCAACATCATTTGCAAGTGGAATCAACCCCAGCCCAGCGCGCGACCAACCCACAATACTTCCGTTAGAATTTTGGTCTATATCGCCTTTCTTTTTTGCCCATTTCAAAGCTTCTTCTAAGGTCCAAAGTATTTGCGAGGGTTCTTCTTCTTCAACATCTCTTTTTGAAGCTTTGTATGCTGCAGCATTATCCACTAGCAAAACCGAAATACCTTCGGCGTTCAGTTTTTCTGCAACGTTATAATAATGTGTTGTATCCTTAAAAATTTTGAGCCCGCCAGTGCCGGGAAGAAATACCGCCCATTTGGAAGCGTCGTAATCCTTTGCTTTTTGAAAGTGAAAAAAGTCCGTCATCTTTGCGTCTTTTGGCACTTTTTGCATCGGGATGCAGCTTATGAATAGCGAACAAACAACCAATAATTTTAATACAGTTTTCATAATGTTTTCAATTAAAGGCCTAAAATGTCCAAAAATTTCAGTCCAAAAATAAAGGCTCCATCGCTGCCGCCATTGTAGTAGGACCTTACGTAATCTACGCGCAGCAACCTGAATTTTCCGAACCCAAGGTTATCTATACCTACGGAAATTTCGGAATATGGTTTTCTTTCTTCGGTACTTAAAAAATGCGCCCCGGCTACTAAGTTAAGGTTCAGTTGGTTAATTCCGGGAATTTTTCCCAAAATCCAACCTCGGAAATCGTGCTCAATATGGCCTTCAAAATAACTCTTGTTGGTGCTGAATTCATAATAAGGCATCAAGTTGAAAACATTGGTATAGTTCGGCGAAGTGCCCACCCGTGTTTGGTTTCCGTTGAAATGCTTGTAATCTATAAAGGAAATACCATCACCATTTGCAAACGTTCCGCCTTTTACATTGTAATAAAACTGGCCTTTGTTCCCAAGTGAAATAGACTGGTTTAAACTTGCTTCAAACTGGGTATAATCATAATGCGTTTCAGTTATCCCCGCACCATTTTCAACAGAAAGGTTCAGTTCGGGATACTTTTCGACGCCCACATTGAATTTCATATCTGGATTTGAAAAATACTTTTGGGCAAAATTTATTTTCGCCCGTATTTTAGTTTTCACAATATTGTGTTCTGCAATTGCCGCGCTATTAAAATCATTCGGTGTAAGCGGATTATTGCTGGTGTAGCTAACGTCATCAAAAGGAATGGTTACATAATCGGTAGTGTTGAAAAGGGGCTGACGGTTTTCATACGCTGCGGTGGCATATAGATGGAGTCCGTTAAAAATTTCTTTGCTGTAGCCAATTCTTCCGAAATTAAGCTCATAAAGCTTCATATAATTTCGTTCGAAGAAAAGTGTGGCAAATGTATTTATCAATGGCGAAATGGGTTCCGTATCGTTAAACTGGGTTACCTCGCTTCCGCCGGAAAGGGAAATACGCAATTTATCGGTCCAATTAAAATTCCGAAGAATATTCGCCGTAAACCGAAGCCTGTCCTCTGCAATTCCATAATCTGCACGCACTGCGGCTGAAATGGTATTGGTTTGGTTGTCGTCATACCATTTGTTGAAAGTGAGTCCAGCCTTACTGTTCCAACCCTGAACGGTGTTAAAGTTTATGCTTCGCAACGGACCTTCATAGCCCACGGACCATTTTTCAAAGGAATTTTTAAAAGTATAACCTGTTAGCGGACTAAGAAATCCTGGCTTGTTCGATTTTGTGTCAAGCGAATCTAGATAGGGTTTCGACTGGCGCAACACTTGAATGCTGTCTTTCTTGATGTAATCTTTTAATTCTTCATCGGTAAGTGGCACAGGCCGATTGCCTTTCCAAAACAAACTGTCTTTTTTATTGGCTTGGAGCTCGAAGGAAAGAACTTCATTGGTAAACGACTTTTTGTTGAATTCTGGCTTAAAATCATAATTGCTATAAACGGCAATAAAACTTCCGTCGCCCTTCATTCCCAATAGCCCGAAACCGAAATCGACACTTTGTGAAATTTTCACCCAAAAATCATTTCGAGTATCATACTTATAATTTTGTTTTACCATCAAATTGCTCACAAAAGGCACTTGAATGGCCGCTCCCGTGGTGGAAAGTTCCGCGCCATAAAGTTGCCAATCGTCTTCCACAATATAAAGGTAGCCTTGCCAAACCCTATCATTGGGGCGTTTTGGAATTACTTTTATTTTATTGATGAGTTTTGGACCTTCATAAAAAACCCCGTCCAATTTATAGTTATAATAACTCAACGCATTGTTCGCAATAGGAGAAACCAGTGCAGCATTTAGTTCAACAGTGTTTTCATAAAAGGAAATATTTGCACTTTGCGCACTGTTGAAGCTGAAGCCGTTATCGTTGCCACTCACCTTGCTGGCAATGATTTTTTCGGTGAATTTATCCGGTTTTTGGTAAGCGATTTCTGAAATTGTTTCCGAAAGATAAATGATTCCCGTTCGCGTAGAATCTAGCATTCCATCAAAATCGCCCACTTCTTGACCCATTATTTTTTTCGGAACGTCCTTTACGTGCCAAAGCCCCCGCGAGTAAAAATCTGCGGTGTATTCGCTTAATTTATCAAGATTTTCTTTTCGCTGCTCAATGGTTTTACGGATGATGCGGTATGCCGGATCTTCGGAAGTATTCACTACCACTTCATCCAAACTTGTGGTTTCTTCTACGAGCGAAACGTTTAAAATATAAGGGAAGGAGGATGGTGCAATAGTTTTGGTGAGCGTTTTGTATCCCAAAAACTGATAGATTATTTTGAATTCTTTTTTCTCGGAAATTGCAAGGGAATAATTTCCATCGTCATTGGTAGTGGTGCCAATGTAGCTGTCCTGAAGATAAATATTTACGTAGGGCAGGGGCAGGCCTTTGGTGTCGGTGACTTTCCCGATTATTTGGGCAGAAATGGTTGATGTGATAAATATAAAAAGAAGTATGAATGTTAATCGCATGAAGCTATGTCTGGTCGAGCGCAGTCGAGACCATTTAATTATTAATTTTGATATTCAACAAACCCCTCGACTGCGCTCGGGGGAAAAATTTAATCTACGCAAAATACTACTAAAAGGATTTTTAATTTGTTAAAGGAACGTTATTGATTGATTTGGCTTCGGCTCCGCTCAGCCACCAGAGGTCGATCATTGAGCGGAGCCGAAATGACTAATTATTAAACGCCTTTTTGATCCTGCTAAGTTGTTTTTTGCTATCGCGATCTTTTATTACTTCCCGTTTGTCATATTCTTTTTTACCACGGCACAAAGCGATATCAACCTTTGCCAATCCTTTGTCATTAGTGAAGAGAACCAAAGGAATAATTGTTAGTCCGCTATTTTTCACTTCTTTTTCCAGTTTTTTCAGTTCGCTGCGGTTAAGTAGAAGCTTGCGCTCACTTTTGGGGGCGTGACTGAAATGTGTAGCGTGGCTGTATTCCTGCACGGTCATATTTATAACGAACAGTTCATTATTGCTGAATTCACAAAAACTTTCGGCAATGGAGGCTTTGCCTTCGCGGATGGCTTTTATTTCGGTGCCGCGCAAAACTATGCCGGCAGTGAAGGTATCAAGAATTTCATATTCAAACTTTGCCCTGCGGTTTTTAATCTTTACGTTTTTCTGAATTGCCATAGGCGCAAAAATAGGGAATTTAGTATTGAGTATTGAGAATTTAGTGGTTAGTGTTTAGAAGTCAGTAGTCAGTTATCATTCATTGATAATTGGTCATTGTTCATTGCTCACTGTAATGGTTTCTACTTTTTTATCGCTGCCGCTCAGGGTTACTTTAAATAGGGTGGAATTGTCAGCATCGTCCATATCCTTAAATTTTTCTTCGCCTATCAATTTATTTACCAATTGCGGAATGGTGTTGCTGTGGCCCACAATCAAAACACTTTTGCCATTTGTTTCCTTTAAAAACTCATCAGAATAAATGGTGTTTGGATCATAGCGAGTGGGCAAAACCTGTTTTTGCTGTGAAATTAATGAAGCGGTCTGCTTGGTGCGAATATACTGAGTTACATAAATTTTGTCAATTTTGATGGGCTCAAAATAAGCGGCCCAGCGTTTAGCTCGCATCATTCCCTTAATATCTAGGCTTGGATCCTGATCATTCGGGGCTGTTCTAACTTTTTCGGCGTGGCGTATTAAGTAATAGGTAGCGTTTTGGTTCACTTTGGGAATTTCACTTATACTTTTACTTTCAGTTTGTGTATTTTCTTTATTCTCTTCTTTCTGTTGGCCGCAAAAGGTAAAAAACGGCAGAAACAATAGTATTATGTATTTTTTCATAGTATTAAATGGTGTTAAATAACATTTTTTAAGACACATTAGCAAAGTTATAACTAAAACGGCGGAATCTTTAGTATTTCATTATTATAAATGGACGGTTTGCTATTGTATCTTTATAAAACGAAAAAGAACAATTAATATAACTTAAAACTAAAAGCTATGAACGAAGATCAGTTTAAAGGAAAATGGAAACAAGTAAAAGGAAAGATGAAGCAAGAATATGCAGATCTTACCGATGACGACCTGATGTACGCTGAAGGAAAGTCTGACGAATTACTTGGTCGCCTTCAGGAAAAAACGGGTAAAACCAAAGAACAGTTAAAGGATCAGATTGACAAGTGGTAATATTCACTAAACTTTAGTTACCACTTTATTTGAAGCCGGACCCATCAAAATTTCAAAAGTTGAAATTTTGATGGGTCTCTTTTAATTTATACATTAATGGAAAGTGTAACCCACCTATATTAATAAAACCCCAAAGCATTTGCTTTGGGGTTTTATTTAAGGATTCAGCTTAATACTAAAAGCCCTACACCTAAAATTACTCTACCAAATTCTCCTGATTCCTAAACACTAGTGCATCATCAAAACTATCCAGTAAAATAATACTATCTGTAGTTACTTTTCCGGAAAGTATTTCTTTTGAAAGTTCATTTAGCACTTCGCGCTGAATCACTCTTTTTACAGGCCTTGCACCATAGTGTGGATCATACCCTTTTTTGGAAAGATACGCAATTGCCTCTGGCGTAGCGTCTAGCACAATATTCTGTTTCAGCAACATTTTAGATACCCCTTTCAGTTGGAGGGCTACAATTTTATGGATGTCCTGTTTTGAAAGCGGGGTAAACATTATAATATCGTCTATACGGTTCAGAAACTCTGGGCGCACGGTTTGTTTTAAGAGCGCGAGTACTTCTACTTTAGCCCCTTCCATTGCAGTTTCGGGATCTTTTACGGTATCAAAGCGTTCTTGGATTATATCACTGCCCATATTGCTGGTCATAATAATAATCGTGTTTTTGAAATCTGCAAGACGCCCTTTATTGTCGGTCAATCGGCCTTCATCCAAAACCTGCAACAAAATGTTGAAAGTGTCGGGGTGGGCTTTTTCAATTTCGTCCAATAAAACTACGCTATATGGTTTGCGGCGTACGGCTTCCGTGAGCTGTCCGCCTTCTTCATAGCCAATATATCCCGGAGGTGCACCCACCAATCGGCTCACGCTGTGGCGTTCTTGGTATTCGCTCATATCAATACGCGTCATTGCATTTTCATCGTCGAACAAATATTCAGCCAAAGCTTTGGCAAGCTCGGTTTTACCCACCCCTGTTGTTCCGAGGAAAAGAAAACTACCAATGGGTTTCTTTTCATCCTGTAAACCAGCTCGGCTACGGCGAATGGCATCACTCACCGCAATAATTGCCTCTTCTTGCCCAACCACACGTTTGTGCAGATGGTCTTCCAGCGTCAGCAGTTTTTCACGGTCGCTTTGAAGCATTTTTGTAACGGGAATGCCGGTCCATTTTGCAACAACTTCCGCGATGTCTTCACGAGTTACTTCTTCTTTAATCATAGAAGTACCTTCATCATTTTCTGCAAGTTTGGTTTCTAATTCACTGAGTGCCGATTGTGCATCTTTTATTTTTCCGTAGCGGAGTTCAGCAACTTTGCCAAAATCACCGTCACGCTCTGCACGTTCAGCTTCCAGTTTATAATCCTCAATCTGCGTTTTTAGGTTTTGAATATTGTCAACAACCTCTTTTTCACCTTGCCATCTTGCGTTCATCTCGTTACGTTCTTCTTTCAGATTTGCAAGATCGGAGTGAAGCGATTTCAGCTTTGTTTCATCCTTTTCACGTTTAATGGCTTCAATTTCTATTTCAAGCTGCATGATTTTTCTGTCCAAAACATCCAACTCCTCGGGCTTGGAATTGATTTCCATCCTAAGTTTTGAGGCAGCTTCGTCCATCAAATCAATTGCCTTATCGGGAAGAAAACGGTTTGTAATATATCTTTCTGAAAGTTCTACGGCAGCAATAATAGCTTCATCCTTGATTCGAACTTTGTGATGTGTTTCGTACTTTTCCTTAATACCCCGAAGGATTGAAATTGCGCTTTCTGTATCGGGTTCATCCACCATCACCTTTTGGAAACGGCGTTCCAGCGCTTTATCCTTTTCGAAATATTTTTGGTATTCATCCAAAGTAGTCGCACCAATAGCACGAAGTTCGCCACGGGCAAGGGCGGGCTTCAAAATGTTTGCTGCATCCATCGCGCCCTGTCCGCCCCCGGCGCCAACTAGCGTGTGGATTTCGTCAATGAAAAGCACAATATCGCCCTCGCTGGAAGTAACCTCTTTTATAACGGCTTTTAGGCGTTCCTCAAATTCACCTTTATATTTTGCTCCAGCTATGAGCGCGCCCATATCCAGGGAATAAATTTCTTTGGTCCGTAAATTTTCAGGCACATCGCCGTCAACAATTCTATGGGCGAGACCTTCGGCAATTGCGGTTTTTCCCGTTCCGGGTTCGCCGACTAACATTGGGTTGTTTTTGGTTCTACGCGTAAGGATTTGAAGAATCCTTCTAATTTCCTCATCGCGGCCAATTACCGGATCAAGTTTTCCATCACGCGCGAGTTGGTTGAGGTTTTTCGCATATTTATTTAATGAATTATAAGTTTCTTCAGCGCTTTGTGAGGTAACCTTTTCGCCTCCGCGCAATTCTTGAATGGCGGCTTTCATTCCTTTTTCGGTAACGCCTTGGTCTTTCAAACTTTGGGCGATACCGCTTTTGGAATTTAGAATCGCTAAAAGAAGGTGTTCAATGGAAACATACTCGTCACCCATCTTTTTGGCAATGTTACTAGCTTCGATTACGGTTTTATTCGCTTCGCGCGATAGCATTATATCACCTCCGGAAACCTTTGGGAAGCTTTCCAGTTGCCTGTCTAGAATTTGTTTTAGGGTGCTAAGGTTTACATTCAGTTTCTTTAAGATGAAAGGAATTACGTTTTCATCCACTTCAAAAATAGCTTTCAGGATGTGTTCGTTTTCAATCTGCTGGTGACCGAAGCCCTGCGCAATTTGTTGCGCTTGCTGGATGGCCTCTTGGCTTTTGGTTGTAAAATTATTGAAGTTCATATGTGCTAATTTTTATCTGTTACTTTTAAGTTCTAGGCCGAACTTTAGTGTCTGTTCGAGCGCATTCGGGAACTATTTGAAAATTTTATTTCAAATACAAAGCCACTTTATATTTGAGACAAAATGTCGGGTAGGAATAGTAAAATGTATGAAAAGTTGACCATTTTATGAAAATTTCCAAACAAATATTTGAAAAATAAGAAAAAAAAAAGAGCCGCTAAATAGCGGCTCTTTAAGAATTAGATGGAAATTAAAATTATTCCTTGATAATTTTATAGGTACCAATCTGTCCCTTTACAGATACTTTCATAATGTAAGTACCAGTATTGAATTGGGAAAGATCTAATTGAGAAGCGGTTGCTTCAATATTTTGGTCCATTACTTTTTGTCCTAAAATATTGAATATAGAAACCGTTTCGATATTTTCAACAGATTTAAGGTTAATAATACCAGACGCTGGGTTCGGATAGTAAGAGAACCCTTGGATTGAATTATTAGCAACCCCAAGGTTTGTACCGTCAATTACAATATCAGTGGCACCTCCAGAGTTCATCACAAAAACATAATACGCTTGGCCAGCAAGTGTAAATATAGATGATGATGTGCCTGGAACACACTGATTGCTGTTTTGGTCAACCAAAGTCAAATCTGTTTCAGTTGCAGTTTCATTTGGAGCTGTATAGAATGTTACAGAGCTAGCACCCGCTGGACTAGTGATAGTTGCGATTGCAGTGCCATCTCCCGCTGAAACGAAATTATACCAAACCCCATTAGCTCCCGTAAGATCACAATCATTTGGATTGCCATCTTCAGTTGTTGCAGCGTTTGTTCTTACTGCTGGATCAGTGTAAGGGAAACCAACTTCATCAACATCAATAGAGTTAACGATCATATCGTTTGGCGGAGGTGTTAGCGTACAAGTAATATCAGCTACGTAACCTGCTCTTTGAACAGATGAGTCACTCATAAATACAAATGTTAATGTACCCGTTGAATGGGTAGATGTAAACGGTCCAGGAATCGTAGTTCCATAATAACCTCCAGCTGGGAATCCACTATTTGTAGCAGGATTTCCACTGTCAAATAATGGAGAAGAGGTATCAGGACCATCATAAACGTAAAGCGCGTCATAGTTAGCTTCTACATCAAAGAATGTAAAAGTTGCTGTAACAGCTTCGCCAGATAAATCTGGATTTACAACTACAGTGGTGTTCTCGTTATTTTGATAATTACCGAACGATCCGCCTGAATCAACAAATATTCCACCACAAACTGGTTCTGGAATAGTGGTAATAAAAGTTGTCATCGTCATTGAGGAAAGTCCATCAGCATCACAGTCTGAAACAACGTAAGCATCATATGCAGTATCAGCAGTTAGACCAGTAGCGGTAGCTGTAGTAGTACCTGCGGGAATGTTTTCAGTATATACCGGTGTGTCTGTTGTTGGATCGTCACCTTCATTGAATACTGAAAATATATAACCGTTTGTAGCATTTGCAACTGCTTCCCAAGTAAAACTTGCTGTTACGTCAGTTACGGCAGTAGCTTCAAAATTGAAAGGTGCCAAACAAGCAGGTGCTGGTTCGCATATAACATCAGCATCCCATCCATCTCTAATAACACTTGTGTCTGATGAGAAAGTAACGAATAAATTTCCTCCAGGTATGTTTGAGGTATATGAACCGGGGGCCAGAACTCCGTTTACAGGATCGGATAATTCATTAGCCGTTGCATCATCACCATCATAAATGTGTAATTGGTCAAAACCAGATTCAATATCAACTGTAAGGAAATTTAAGGTAATTAAATTGTTTGGATCTCCCGGCTCAATTAAAACTGAATAGCTTTCACTGTTTTGATATTGTCCAGAAGGTCCGCCTGTATCATAAAATTTACCACCACAAACCGGAGGCGCTACTGCAGTTTCTAAGTTAATCATAAGATCATTGGAGAAACCTTCAGTATCACAATCAGCTGTAAGGTAAGCGTCATACATTGTTGAGCCCACTAAACCTGTAGCGGTTGCAGTAGTAGTTCCAGCAGGAACAATCTCAGTATAAACAGGGGTAGCAGTTTGTGGGTCTGCGCCATCCTCAAATACTGAAAGAATGTATCCGTTTGTAGCTTCTGCCACAGCATCCCAAGTAAAGGTAGCGGTAGTAGCGTCAAAAGCACTAACAACAAAGTTTAGTGGATCTGGACAAGCGATATCTAATGAAAGTTCAAAATCGAAAGCCGAATCATTATTTGCATCATCCCATTCAATTAAATAGGTTGTGCCACTAACCACAGAAATTACAACTTCTGAAGTATTGTTTGCGCCACTATTGTCATCAGATGCAATACAAACCAAAGCATTACAATCATTATTATAAACTGATAATCTTGTATCTACTCCTGTATTTGAAACTAAATCGGAAGTTATTGTTAAATCACCAGAGTTGCTGGCAGTATATTTATACCAAACAGCATCAGTAGCTCCGCTTAAACAAACGTTGGAGGCACCGCCTTCAGTATTTGATGGGCCATCGGCATTTGTAATTCCAAGTCCAATTGGAAGTGCATCTGCACAACCAAAATTTTCAACATTTACTGGAGGCCCTTGAATGGAGAAACCACCCAATTCGCCACCATTGGTAACTGGACCAAGATTAGTAGCTGCTCCTGTAGTAACATCAATAGAATATATATTACTGCCTCCGCTTATAAGATAGCCTGCCATATATAATGTATTGGTAGCTGTATCAACATCAGCATCCTGGGCAAAGTTAAGATCAGCTCCAAGAGGACCAACTAAACTCGCTGTTCCAGTTGCCAGGTCTATAGTGTACAAAGAATCTGTACCAATATCGGCCATATAGCAGATACCGGCATTATCTATTGCCAACCATATTCCCAGTGAGTTGCCAGTAGTACCAACAGCAGTTAAAGCTCCTGTTCCTAAATTTACTGTATAGAAAGTAGTTGTAGCGCCATTGGTGCTTAGTGCATACATAGTAGCGTTTAAAGCATTCCATGCTAAACCTGTGGGAGTGTCACCTCCAACAATTCCTGTTAAAGGACCAACAGCGGTAGTAGCACCAGTTGCTTGATCAATAGTAACTAGCGTATTAGCATCATAATCCAATCCATACAATGTTCCTGTTACATCATAGTCATCGGCAAATACATTTGTGCCAGTTCCAGTTTGGTCAATGGTAAATGGACCCGTAAGTGGAAAGGTTCCATAAATTAAGTTGAATACATCCATTACAAAAACATCTCCATTTGCCATAATTGCGGGTGGAGTAGAATTTGGAGCATTGTATTCTCTTAAAAGTGTTTTCTCTTCTGAAGTAAGAAGATTGTAAGGTACTGCGTTGAAAGGTTTTTCAACAGATTGCAATTTTTGTAAAGCATCTTTTACTGAGGCTTTTTTATTTTGGGCACTACTGATTAATGGAGCTACCATTAATGCCATTGCCAAAACAAAAAAACTTTTGGTAATTTTTGTCATAATTAATATATGTTTTAGTTAATATTTTTTAAAAATAGATATTTGAAATGGGCTGAAAAAAGACATTTGTGTTAAAGTCATCGCTTATAAAAATGCCAATTAGTTACTTTGCATTAAAGTAGATAGTTATGGGATTATTTAAAATGTTAAATTTTCAAAAAGAGATTTCAAAACAAGAAAAACCGGAAGTTCCGTGGCACATTTTAGTCAAAATGGAGCAGTTGGATGAAATAAGGGAGGAGTCCAAAACCAGGCCCATCGCCATTTTTAAACATTCAACCCGTTGTGGGGTTAGCCGCGGGGTTTTAAAGATGTTTGAAAAAAACTATACACTTTCAGATAATCAAGTGAAGCTATACTTTTTAGATTTGATTCAAAACCGTGATATTTCAAATGAAATTGCGGCGCGTTTTAAAGTGCATCACGAAAGTCCGCAATTTATTGTAATTAAAAATGGGGCAGTGGTACATCATGACTCACATCATTCTATTGAGGCTGCGCATTTGGAGAGATTCGTTTAATAATTTTTCTTAAATTAGCTAAAAATGATTTTATGGGAACTACGGAATTGAAACGCAATCTTTTGGAAATGATGGGTAATATTCAGGATCAACAATTGCTCCAATCTTTGTACGATTTTCTGAAAAGCCATGAAATCAGTAAAACTTCCCCTTTGTGGGATACCCTTTCTACCGTTGAAAAGGAACAGGTTCTTTTAGCTTATGAAGAATCTGAATGCGAAGAAGATTTAATTCCGTATAAGGAGATCTTCAAATAATTTCAATGGAAATCTTTTTTACCAAACGAGGAACCGAGGATTATAAATCTATTAAAGAATATATTTCGAATAAATTTGGGGCTAAAGTTGCAGATGCCTTTGAAAACAAGTTGATTGATTTTTTGGAGCTTTTAAAACATTTCCCTGAATTGGGTAGTTTGGAAGTATTGGAAAAAGGAATTAGAGGCTTTCAGTTTAGCAAACAAACTCGTATATTTTATCGTGTAAAAGGTAGCAAAATAATTATTTTGACTCTTTTCGATGTTAGACAACATCCCGATAAAAAAAAGGTATAGATTTTTAATAGAAAGAATTATCCCGCAAAATCTCCTTAAACCTTTCTTTTATATCCCGCCCGGCATCAAAAACCATTTGCTCGTTGTTTGGGAACGGTATAAAATAATTGCCCAATAGTCTATGGTCTTCCACTGTTAGTGCACGCTTGTCTCCTCTGTAAGTAGCAAATGAATTTTCAAAAACAAATTCTGAAGAAAGCGGAAAACTGTTCAGTTGCTGTCTTTTGTTCAAGTCTTTATAAACAACCGTACCGCCTACAAATACAGCCTTTTGTTGGTTTGTTATATAAATTGTAGCCGAAACATCTACATACTTTTCAATTTTGATTGGATTGCCCAAGCTGTCGCGGACGATGTTTCCGTTTCGGTCGCGCTGGTAATCGTAACCATCTTGAATGCGTTGTTTGCGGGTGTATTGTTTATCGGAAATACGTTCGGGCGAAACTTGTATTGTTTGAAAGTTGAGGTCAATTCCCAAATCATAATTAATTCCATTTTCCAGTTGGCTGTGATATTCTGTCCAAAGATCATTCAAACCGTAAGTGTTGAAATCGAGCAAATCCTGCTCTAATCGGAAAGGAATAAACTGCCCAGTATGGTTGTTCAATGTTACAAAAACGAAATCGGTGCCTTGAAAATGCGCGTCTTCCTTTAACTGATAAACATCTTTATAATGGGGCTGTACTTCATCCAATTCACATAAAACGTTGAAAGCGCTCCTGTAATCCTGCTTTGTATTGCGCTGCATATATACAATAGCTTCCTGATAAAGTGATTTCACATAAGCATCTTTTGCTGCCAATAAATCATTTGAATAATCCGAAAAAACGAAGTTAGCCTTTCGGCCCATTTCATTACTGTAAAGCGGAAGCAACGGACGAATTAAATTTTGGCGCGCCTCAAGATCGAGATAAGTATAGTAAATTTCTTTTGCGCCAGCGGCACTGTTCTCTCTTTTCAGAAAAGCAATTTGGCGCGAATCTTCATCCTTCGCTTTTAAAAATGCCTCTTCCAAAACCCTAATGTGGGCATCATATTCTTTTGCGCCTTTATCTTTTTGAAGTTTTTTTGTGGCAAGCTCGATTGCTTCGTCATAATTTCCTTGGGAAACAAATTTTTGGGTTCGCTTTACACTGTTGCAGGAAACGCTGAAAAGAGCCGTAAATAGAAGTATGTAAAAGGCCTTCATACTGAAATTAGTTTGGTTAAATATGCTAAAATACAATAGTGATGCCAATTTAGATTAAAATAATCTTTGTGAAAAAAAAGAACCACGAATACACGAATATTTTATAATGGTTCGTGTATTCGTGGTTTATTTAAGAACTCCGCTAATCCGCTAATCCGCTAATCGCTTACTGCTTATGAGCCGGAAGCAATCTTGTTCTGCATTCCCCAAAACCAATCCGCACATTTTCGTTTTTGCAAAAACCTTTTAAAATAACGGTGTCATTGTCATTTATAAATTTTCGTTCCGTTCCATCCGAAAGTTTGATAGGTTTTTCCCCGCGCCAAGTTAGTTCCAACATAGATCCATAAGAATCTGGGGTTGGGCCGGAAATTGTTCCGCTTCCCATCATATCGCCACTGTTTACATTACAACCATTTACGGTATGGTGCGCCAGTTGTTGCGCCATATTCCAATACATATATTTGAAGTTGGAAGTGGAAACCAAGTTTTCTTCACCCTTGTCAGGGCAAATATAAACTTCAAGGTTTATGTCGTAACTCTTTTTTCCTTTATACTGAAGATAGGGCAGTTGTTCCATTTCTGGTTTGGGGCCTTCTACTTTGAAGGGCTGCAAAGCATCCATGGTAACAATCCAAGGTGAAATTGAGGACGCAAAATTCTTCGCCAGAAATGGACCGAGCGGCACATATTCCCATTTTTGAATGTCGCGCGCGCTCCAATCGTTGAAAAGTACCAATCCGAAGATGTATTCCTCAGCTTCATTAATTGGAATGGGGTCGCCCAAAACATTCGCATCTGTAGTTATAAAAGCCATTTCAAGTTCAAAGTCCACCAACTTTGATGGCCCAAAAACAGGTTCGGTTGCACCGTCGGGCATGGTTTGTCCCCAAGGTCTGCGGGCATTTATTCCGCTTGGGATTATTGAGGAGCTTCGGCCGTGGTAGCCCACCGGAATGTGAAGCCAGTTCGGCATTAAAGCATTTTCTTTTCCGCGGAACATAGTCCCTACGTTTGTTGCGTGTTCTTTGCTGGAATAGAAATCGGTATAATCACCAACCTGCACGGGCAGCTGCATTTCCACTTCATCTAATGTGAAAAGCACATGTTTTCTGTGCTCTTTGTTATCGCGAAGTTTTGGGTTTTCCTTGTCGAAAATATCCGCAATTCTATTTCGCACCAAACGCCACGTCTTTCTTCCATCACTGATGAAATCGTTCAAAGTATCTTGTAAAAAGATATCATCAGTAAGTTCAATGCCATCAAAGTAACCTAATTGATGTAAGCCGCCCAGGTCAATGGCGTAATCACCAATACGGGTTCCAATAGTTATAATATCATCGCGCGTCAAAAAAACACCGAAGGGAATATTTTGAATAGGGAAATCTGTCTCTGGCGCGGTGTCGAGCCAGGTTTTGCGTTTGGGGTCGTTGGCAGTTATAGGCATGTTAAAGTTTTTTGTAGTTGTAAATAAAACTAAGTAAAATAAAATTCAAATAACTAAAAATCAATGAATTAATTCTTTTTTAAATTTTCTTTACAACAAGGGTTTGTTAGTAAAAATCTGCATCAAATATATATATTTCATTATAGTTACCGAATGGAATTAGTATTTTTGGATTTAATTAACTTTTACAGAAAATATGCAACGCGACGAACAAATTTTTGAATTAATAGAAGACGAAAGACAACGCCAATTGAACGGTCTGGAGCTGATTGCTTCAGAGAATTTTGTAAGCGACCAAGTATTGGAAGCGGCAGGTTCCGTTTTAACAAATAAATACGCAGAAGGCTACCCCGGAAAGCGCTATTACGGCGGCTGCGAAGTGGTGGACGAAGTAGAACAAATAGCAATTGACCGCGCAAAAGCTTTGTTCGGGGCTGAATATGCCAACGTACAACCGCATAGCGGCTCGCAGGCAAACACTGCAGTTTTTGCAGCTTGCCTAAAACCGGGTGATAAATTTTTGGGTTTCGATCTTTCGCACGGCGGGCACTTAACCCACGGTTCTCCAGTAAATTTTTCAGGAAGGCTTTACGAACCTGTTTTTTATGGTGTTGATAGGGAAACAGGAAGAATTGATTATGACAAAGTGGAAGATATTGCCCTTAAAGAAAAGCCGAAAATGATTATTGCCGGCGCTTCGGCATATTCCCGGGAGATAGATTACAAACGTTTCCGTGAAATTGCAGATAAAATTGGAGCTATTCTTTTTGCTGATATTGCGCATCCCGCAGGTTTGATTGCCAAAGGAATTATTGGCGACCCCCTTCCGCATTGCCACGTGGTTACAACTACTACACATAAAACCTTGCGCGGGCCACGCGGGGGAATGATTTTGATGGGAAAGGATTTCGAAAATCCCTTCGGCCAAAAACTGAAAAACGGAAACCTTAAAAAAATGAGCAGTCTTTTGGACAGCGCCATTTTCCCTGGGAACCAAGGCGGTCCGTTGGAGCATATTATCGCCGCAAAGGCGATTGCTTTTGGGGAAGCTTTGACTGACGATTTCCTTCATTATATGGTGCAGGTAAAAAAGAATGCAGAAGTTATGGCAAAGAAATTTGTTGAAAAAGGCTATGATATTATTTCCGGTGGAACCGATAATCATATGATGTTGATTGATCTTCGCAACAAAAATATTTCAGGGAAAGAGGCCGAAGAAGCATTGGGTAAAGCCGATATCACGGTGAACAAAAACATGGTTCCCTTCGACGATAAATCTCCATTTGTTACCAGTGGAATCCGTATCGGGACGGCTGCCGTTACTACCCGCGGTTTGGTTGAAAAGGATATGGAGAAAATAGTGGATTTGATTGATGAAGTAATTATGAACCATGAAAATGAAGCAAAGCTTGAAAGCATTGCTGAAAAGGTAAATGAGATGATGGCTGGTTTGCCGCTTTTTAAAAATTAAGTAATACAATTCCACATTTTAAAAACCTTCGGTCAATCCCGAAGGTTTTTTGTTTCTCCACGCAACTATTTAAAGTTTTTCAGACTATTGAGTATAGAGTAAAAGTTAACTTCTTTTAAAATTCATTATTATGAAAAAAATATTCTTCCTTTTAGTGGTTTCAGTAGCATTAATTAGTTGTTCAAAAGATGTAGAGGATACAGATTCTGGATTGCAGGATTTTACAGTTACATTAAATGTTGATGCTAATCATCGCTTCAGTAGATTTCAGGTAAGCACCCATGCCTTCCTGAGCGATGAAAATGGAACAATACTGGATAGCGGCGAGTTACGTTTAGGAGAAACCATAACACTGAGCTTTTCTGGCTCCTCTTCCATGCATTATGATTTGAGCTATATACGTTATGATAATATTGTTGATCTTGGTATTAAAACATATTCCTTGGTTACTTTTAATAATATAGAACAAGGAACATATAATATTGGCCCAACCCCTTTAATTGAAAATTCCCACGATGAAATTTTTATAAATATGGATAACACAGGTTACCCATTTGAAGTTACATCGGGAATAACAGGAGCGGGAGGTGGCGGACCAGAAAATGGTGGTTATTATAATTTCCGTTCAAATTTATCAGGCTCGCCAAGGAGTGATTTTTACGTATCATTTAAAAGTCCGAATGACCAGTTTGAGCGCTATCTTTGGCAAAGGGACATTTCTGAAGGCTCTGTTTTTAATATTGACTATAACTCGCTGCCCACAATTACAAATATTATAAATACCCAAATCCCTTCAAATGATTACTCCTATTTTTCAGTAGATGGATTAATTAATGATGATGAAAATAATATACACCATCCCATCGCTTTGGGAAATTTTGCAGGAGGCAACACTTCACTTTCAACTTCCGCGCCGTCAAATGTTTTTGATGATTTTTTGTTTAGTGTCCATTTCAGAAATGATAACACAGGTTATTCAAAACAATTGCGCACTATTTCTATACCAGAGCAAATTAATACTCCAACATTAAATTTTATGGTTAATAATCAATCTGCCCAGAATTTTAATATGACTACAACTGGAGAAGCAACTATATATGATGTAACATATCGGGCAGGCAATACGGATGAAACTTTATTTTACTCTCACAGCATTTATGGTGAAGTTTTTCCAGAGGTAATTTTTTCAAAAGAAACCCTGCGACAGAATATTCAGCAGGCATATCCAGATTTAGTGGAATTTGAAACATTGCCATTGGGCGATGTAATTTTGACTTATTATAGCCAAACAAACTCCTATATAGATATTTTAAAATATAAAATACAGGGGGATTATTATGAAATTCCAGAAAGGAATGGTTTTATTGACGTAATATCAAAGCAATTCGATTAAGCCGTTTGTTTGAATATTGATGAAAACCTTCAGTCAGCCACCGAAGGTTTTTTTATTTGAATACGAGAAGCAATATTTCAATTATTATCTTTGGATCAATTAAACATGTCATTAAATATATGAATATTGAAACCGAACGACTTCTGTTACGTGAGTACAACTTGAATGATGTACCTTTCATTTTCAAACTGATGAACAGCGAGGGCTGGCTCAAAAATATAGGCGACAGAAGCATCAAAACTCTTGAAGATGCCGAAGCCTATATGCAGAAAAATTATTTAAGCAGTTATGAAAAACACGGGTTCGGCCCATATTTGGTAACGCTAAAAGAAGATGGAACGCCCATTGGTTCTTCGGGTTTATACAAAAGGGACAATTTGGATTTCCCCGATGTGGGTTTTGCGTTTTTATCAGAGTTCGCAAATAAGGGATATGCTTATGAATCTGCACAGGCGGTGATGAAGTATGCTGCTGAAAAGTTGAAACTTCAAACAATAGTGGGTATCACTTTGCCTGAAAATAGTGCATCCATAAAACTTTTGAAAAAACTTGGGCTTGCTGAAATTGGAACCTATAAATATGAAGATGGCGAAGAGCTGCTTTTGTTTTCAACCTAATAATTATAAAAATCTATTGTAGTGAAAATCCCTATTTTACTTCTCCATGGCGCTTTGGGCTGCAAGGAACAGCTTGTTCCATTGCAAGAAAAACTTTCGTTAGAAAATGAAATTTTTATATTGGATTTTGAAGGCCATGGAAAATCAAAAGGCAAAACCGATTTTTCAATTGAACTTTTCACCCAAAATGTAGTTGATTTTTTAAAGGAAAGGAAAATTTCAAAAGTCGCTGTTTTCGGGTATAGTATGGGCGGTTATGTGGCTTTGAATTTAGCATCGAAGCATCCTGATTTGGTTGAAAAAATAATAACCTTAGGAACCAAATTTGATTGGACACCTACTTTTGCCGAAAAGGAAATAAAAATGCTTAATCCCGAGACCATTCAAATGAAAGTCCCTGCATTTGCAGAGCGATTGAAGCAATTACACGGATCTGAAAATTGGAAGAATGTAGTTTTAAAAACTGCCAAAATGATGCAAGATTTAGGGGAGAACCCAACTTTGAAAGAAATGGATTTTCAGAAAATTGATACTCCAACCCTTATATGCCTTGGTGAATTGGATTCAATGTCCACCCAAGTTGAATCAAAAGAAGTTTCTAACTGGTTGCAAAACGGACAATTTCACGAAATTGAAAATTTGAAACATCCCATTGAAAGTGCGCCCATTGAAAAAATTGCTGCCATTATAACTAATTTTTTAAGTCAAAAAAACCAAAAATGAATTTAGTGAAATGATTAGCGAAAAAGACAAACAATTTATAAAACGCGCCATTGAACTTTCAGAAAAAGGAATGGACTCCCACGCTGGCGGACCTTTTGGCGCAGTGATAGTTAAAAATGGCGAAATAGTGGCGGAGGGTTTCAATCAAGTAACTTCAAGTAATGATCCAACTGCGCATGCTGAGGTTGTCGCGATTCGGAAAGCCTGCGAAAAACTTGGTTCATTTCAATTGGACGATTGTATAATTTACACTTCCTGCGAGCCTTGCCCAATGTGTTTGGGCGCCATTTATTGGGCCAGACCAAAGGCGGTTTATTATGCCTGTACAAAAGAAGATGCGGCAGAAATAGGCTTCGATGACCATTTTATTTATGACGAACTTGATAAAAATATTGAAAATAGAGATATCAAATTTATAAATCTGGATAGGGAGGAAGGTAAAAAAGTTTTTAAAAAGTGGGAAGCGAAGGAAGGTAGGATTGATTACTAAATTTGAAAATTTGAGAATGAGGAAAAATTTGAAAATTATTGTTTCCGTTGGAATAATAATTATTTCTTTGAGTTGTCAAAAGATTGATTCTTCTATGTCTAATATCAATGGGCTTTGGAAACTGGAAAGTATGAAGGTGCGCGATACCGTAACCAATACTTGGAACCATTATAAAGGCGGAATGGATGGTTATTGCTATATGACGAAAACGGCCATGTTGCACTTCACCTTTATGAAAAAGGATATGAAAGAGCGGGAATAGAGTTTCCAAATTTCAATGACACCATTCCTTTGGAGGCTTTGAAACATATTACAAAATCCTACTATTATATGGGCAATTACAAAGTTTCGGAAAAGGATAGCATTGTTTCCCATTATAAACTTTCACATTCAAACCCTTCTGAGTTTGGATTGACAGCCGAAAGAAGATTTTATTTTAATGGCGATACTTTGGTGATGCAACCCGTGGAACGTAAAAACTCCAAGCTGAAACTGAAATGGTTGAAAGCAAAATAATATTCAGATTAAATTTATAGCAATAAAAAACCCGTCGCTATGGACGGGTTTTTCAATTTATATTATTTCTAGCCTTCTGGAAACACTGTGGTCTCGTATGCTCCGGCATCTGGTGGGTCTTGTTGAGAATTTCCTCTCGTTATACCATTTAAATCTTTATCGGGTCGAACATTAATTTTACCAATACCTTCTGCTCCAGAATTTCCTGCTTCAATATTGAAATTGTTCATTTCAGTATTTTGGAAAAATGGGTCTTGATTTTGAACTACGCTCGTATATAAAGCAGCATTCGTAAAGTCATACAAAGGAAGATCCCCAAATTCCCCAGTGGGGTCCTCAAAGCGTACCAAACAGTTTGTAAAGTTGAAATTGAAAGCTACCTGATCACTTTTAAAGAGGGAAAATTCACGGCGTTCGTTCCCGTAAATAATACAGTTTGTGAAATTGGCTTTTATCAAATCAGCGCCGAAAGTTTCCTCCCCGACTGTCAAAATATTTTCAATTGAAACAGCTGGGAAAGACCGGAATCCGCTGGTCCAGTAATTTGCAAAAGTACAGTGTCTAAATTCGTAACTTCCGCCCAATTGTATAGCCAACGAAGATTGTCCGCTGTTGTTAATTACAATATTTTCTCCATCAATTATACCTGTTCTTGCTCGTATACCCGCTATTGCATTGTTGTATATCTGAACATTTTTAAGATCAACGGGGCTATCATCCACTCTAATTCCAATCAAGCTGTTTTTAATAGTAGTATAATTAAATTCATTATCAATGCTACCTGCGTTCAACCAAATAGTCAACCATTGTCCAGGAATATCTGAAAAAGCGGGCTCCAAACGGTCGCCTTCAAAAATAACTTCATTTTCTAATGCTACTGGATCCGAACTTTCAAGTCCCATAACTTTCATAGAGCCGTTTTCAGCAACAATAATTCCACTTTCTGAATGAAAATGTACTCTGGCTCCCGCTTCAACAGTTAGCGTTTTATTACTTGGCACTGCTGCAAGGCCATAAATTACGTAAGGTTTCTCATTAGTAAAAGTGAGTTCATCATCTTCAAGAAAAAAACCTTTGATCAATATATCTTCCCCATTTTCATCCTGGCCAAAATTTAAGGTTTCAGTAGTACCATCAGGAAATAGTTCTGGATAAAGAAATACCGCATCTTTAACAAGGGTCACCAGTTCCACTTTTTGTTCGTTTCCGCCTGTATCAAAAAGAATTTGATCTGTATAAAGAAAGTTGTTTGGATCGGTGGGTAGATTATTTATGTCGAAGGTTGTTTCAATAAAAATAAAAATGCTGTCTTTCGCCAAAACTTGTACATTTTCAAAAACTTTCCCTGCAATTCCGTCCACATTCAAGCGGTAATTTGAAGCTTCGCCCTGGCCCAAACGCACTGTTGGAATGTTGATATCCTCATCGCTCCGGTTGTAAACCTTTAAATTATAGGTGCTGGAACCAATGTTTGTAAAAATGGTATCCAAATAAACAGTATCTTTTGAAAACTTAAGATTTCCAGTGCTGGCAACGGTTTCAAAATCATTGCGGCAAGAACTCCATAAAACAAGGCAACATAAAATTGCCAATCCGTATAAATACCTCATTCAAGTTAAATTTTGGTAAAAATATAACTTTTTATTAAGGTTATTATTGTATTGAGAAGAAGTTTTCAGTCGTCAGTTTCAATTAAAGATGGAAAGATATATCTTAATAAAAGCACCACGAATACACCAATTAATTTGCATAAATATTCGTGTATTCGTGGTTAAAAATAGCTACTTATTTCTGAATGATTTCAATCTTAAAAAGCTTGTCCCAGTTCTTTCCGGTAATGTAAAGAATGTTTGGTTCACCGTTATAGGCTATTCCGTTGAGAACGTCCAGCCCGGGATGTTGGGTAACTTTATCCTTTAAATCTGTTAAATCTATTACACCTTCAACTGCACCATTTGTGGGGTCAATTATTGCAATAGAACCCTGTTGGTAAACGTTGGCATATATTTTTCCGTCAATGTATTCAAGTTCGTTGAGGTTTACAATCGGCCCGCGATTATCATAGACTTCCAAAGTTCGCTCAATCGCAAATGTTTGAGGGTTTCTGTAGACAATTCTCTCCGATCCGTTTGACATAATCAACGACTTGCCATCATTGCAAAGTCCCCAGCCTTCGCCGACATAATTGAATTCATTCTTCAGTTGAAAATCATTCGCAATATCATAAGTGTAGCATTTCCCGTTTTTATAGGTGAGTTGATACAAGGTGTTGTTTAAAATTGTAATTCCCTCTCCGAAATAACCGGCCTGAAGACCTTGTTTGCGGATA
>JAUYGY010000034.1 GCA_030690315.1 Aequorivita sp.
TTACCGTTATTGATACTTTGGATAGCGGTCGAGCTTTACTATCGAAAGGATTTTTGGAAGAGGCGAAAAGAGAAGCCAATAAAAACATAGCTTTTTTAAAAGAAAAAGTTGCTGAAAATGCACCGCTTATTGGTATTGAACCTTCCGCAATTTTATCATTTCGTGATGAATACCTGAGATTGGCAGATGATAAACTTGCAGCCGAAAACATTTCAAATAACACTTTTTTAATTGAGGAGTTTTTGGCTTCCGAAATTCAAAAAGGAACTATTACCGCAGAACAGTTTACCACCCAAGAAAAACAAATTAAAATACATTCCCACTGTCACCAAAAATCCTTGAGCAACCAAAAAGTAACTTTTGATATTTTAAACCTTCCCGAAAATTACAAGCCAACCATCATTTCATCTGGTTGCTGCGGAATGGCGGGAAGTTTTGGTTATGAAAGGGAACATTACGACATAAGTATAAAAATAGGCGAATTGAAGCTGTTTCCGTCAATTAGAAAATCTTCCGAAGAAACTATAATTGCAGCCAACGGGACAAGTTGCAGACATCAAATTTTGGATGGAACGGGAAGAGCAGCTTTGCATCCTGTAACTATTTTAAAGAATGCTTTAAAGAAATAGGCTAAAGCATCGTTTTAAACGCTTTCATTGCAGCTACCATATTTTCAAGGCCTTCGCTTTCTTCTTCAAATAAAACTTCTTCGGGAAGCAAAACATTTTGGCGGTCGAGATAGGAATATAAACTCCACCGTTCGTTATTATACTCTAATGCTGTCAGGTTTTCTACCCAATCCCCACTATTTAGGTATTCACAGCTTCCTTTTGGAGTAATAATTTTCCTCATACAAGGTTGATGAATATGGCCGCAAACCACATAGTCGAATTCGTTGTCGATGGCTAAATCTGTTGCCGTCCTTTCAAAATCATCAATGAATTTCATTGCACTTTTCACACTATTTTTTATTTTTTTTGAAAGCGAATATTTTTCACGGCCGGCCTTTTCCAAAAAATAATTTATAAAACGGTTGAAAAGAATCAAAAAATCATAGCCCCAGCCGCCTAATTTTGCAATCCATTTTGCATGCTGGATGGAAGCGTCAAAAACATCGCCGTGAAAAAACCACACTTTTTTTCCATCCAGATTTAGCAAGAGTTTATCAATTATCTGAATATTTCCCATTTTAGTATCACTGAACCTTCGTAACTTTTCGTCGTGATTCCCAGTAATGTAATACACCTTGGTGCCTTTTGTGGCGAGGGACAAAATTTTTTTTATTATTAGAAGATGTGCTTTCGGAAAATAACGTTTCCGGAATTGCCAAATATCAACTATATCACCATTCAAAATAATTTTTTTTGGCTTCACGGAATTCAAATAATGCAGAAGCTCCTTGGCATGGCAGCCATACGTCCCCAAATGGACATCAGAAATTACAACAATTTCAACCTTTCTTTTCAATAGTGGATTTTCTATACAAATTTCTAAATTTCTGCAATCAAACTCTTTAACCCAATGTTACTATAATTTGGTTTTAGGGTTATTTTATTGGCTTCGTGTTTCGGAAATATTATGAACAGTGTAATTTTCATTATTCATTGCTATCGTTTACATTTGTTGAAAACCATTTTATGGCGGGTAATTCCTTCGGAAAAATTTTCAAGCTTACCACCTTTGGCGAATCTCACGGCGCGGCAATTGGCGGCATAATAGATGGCTGCCCCGCAGGACTTTCCTTGGATTTTAAAGCAATCAATTTTGAAATGCAACGCAGAAAACCTGGCCAATCTACAATTGTTACCCAACGAAAAGAGGAAGATGAAGTACAATTTCTTTCCGGAATATTTGATGGAAAAACCACAGGAACCCCAATTGGTTTCACAATTGAAAATACCGATCATAAAAGTCAGGATTATAGCCATATAAAAGACATTTATCGGCCCTCGCATGCAGATTACACTTACGATAAAAAATACGGAATCCGCGACTATCGCGGAGGTGGGCGCTCTTCTGCGCGTGAAACGGCTTGTAGGGTTGTTGCCGGTGCTATAGCAAAACAATTGCTTCAGAATATAAAAATTACTGCCTATGTTTCTTCCGTAGGCGAAATGGATCTCAAAAAACATTATTCAGAACTTGATTTTTCAGAAATTGAAAAAAATCCTGTGCGTTGTGCAGATGCTGAAATGGCTTCAAAAATGGAGAGTTATATAAAATCTATCAGAAAGGAAGGCGATACCATTGGCGGAACAATAAGCTGTGTGATTCAAAACGTTCCCGTTGGTTTAGGCGAACCGGTTTTTGATAAATTGCATGCCGAATTGGGCAAGGCAATGTTATCTATAAATGCCGTAAAAGGGTTTGAATACGGAAGCGGATTTGCTGGCACCGCAATGAAAGGCAGTGAACACAACGATATTTTTAATGAAGACGGAAGTACAAAAACCAACCACAGCGGCGGAATTCAGGGAGGCATAAGCAATGGCGAGGATATTTATTTTAAGGTTGCCTTTAAGCCAGTTGCTACAATTATGCAAAAACAGGAAACCATAGATAGCAAAGGTGAAAAAGCAACAGCCGAGGGAAAAGGGCGTCACGACCCCTGTGTTGTTCCAAGGGGAGTTCCAATTGTTGAAGCTATGGCAGCCTTGGTTTTGGCAGATTTTTACCTTTTAAATAAAATTTCCAAACTTTAAAAAACTAACTACTTATATGAAAAAATTAGCACTACACTGGAAAATAATAATCGGATTAATCTTGGGAATAATCTGGGCCCTGCTTTCCAGCCAATTGGGGTGGAGTGAATTTACAATCAATTGGATTGCCCCGTTTGGAACCATATTTATTAATTTATTAAAATTAATCGCGGTTCCGTTGGTGTTAGTTTCTATCATTAGTGGCGTTGCAAATATTGGAGATGCCTCTAGTTTGGGGAGAATGGGAGGGAAGACACTTTTAGCATATTTGGTGACAACCCTTTTTGCAGTTGGTTTAGGTTTGGTGCTTGTAAACGTTATCAAACCGGGGAAATTGATTGACGAACAAAGTAGGATAGATAATAGAATAAGTTATGAAATTTGGGCTGCATCGGAAGGGCATCAAATAAAGGATGGAATTAATTATTTGCAGGAACCCGCCTTTTTTGAAAGGGCACGGAAAATAACCGATCTTACAAAAGGGGAATTAAAAGATGCTTCAGTTACCGAAAAAATTAATACTGCCGAAAAAACCAAAGATTCTTCGCCCTTGCAACCTTTGGTAGATATTGTACCTGAAAATTTCTTTTACTCTTTGTCAGACAACGGATTAATGCTTCAAATTATTTTCTTCGGAATATTTTTTGGGGTGTGTCTTTTGCTAATTCCAAATGATAAATCGCATCCCGTAACTGTGTTTATGGACAGCACCATGGAGGTTTTCCTAAAAATGGTCGATTTGGTTATGCAAGCTGCACCATTCTTTGTTTTTGCTTTATTGGCTGGGGTTGTAAGTAAAATGGCAGGGGATGATATTGGGAAAGTATATGAAATATTTAAAGGTTTAAGCTGGTATTCGCTCACCGTATTTTTAGGGTTGATGCTGATGATTTTTATTGTATATCCACTATTGATGAAACTTTTTGTAAAAAAAATACCCTATAAAGGATTTTTTAAAGCAATGGCTCCAGCACAAACATTGGCATTTTCAACATCCAGCAGTGCCGCTACTTTACCTGTAACTATGGAATGTGTGGAAGAAAATCTGGGCGTGGATAAAAAGATAACCAGTTTTGTTTTGCCAATTGGCGCAACGGTGAATATGGACGGAACCTGTCTATATCAAGCCGTGGCTGTGGTATTTCTTGCACAGTTGCATATGATCGACCTAACGCTTGGGCAGCAATTAACCATTGTACTTACCGCAACATTGGCCTCCATCGGTTCAGCCGCTGTGCCCAGTGCAGGTTTGGTGATGCTTATAATTGTTTTGGAATCTGTTGGTTTAAATCCTGCCTGGATTGCAATAATCTTTCCGGTAGATAGAATTTTGGATATGTTCCGAACCGTAGTAAATGTTACGGGTGATGCAACTGTATGTACCATAATTGCTGATGGCGAGGGCATGCTTAATTATGAGCCGAAGGAAGATCCTTCTGAGACTTTTGATTTGGAATCTTAACTTTATAAGAATAGTATTTCAGGAAGATAAAAGTTTCATTTTTAACAGATTACCTTTTGTCGTAAAAAATAATTTTACTAATTTAGATTATTACTTCTCCCCGGCAATAAACGCCCAGTCTAAATTTTTTATTGAATTTGCCCTCTTAGCTATGACTAAATATCATAGTTATGAAAAAAATTATCCTATTATTTTGTGCCGGCCTTACAATTGGAAATGTATTTGGCCAAGTGGGGATTGGAACTGTAAACCCCAGTAATTCTTCAATGCTTGAAGTGAGCAGTACCTCTGATGGCGGCTTCACTTATAAAGGTTTTATGCCTCCGAGAGTACCAACTTCTTCTGCAAGAGACGCTATCAATCCCACAACAGGTGATAGTGGCTTATTGATTTTTGTGGAAAGCATTGGGTGTCTACAAATTTGGAACGGCACAAATTGGGAAAATATTTACTGTCTCGATACAATTGCAGTTGAACCTTGGATCAATGAATTTCATTATGACAATGCGGGAGGGGATGTTGGCGAGTTTGTTGAGATCGCTGGCCCTTCGGGATTGGATTTGAGTAATTATAAATTGTTATTATATAATGGAGCAAACGGTAACACTTATGATACTTTTTCTCTGTCAGGAATAATAGACAATGAGTCAAATAATTTTGGTGCACTACATTTCAATAGAGAAATACAAAATGGAAGTCCGGATGGGATTGCACTAATTAAAATATCTACAAATCAAGGATTGCAATTTATTAGTTATGAAGGAAGCTTTACGGCCACAAATAATGTCGCAAATGGGATGACTTCTATAGATATAGGAGTGGAAGAATCGGATGCTATAACACCCGCTGGCTTTTCATTACAACTAATAGGAACTGGAGATTCCTACAACGATTTTCATTGGAATAATCCCGCAGATGACTCTCCGGGAGATTTGAATATCGGGCAAAATATCAATTAACAATCAGCATTAAAAAAAAGGAGAAACAGAGATGTTTCTCCTTTTCAGTTTACAAATAAACTTTTTTAAACTTTGGATATTTCACAGTATAGGTGAATTCCCTTTTTTCGGAGGCACTAGGCTGGAGTTCAATTTTCCAGCGTATAATCCCTGTTTTGTCGTTATAATCAGAAGTACCCTTTTCAATATCTTCCACCTTAATTTCCTTATTTTCTGAAATAGGAATCCTGTCTTCCAAAACTAAGGTTATTGGAGTTTTTTTATTGTTCTTCACTTCAATTTTATAGCCTTTGTCAATAATTCTAGTGCTTCCCAGAAAAGATTTGCTCTTAAAGTTTTCCAACTTTTCACGTTTCACAATTATATTCGGATCAATTCCTAATGAAAGATTTAAACTATCTGCAGTTGCCTGTGGATTTATTATTGACTTTCCGGCATAACTCCCTTCAAAATAAATATTTGCCTCACCTGTTAATAGATCAAATTTTTCCCAATTATTGATGGTTGCAGTAAGAAAAACATTTTCGTTCAACTCTGGAGCTGCATAATATTGATAGGTGGCGGGTAGTTCGAAATTATCAACTTCAATCACAGTAATTTCAGCGTTGGATTTGATTGTATATTTTTCTTTAATTTCGAAACGTGTATTGGTTATTCCAACTTCTTTTGTTGAAATGGAAAGTTCTTCAGAATTTTTCGTAGTAATTACCACAACGCCATTTGCTCCGCGCGAGCCATATCTAGCCGTAGTTGCTGCATCTTTTAAAATTGTTATATCTGCAATTGATTCATCATCAAAATTCCTCATCTCATTTTCAGATACAGGAACACCGTCAACAATATACAAAAGTGACCCAGAATTATTAAGGCTTCTTGTACCTCTTATTTGAATCCCAGCAGCTTTACCTTCAAATCTTTGAGCTAGCCAATCTGGCTCATCATTGTTTGAAGCTCCGTAAGCTGTCACTACAACCTCTTCTAATGCAGCTCCAGGTTTTAAGCTCGTATTCATTGTACCTGCATAAATGGGCAAAGTCTCAGTTTCAAAACCTACATAACTATAAGCCAATTCACGGGACCCCTGAATGTCTAAAGTATAATTTCCGTCAAAATCTGTTTGCGTGCCGTTTGATGTACCAACTTCTATAACGTTCACTCCAGGCAGGGGCAAGCCAGTATCGTCAATAACAGTTCCCGTAACACGGCGGATTGTGGGGTTGTATTTATAGTTGCTATTGCGAACAGGGGCTGCATTTCCATAGCTTTTATTGTTGAAATTTAAATAGCGTGGCAAAAGAATCGGTTTGCTATTGTTCGTAGTTGGATCACCCGTAGATAATACAACATTTACATTTTCCCAATCTGTCCCGCTTTGCTGATATACGTTGGCTTTATATGAAAACTCAATAGGCGAGGAGGTGTTGGTGGCACGAATATCATACAACGGAAACCAGCCAGCATTTCGAATATTATATCGAATATTCAAAACAAGGTTTGCGGGTCTTTTCGAATTAAGCTTTAAAGTTATCTCGCCACGTTGTTCTTTCTTGGAATCATCCAGCTTCAGTAGTTCGTTTTGATGGTCAGAAATTTTAGTTTTTAAATCGGTTATAAGTTGATACTGCTTGTAAATGGCGTTTTTAATTTCAGTGGTTCGGCTTCTATAATATACTGACATTTCCTTTACTTTTTCAAGCGAAAGATCTGTTGCGTCGCTATTTATTTTTTGGTTTTGCTGAAGTAATTGCAATTCTTGTTTAAAACCATCAATTACATTTTCCACTTCGTTTTTTTCGGTTTCCAAATCTTCCAAAGCACTTTTCAAAGTTTTGTTTTCTTCTGAAACCTCTTTCTTTTCGAGATAATCTATATTAAAAACTATTGAAAGTATCGAAGCATCTCCTAGTCCAGAGATTTGTATACTGTTTTCATCAATATCCGGTGAAAGATTATTGAAAATAAAACTATTTTCCCCCGGAAGTAGATTAATTGAAGAAGTCCGCTCTACGGAAGCGCCTTCCAAATAAACGGTAACTTTTTCAATCTTCGAAATTGTAGGTTTTTCAGAATTGGCAAATAGGAAAATGGGCAGTAAAAAGCAAAGAAGTAGTAAATTTTTCATGGTGATGGTTTTTATTGGTTATAGAACCAAAACTATCACGTTATAATTTTTTAAAATAACAGGAATGAGCGACTGGCGCTTTTGGGGAAGGGAAAACTAATTATCAGTTATTTTGTAGCTTAAAATCAATTAATATCTTCTTTAAAGAAATTTACTTTTCAATTCCGCAGTAGGAATCATACAACTTTCCTTTTTTCCAAACCATTTATAGCGGTTTCTGGCTACGTAATCATAAACCGAATCTCTGATGAATCGAGGCACAACCATAAACCCAAAAAGTAGGGGATAGGCGCCCGAAAGATGTTTGGCAATATGAAGCGCCGCCGATGATTTTTGGTAATATTCATCGCCATCAATCACAATGATGGAATCTACTTTTTCAGTATCAATATTGAATTTTGCTGTCAAATGCGCTCCAATTTCACTTTGCAGGGCTGCAAATTTGAACATGTTTTTTTTGTCATGTTTTATAATATAAGTAACCGCGCCGTTGCAAAGATTGCAAACACCGTCGAACAATATTATTTTCTGATTTTCATTCATAATAAATTTAAAAAAACTCCAAAAAATAAATCACAAATCCCAAATAAATCTCAATTTTCAAAAAACAAGAAAAACATTCTTTAAGATTTAAGATTTGCGCTTTGAATTTTATTTGTGATTTGGTGCTTGTCATTTGGAATTTGAAACTATACTTTCTCTAATTCCTCAATACTAACATTCGTAGTAAACATTCCATAATTAACGATCGCTTTATTCTTCTCAATAGTATCAATCGTTCCAATGGCTTTCCCTTCAATCATTCGCACTCTGTCGCCAATTTTTAGTGCAACTTTCGGTTTTGGTGGTGGAAGTTTTTTGGCTTTTTCCTTTTCCTCTTTTTTGCGCTCGCGAATTATTTCAACTTTCTGTTCAACTTCTTTAATAACCTTTTGTTCCTTAACTTTTTCAGCTTTTTTTACTTTCGGCGTGACCGTTTTGCGTTTGCTGTTTTCAATCATTACCAGTTTCATCAACTCGTCTATCAGTTGTTTTTTCTGCTTGTTGTTGAAATATTTTTCAGAAAGCACGTCTACCTTTTTCCCCAAGCTAATGAGTTTTTGATTGGCATCAAACAATTCCTGATAACTCTCCAGTTTTTCCTGAACACGGGCATTCACTTCTTCCAATTGTTTGCCTTCAATCCTTGCTTTTTGCTCCTCATTTTTTAAGGATTCGGAAGTCTTCCGTAGGTTTGAGCGTTCTTTTTGAAGATTGGCAATAGTTTTATCAAAACGCACTTTGCCGCCCTCAATCTTTTTCTTTGCCCTATTTATCAAACTGTACGGAATCCCGTTTTTCTGGGCAACCTCAAACGTATAACTGCTTCCAGCTTCCCCTAAATGCAGATGATACAAGGGTTCCAACGATTTATTGTCGAACTGCATATTCGCGTTTATTGCGTTCGGCAGCTCGTTCGCCAGCAATTTTAAATTGGTATAATGTGTTGTGATTATTCCAAAAGCTTTCCGTTCGTAAAACACTTCCAAAAAAGTTTCGGCCAAAGCCCCGCCAAGTTCGGGATCGCTTCCAGTCCCGAATTCATCAATCAGAAAAAGTGTTTTATTATCACAATTTTTTAGAAATTGTTTCATCTTCTTTAAGCGATAACTGTATGTACTGAGATGGTTTTCGATGGATTGGTTGTCGCCAATATCGGTTAAAATCCGTTTGAAAAAACACATTTCGCTTTGCGGCTCGGCGGAAATCAACAGCCCACTTTGAAGCATAACCTGCAAAAGTCCAACGGTTTTGAGCGTTATACTTTTTCCCCCGGCGTTTGGGCCGGAGATTACAATAATCCTCTTATCCGGAACCAGTTCAATGCTTTGCGGAAATGTTTTCTCTTTCCTTTTATTATTTGAAACCAACAAAAGCGGATGAAATGCCTTTTGAAGAGAAATCCTTTTTTCTGAAGTGATAATAGGTAAAACACCGTTTATTTTCAAGGCGTATTTTGCCTTTGCGTAAAGCATGTCCATCGCGATCAAATACTCCTGATAGCTCGCCAAAATTGCCGAATGAGGACGTACAAATTCCGTCATTGCTTTTAAAATTCGCTTTACTTCTTCGTCTTCCTCGTATAAAAGATTGCTGAGTTCGTTAGCATATTCTAGTGTTTCCTGAGGTTCGATGTAAACGATACTTCCCGTTTTTGAACTGCCCAAAACGGCGCCCCTCACTTTTTTGCGGTGCATCGCTTTTACGGCGAGCACTCTTCTGTTTTCAACAACAGACTCGCGTATTTCGTCCAAATAATCATTTTGAATGTATTGTGAAAGTGCTTTTGTAAAAGAGGAATTTATTTTTCCTTTCACAACTTGTAGTCTTCTGCGAATCGTGCCCAATTCATTGGAAGCTTCATCCTTTATTTCGCCATATTTATCAACCCTTTTATTTATTTCTTCGGAAATGATTGATGTAAAATTTACTTCTTCCGAAAAGGAATTTAAGTGAACATAAAATTCCTCAAACTTTTTGAAGAATTTCAAAAGAATCCGAGTGGTTTCAGAAATAGAAAGAATTTTTCTAAAACCCGAAATTTCCAAACTACTGTTTTCAATTTCAAGCAAGCGAAGCTCTCTAAAAATAGGATCAAACCCGTGGTTTGGAATACGGTTATCCCCATCAAACGAAGCCGTAAATTCCTTTACGCGCTGCAATTCCGGTTCAATTTCAGGGAAATCTTGAAAAGGTGTAATAGCCAAAACCAGCTCGCGGCCAGGCTCAGTTACACAAAATTCAGAAACCTGCCGGAGTACAGCAGGAAATTCTAAGTCTTCTAAAGTTTTATTGTCAATACGGGGTTTCCGTTTTATTTCCATTAATTTTACTTTTTCAGCAATCATACAAAAGTAAGAATAATGCAGGTAACAATTGAGCCGAGTTGGAAAGCGGTTTTAGAGGAAGAATTCGAGAAACCTTATTTTAAAGATTTGTTGCATTTTGTGAAATCTGAATACGCTTCAAACTTATGCTTTCCTCCGGAGAATCAGATATTTTCTGCGTTCAATCATACACCTTTTAATGAAGTGAAAGTTGTAATAATAGGGCAGGACCCGTATCACGGACCAGGACAGGCGCACGGTCTTTGTTTTTCTGTGGACGAAAATGTAGCGGTTCCGCCTTCACTTAAAAATATTTTTGAAGAAATTAAAACAGATATTGGCTCTCCAATACCCAAAAATGGGAATTTGGAACGCTGGGCAGATCAGGGTGTTTTACTTCTAAATGCAACTTTAACAGTTAGGACACATCAAGCTGGAAGCCATAAAAATAAGGGTTGGGAAAAATTCACCGACGCGGTGATTGAAAAGCTTTCAAACGAAAAAAAAGAAATTGTGTTTCTGCTTTGGGGAAATTATGCAAAAAAGAAAGGCAAAAAAATTGATCGTTCAAAACATAAAGTAATTGAAACTATTCATCCGTCGCCATTAAGTGTGAATAAAAATAAAGAAGGGTGGTTTGGGAAAAAACAATTCAGTAAAACAAATGAATATTTAATTGAAAAAGGGGGAAAACCAATTGAATGGTAGTTTTGGTAAAAGAAAAGAAAATGGGGATATTTTCTTATTCTTCTTCGGGTACGTCTGATTCGGTAGCGTCATTGCAACTAAATTGCAATAGCAAGAAATTTGTGACTAACAACGCTCCCAACACGATTAAAAAAGTAGTCATAATATTTGATTTTATACAAATAAGATGCAGGTTCTACTTTTGGGTTGCGTAAATATTAAGATTTTTTTTAGAAATTTTGTAAAATCCTGTCTTTCTGAATTTTATCTTTAATTAAATTAAGCTCCAAGAGTTTTTGTTGAATATCTTCCAGCTCTTTTGAAGTTAATTGACGGTCGCTCCATTCAGTTAACGTAAGCCATTCGCGTACATCCTCAATTTTCTGACCGTAGCGTTTGGCAATTATTTCATCAACACCTGGAATGGATTTAAAATTTTTAGTTACAGAGTTTATTACATCCAAAATACCCTTCACACTTTCAGCTTCATTTTCCAAAATATCATTTCGAACGGCAATAACAAAACTGGGCCAGGGAGATGGTGATTCACCTATCAATCGGAAAGTACCATTATCTACGTGGGGTTTGGTCATAAACTTTTCCCACATAAAATAGTCGCCGTTTTCTTTGGGAAGGCCTTCCAAAGCGCCTTCAATATCTTGGATTACCTTAAATCTTAAATCATTTTTTAAATCCCATTCGTGATTTTCTGCATTAACAAACGCCATTAAATGCGAACCAGAACCGAACCGACTAATTGCAGCCTTAGTGCCCTTTAGATCTTCAATCTCTTCATAATCTGAAGCAGCAGCAACGTGAATTCCCCATAACAATGGCGATTTCACAAAAACTTGTACAATTTTGCTTTCATTCCCATTAATGATATCGCGTACCATTCCTTCGGTGAGGATAACGGCCATATCAATTTCTTTTTCACGAAGGGCTCGCACCATTTGTCCCGTTCCGCCTGGATAATCCTTCCAACGAAGATTGATTCCTTTTTTTTGAAATTCCTTATCGCGAAGTGCAATATACCAGGGTAAATTAAAGTGTTCCGGTACGCCGCCAATTAAAAAGTCTTTCATTGCGCAATTTTTTTCAATGTATAATGAATAAGGGCATCAATGGTTTTTGATGCGTTTTTACTGAAGGTTCCAGAAGCACGATTGGCTATAATGGCATTCATTGAAAGCGCGCGGTGGCCAAGTAGTTTTGCCATCCCGTACATAGTAGCGGTTTCCATTTCCAAATTCGTGATTTTTTTCTTCTTATATCGAAACGAGGTTAGCTTATCATTTAAATTGGCGTCTCTTAGTTTTGCACGAAGCACACGGCCTTGTGGGCCATAAAACCCCACATTAGTAATTGTTATACCAGAATTTGTTTTTTCGGAAGAGAATTTTTTGAATAAATTTTTATCTGCATCTACGGCATAGGGTACTGAATTATCCGGGTTCCACTGCATGTGGTTTATAAAAGCTTGGGCAAAATCGCGATTGAAAATCTTGTCGGTTTTATCATAATAGTGCATTACATTATCCAAACCAATTCCCATAGCGCTTATTAAAAAACTATCAACCTTAACGTCGGGCGTCAATCCTCCCGAGGTTCCAATTCTAATAATATCTAGCGAAGTGAGCTTTTTCTTGACTTGGCGTTTTTCAAAATCAATATTTACAAGCGCGTCAAGCTCGTTGAAAACAATATCAATATTGTCCGGTCCAATTCCCGTGGAAATCACGCTTATGCGTTTTCCTTTATAAGTGCCAGTATGTGTTTTGAATTCTCTGTGCTGTGCCGTAGTTTCAATAGTGTCAAAATATTTTGAAACCATATCCACACGGTCGGGATCGCCCACAGTTATAATAATAGGAGCCAGTTGCGAAGGTGAAAGATTTAAATGATAGATTTTGCCTTCCGGGGTTAATATTAATTCAGATTCCTGTATTCTCATTTTATCTATTTTAACCTCCAACTCTTTTCACCTTAAACCCTTTATCTTTCAAAAACTGCATAATCTTATCGCGGTAATCGCCTTGAATAATAATCTGTTCATTCTTAAAACTTCCGCCAACGCTCAATAATTGCTTTATTTCTTTGGAAAGAATTTTAAAGTCACTGTCGGCACCGGTGTAGCCTTCAATAATGGTTATCGGTTTGCCTTTCCGCTTTTCATATTTACAAATCAGCGGGTCATCCTGCAACCAAAGTGTTGGTTCTTCCTTATTCTCAGGAATATCCTTTGGTTCGTGATCGGGGAAAAGATTTTTTAATTGGTCTTCTAATGAGTTCAATGTTTCAGGTTTCGGTTCAACTGTATACTGCTACTGGTCACTGCTTACTTTTTTATAAGTCCAATTTCCACCAATCTTTGATACAAAAACTCCCCAGCAGTAATGTCATCGTACGCTTTTTCATGCTTTTCATCAATACACTCCGGCAAGCAATTCAATTTCATATCGCTGCGCGGATGCATAAAGAAAGGTATGGAATATCTCGGGCTGCCCCATTCTTCGCGGGGCGGATTTATTACTCTGTGGATTGTTGATCGCAGTTTGTTGTTTGTGTGGCGTTCAAGCATATCGCCTACGTTTATAACCAATTCATCTTCATTTGGTATAGCGTCAATCCATTCGCCATCCTTTCGTAAAACTTGAAGTCCGCCAGCAGAAGCTCCCATCAATAAAGTAATTAAATTTATATCTCCATGAGCTCCCGCACGCACCGCACCTTTTGGTTCTTCGGTAATTGGCGGGTAGTGGATTGGACGAAGGATGCTATTGCCATTCGTTGCCCAATGATCAAAATAAAATTCATCCAAGCCCAAATAAAGTGCCAAGGCCCGAAGCACATAAATTCCTGTTTTTTCAAGCATTCGGTAAGCTTCCATGCCAGTGTGGTTAAAATCTGGTAATTCTTTAACCTGCACATTTTTTGGATATTCTTCAATTAAGTTAGCATCTGCAGCAGGCTCTTGTCCAAAGTGCCAAAATTCTTTCAAATCGCCTTCCTTTTTGCCTTTTGCGTGTTCTTTCCCGAAGGAAATATAACCGCGCTGCCCACCAAGACCTTCAATTTCATATTTTTCTTTTTCCTCAAGGGGAAGTGCAAAAAAACTTTTCACCTCTTTATAAAGTTCATCAACCAAAGCATCGCTGAGGAAGTGGTTTTTAAGCGAAACAAAGCCTATATCTTCATAAGCTGAGCCAATTTCCTGTACAAATTTTTGTTTCCTTTTTGGATCTTCGGAAAGGAAATCGGCTAAATCTACGCTGGGTATATTGTTCATATTAAATAATTTTGAGCTTACAAAGATACCAAATTGTAAAAGTTTTTCCGACGTTAAAATTTGCTTTAATAATCCTTCTTGCAACGGCTTTTTTTCTACTTTTGATGCTTCTAAATACTAAAGATGAAACCTGAAACAACCCCCCATATTTTCTTCGATTATAACCGAAAGGATGTTGACAATGAAACGCTATTGAAACTTTACAGAGGCATGCTAAAACCGCGAATGATTGAGGAAAAAATGCTCATTCTTCTGCGGCAGGGAAAAGTTTCAAAATGGTTCAGTGGAATAGGGCAGGAAGCAATTTCCGTAGGAATAACGGCGGTTTTGGACAAAGATGAATACATTTTGCCGATGCACAGAAACCTCGCGGTTTTCACCATGCGCGATATTCCGCTTTACAGATTGTTCTCGCAGTGGCAGGGAAAGGCGAATGGTTTTACCAAAGGGCGCGATAGAAGTTTTCACTTTGGAACGCAGGAATTCCATATTATTGGGATGATTTCCCATTTGGGCCCGCAATTTGGGGTTGCCGATGGAATTGCCCTGGCCAACAAATTGAAGAAAAATAATAAGGTATGTGCTGTTTTCACTGGCGAAGGCGGAACTAGTGAAGGGGATATTCACGAAGCGCTGAATGTTGCTTCAGTTTGGCAACTTCCTGTTTTGTTTTGTATTGAAAATAACGGCTACGGCCTTTCAACGCCCACGAACGAACAATATAACTGCGAAAATCTTGCAGACCGTGGCAAAGGCTACGGCATGGAATCGTATATTATTGAAGGCAATGATATTTTGGAAGTTTACACAAAATTGAAGGATTTAGTGGCAAGTATGCGGCTAAATCCACGTCCGGTATTATTGGAATTCAAAACCTTCAGAATGCGTGGCCACGAAGAGGCGAGTGGCACTAAATATGTTCCAATAGATTTAATTGACGAATGGGGATTACGTGATCCATTACTAAATTACGAAAGCTATTTGTTGAAGGAAGGAGTTCTTTCCGAAGAAATAATCCAGGAGTATAAAAATGAATTTAAGCATGAAATAGATGAGAATTTGGATCTCGCTTTTGCTGAACCAAAAATAGAATCAACTGAAGCTAATGAATTAAATGATGTTTATAAAGAGTTTAAATATCAAGAAGTTGAGGAAAATTCAGAAAAAGAAAATATCCGTTTGATTGATGCCATTTCGCAAGGTTTGAAACAATCTATGGAACGCCACGACAACCTTATAATTATGGGGCAGGACGTAGCGGAATACGGCGGCGTTTTCAAAATAACGGACGGTTTTGTGGAGCAATTCGGGAAAGACAGGGTTCGAAATACACCTATTTGTGAATCGGCAATTGTTTCTGCGGCAATGGGTCTTTCCATCAATGGTTATAAAGCTGTAGTAGAAATGCAGTTTGCAGATTTTGTTACATCTGGCTTTAATCCTATTATCAATTACCTCGCAAAAAGCCATTACCGCTGGAGTGAAAAGGCAGATGTAGTTGTACGCATGCCCTGTGGAGCGGGCGTGGGAGCAGGGCCTTTCCATAGCCAAACCAATGAAGCCTGGTTCACACATACGCCAGGTTTGAAAGTTGTTTACCCAGCCTTTCCTTATGATGCCAAAGGTTTATTGGCCACAAGTATTGAAGATCCAAACCCAGTAATGTATTTTGAGCACAAAGCATTGTATAGAAACATTAGGCAGGACGTGCCCACAGATTACTATACAATTCCATTAGGCAAAGCTTCTCTTTTAAAAGAAGGAAAAGACGTGACTATAATAACTTTTGGAGCAGGAGTGCATTGGGCCTTGGAAACGTTAGCACAAAATCCTGAAATTAATGCAGATTTAATTGATTTACGAACGCTGATTCCGTTAGATACAGACGCAATATATAAGTCGGTAAAGAAAACGGGAAAGGTAGTTATACTTCAGGAAGACTCTATGTTCGGTGGCATTGCTTCCGATATTTCAGCATTGATAATGGAAAATTGTTTTGAGCATTTGGACGCTCCCGTGAAAAGGGTTGCCAGTTTGGAAACTCCCATTCCCTTTGCGGCAAATTTAGAATCTGCATATCTTCCTAAGGAAAAATTCAAACAAATCCTATTAGATTTAATGTCTTACTAATAAATTAACATTCGCTGTTAAACTTTAGACAAAGGAAATTCAAGTGTTAAAATTCTTGTTTACTTTAGTACCATACTAATCACAAAACTTAATATTATGGTACGCTGGATTATTATTTTCCTAGTTATTGCATTGATTGCAGCAGTTTTTGGATTTGGAGGCATCGCTGAAGGTGCAACAGATATTGCAAAAATTATCTTTTACATTTTTATAGTGCTTTTGGTACTATCCTTACTTTCTAGATTATTCAGAAGGTAAAAATTTCATTACTTACATTACTTAACCATTAAAAAAAAATGAATTTATTATGAAAAAATTCCTCATTTTGGCCCTTATTGTGGTCACAGCAATTTCTTGCGGAACACCTAAAACTGTTCAAGAATCTCGAAAAGTTATTAAAGGATATTGGGTATTGAACAGTATTTCTTACGATTCCTCGGGAACATTTAACGTTACTTTATTTAATGACACCTCCGTAGAATGTTTCGAAGGCAGTAACTGGAGATTTATCCCTAACAACAATTCGGGAAATTACACCATTGAAAACTCAAATTGCCCAACTGGACAACGAGATTTCATCTTTACAATTCAAGAACTTGACCAAGCTACTGGTTTATATGATTTCCTTTTAAAACCAACAAATGCAAAAGGAAAATCAGACACCGATGTTGGTTATAGATTGCGTTTGGCTCAGCTAAATGAATCCTCGATGCGTTGGGAACAAACAGTAAATTTGGATGGAAAACCATTCAAAATAAATATGAACTTTTCTAAAATAAACGAAGAATAATTATGAAAACATTTTTTAAACAAACAGCATTAGTTGCTTTAGCATTCACTCTTATTATAAGTCTTGGAAGCTGTGAAGCCACTAGAAATGCCAATAATAAACAAAAAGGTGCCGTGATTGGTGCAGCTAGTGGAGCAATCCTCGGGGCTATTATCGGAAACAATGTGGGTAAAGGCGGAAACGGAGAACTAGGTGCCGTAATTGGCGGTGTTGTAGGCGGTGGAGCTGGAGTACTTATCGGAAGCAAAATGGATAAGCAAGCCCAGAAAATTGAACAGGAAATTCCTGGTGCAGAAGTGGTAAGAGTGGACGACGGTATTGTTATAACTTTTGATGAAAATAGTGGTGTTTATTTTGATACTGCTAAATATAACATCAATTCAGCATCACAGGCAATTCTTGATAAACTATCGAATGTGCTAATGGAATATCCCGATACAGACGTTCTAGTAGTAGGCCATACAGACAGTGTAGGCGCTGATGAAATGAATATGACTCTTTCTAAAAACAGAGCACAATCTGTTACTAATTATTTTGTGCAGTCTAAAGGTTTAAGTTCTGGTAGATTCACTACCAACTGGTTTGGTGAAACTGCTCCAGTTGCAGATAACACTACAGCTGAAGGACGTGCAAAAAACAGACGGGTAAACCTTGCAATCGTTCCGAATGAAAAAATGAAGAACGAAGCTAGACAACAGGCTGGCGAGTAATTTTTAACAAAAATAAATTTTGAATCCCGTCCCAGTTTTGGACGGGATTTTTTTTAGCTTTAAACCAACCAATGGCAAATACTAATAAGTGGGATATTATTTTAATAGGTGGCGGACTTGCCGGGCTAACTACTGCGCTACATCTTGCAAATAATAATTTTAAGGTTTGCTTGATTGAAAAAAACGAATATCCACATCACAAAGTTTGTGGCGAATATGTTAGTAATGAAGTGTTGCCATATTTACAATCCTTAAAAATTGATCCTTTTTCAGCAGGTGCAAAAAAAATAACAAAATTTGAAATTACCGATACAAAAGGACTGCCACTAAAAGTAAATCTGCCACTGGGCGGATTCGGGTTGAGCAGATTCACATTTGATAATTTAATTTTTGAAACCCTTAAAAATAAGGCAAACATTATTTTTGATACGGTTGAAAAAATAGAATATGCAAACAACCAATTTTCGGTTTCCACACAAAAAAAAGAAGTTTATAAAGCAGATTTTGTAGTTGGTTCTTTCGGAAAACGATCAAATATTGATTCCTTTTTAAAACGGGATTTTATGAAGCAAAATTCATCGTGGCTCGCCGTTAAAAGTCATTTTGAATACGATTTTCCCGAGGACACTGTTGCACTTCACAATTTCAACGGGGGGTATTGTGGCTTGAGCAAAACAGAAACAAATGCAGTAAATGCGTGCTATTTGGCTACTTTCAAATCATTTAAAAAATACGGCGACATTGAAACATTTCAAAATCAGGAACTTTCAAAAAACCCAAATTTGAAAAAATTTTATAATGAGGCAATTCCAATCTTTAAAAAACCATTGACCATTGGCCAAGTTTCATTTCATAAAAAAAAGCCTGTTGAAAATCATATTTTTATGGTTGGCGATAGTGCTGGCTTGATACATCCACTTTGTGGCAACGGGATGGCAATGGCCATTAAAAGTGCCCAGATTTTTTCAGAATTGTTTTTAAAGGCTTTTCAAAATAATAATTTTGATAGAACCAAACTGGAAGAAGAATATACAATACAATGGCAAAAAGAATTCGGGCAACGATTAAAAACTGGTAGGCGCATTCAGCGGGTTTTGTTAAATCCTTTTGCTTCAAAAGTAGGGTTTTCATTGGCGCGCGCTGTTCCTTCACTATTGCCGAATATTATTAAAAAAACGCACGGAACCAAATCTGTATGATAACTTTCAGCAATAAATACAGGTCTCAGCAAACGGAGATAATGGACGATTTGAATTTTCAAGGGGAGGAAATGAAAAATCTTTTGGAAGATTTAAAAACGGTGAATAAGTGGCTGGGCGGTAACAATATAAGTATTGATGGCATTGAAAAACTTTTAAAAGGGCATCCAAAAGAAAACAAGCTTACTATTTTAGACATAGGTTGTGGCGACGGCGAATTATTGCGAAATTGTGCCCTATACGCAAAGAAAAATGAGCTGAAATTTGAATGTATCGGAATTGATTTCAATGAAAATATTCTAAATTATGCTGAAAACCAAAGCAAAGAATTTCCAAATATTAAATTCATAAAAGTTGATGCCTTTTTGGAGGAAGAATTAATTCCTAATTGCGATATTGCAATATGTACTTTGTTCATGCATCATTTCAGCAATGAAAATATAGAAGGATTACTAAAAATAATGCTGAACAAATCGAAGAAAGGACTAGTAATAAATGATTTGGAAAGAAGCCGAATGGCATTTAATCTTTTCAAAATAGGAAGCAAATTATTTTTGAAGACCAAAACTGCAAAACACGATGGCTTAGTTTCAATAGCGAGAGGTTTTAAAAAACCCGAACTGCAAGCCCTTTCAGAAAAAATCCCAAATCAACAAAGCATAATCCAATGGCGATGGGCTTTCCGCTATCAATGGATTCTAAAAAAAACAATATGAACGTAAAAATAACCACTGTTGCAAAGCAATTGCCCGAGCACAGCAGAAACACTGCTGAAGTTATTCCATTTGTGAAGCAATGGATGCAGGGTCAGGACAGCCGTTTTCAGCGAAAAGCAATAAAGATATTTGAAGGAGCGGGCGTGGACAAACGCTACTCAATTATGGATCCAATAGAAGTTTTTACAAATACAAGTTTTGAGCAACGCAACGATATTTATGTAAGGGAAATTAAAAAGCTCGGTAAAAAATGTCTTGAAAAGGCGTTGGAAAAAGCAAATTGGAAGGCCACAGATATAGATTATATAATTACGGTTAGTTGTACGGGAATTATGATTCCATCGGTTGATGCATTTCTCATCAACGAACTGAAAATGAAGCAAGACATCGTTCGGCTGCCAGTAACCGAAATGGGCTGTGCCGCTGGTATTTCAGGAATTATTTACGCCAATAATTTTTTAAAGGCGAATCCGGGGAAACGTGCTGCCGTAATTGCCTTGGAAGCACCCACTGCTACTTTTCAGCTCGACGATTATTCAATGGCAAACATTGTAAGCGCTGCAATCTTTGGGGACGGCGCTGCCTGTGTTTTGATGTCATCCAACGAAGAGGATACCGGGCCAGAAATACTTGCGGAAGAAATGTACCATTTTTATGACGCAACTGAAATGATGGGCTTTAAGCTTGTAAATTCGGGGCTTCAAATGATACTCGATAAAAATGTTCCCGAACAAATTGCAGAACATTTTCCAGCGATTCTTCATCCTTTTTTGAAAAAAAACAACTTGGAAATTGCAGATATAAACCATCTTATTTTTCATCCCGGCGGACGGAAAATAGTAGAAACCGTAGAAGATCTTTTCGGCAGTTTGGGCAAAAATATTGACGATACCAAAGAAGTTCTTAAATTGTACGGAAATATGAGCAGTGCCACCGTGCTTTATGTTTTGGAAAGGTTTATGGACCAAAAACCGAAGCGGGGAGATTTGGGCTTGATGTTAAGTTTTGGCCCCGGGTTTTCAGCACAGCGGATTTTACTAAAATTTTAATACTTCTTTATTGAACAAACACTTTTTATGAAAGAATTCGAAAATAGTTGGGCAATTATTCTTGGCGGCAGTAGCGGGCTTGGGCTTGCAAGTGCTAAAAAACTTGCTTCCCACGGAATGAACATTTGCATTGTCCATCGCGATCTAAAAAGTAATTTAGATGTATTTCAAAAGGAAGTAAAAGAAATGGAATCTTTTGGAGTTGCAGTTAAAACGTTTAATCAGGATGCCTTAAGCAATGATGTGCGAAATGAGATTGTACAACATTTTCAAAAGAACAGTGTGAAACTGTTGCTTCACAGCATCGCCAAAGGAAGCTTGAAGACTATGGTGGGCGAGAATTGCGAAACTCTTTCAAAACAGGATTTTGATATTACCATTCACGCGATGGCTACCAGTTGGTATGAATGGACACAAGCTTTTATTCAAAATGAAGTTTTCAGTGAAAAAGCTAGAAATATAGCTTTCACCAGCGAGGGCAATAGCAGGGTTTGGCCTGGGTATGGAGCGGTTTCTGCCGCAAAATCAGTATTGGAAGCCTTAATGCGAAATATGGCAGTGGAATTAGCCTCAAAAAATATAACGACAAACTGCATTCAAGCAGGAACTACAGAAACGCCATCATTTAAAATGATTCCCGGAAATGATGAACTTGCTGCAATGGCAAAAAATAGAAACCCATTCAAAAGGCTCACTCAACCGGAAGATGTTGCCAATGTTGTTTATTTACTATGCAAAAAAGAAGCCGGTTGGATTAACGGCACCATTGTAAAAGTGGATGGCGGGGAAAGCCTTAGGTGATTAACGATTAACGATTTTTGATTAACGATTGAAGATTGAAGATTAACGATTTTAGATTTTAGATTTTAGATTTTGAAACATAACTTTATTCTTGATTTGCTTCCGTACACTGAACCTTTTTTGTTCGTGGACGAAATAATTTCTGTTTCGGATGAAAATATTGCTGGAAATTATACCTTTTCAAAAGATGCTTTTTTTTATAAAGGCCATTTTAAAAACTATCCTGTAACACCTGGTGTAATTTTGACTGAATGCATGGCCCAGATTGGCCTTGTTTGTTTTGGAATCTATCTTTTGAAGGATGAAAATGTTTCAGAAAAGTCCACATTTGCGCTAAGCAGCACTGAAATCGATTTTTATCTCCCCGTTTTTCCGGGAGAAAAAGTAACTGTAATTTCAGAAAAAATATATTTCAGGTTTCAAAAATTGAAATGTAAAGTGAAGCTATTAAACGCAAAAGATGAAATAGTAGCAACAGGCACCATTAGCGGAATGATTTTGAAAAGAGAATAATTTAAAATGAAGAAACGGGTAGTAATTACGGGACTTGGAGTGGTTTCGCCAAACGGCGTGGGCCTTCCAAAATTTACCGAAGCCATAAAAAATGGCAGGTTGGGAATACGCTTTTTTCCCGAACTTAGGGAGCTTAATTTTTCCTGCCATCTGGGTGCAATGCCAACTATTTCCGAAGAAAAAAAAAGAGAATATCTATCAGAGCTTCAACTGCGTAATTTCAACAGCAGCGGTATTTTATACGGGATAATTGCAGGGATGGATGCTTTTAAAGACGCCAAGTTGGAATCTGCAAAAAATGAAGAAGATCCGCTTTGGGATTTGGGAATAATCTTCGGAAGCGGTACAAGCGGGGTTGATAAATTTCGTGAAGCAATTTATAAAATTGACGATAAAAACGTGCGTCGCTTAGGAAGCAACTCTGTGGCGCAAACTATGACTAGTGGTGTGAGCGCCTATCTTGGAGGGCTTATTGGCGCCGGCAATATGGTTACTGCAAATTCTTCCGCCTGCGCTACGGGGACTGAAGCGCTTTTAATGGGCTATGAACACATTGCCAACGGGAAAGCTACTTATATGCTTTGTGGCAGTACAAGTGACCACGGACCCTATATCTGGGGTGGCTTTGATGCGATGAAAGTAACAACTTACAAATACAACGATTCCCCCGAAAAAGTGGCAGGTCCCATGAGCGCCGATGCAAGTGGTTTTGCACCCGGAAGTGGGGCAGGGGCATATGTATTGGAATCATTGGAAAGCGCCCAAAAACGTGGAGCAACAATCTATGCTGAAGTTTTGGGAGGTTCGGTAAATAATGGCGGACAAAGAGGTGAAGGAAGTATGACAGCGCCCAATGGGGTTGCAATCCAAAAATGTATAAAAGACGCTTTGAAGAACGCAAATATTTCTGCATCTGAAATTGATTATATCAATGGCCATTTAACGGCAACCAGCAAAGATCCTGATGAGATAATGAATTGGAGCGAAGCGCTAAATAGAAAGGGAGAAGATTTTCCATATATCAATTCATTAAAGGGAATGGTGGGCCACTGCTTGGCAGCCAGTGGAAGTATTGAAATTGTTTCGTCAGTATTACAGCTTTATGAAGGTTTTATTTTTCCCAATGTAAATTGTGAAAATTTGCACCCAAAAATTACTGCATCCGTTTCTCAAGAAAAGATTTCGACGAAACTGCTTAAAACTTCGTTACAAACCATAGCCAAGGCCAGTTTTGGTTTTGGCGATGTGAACGCTTGTATTATCTTTAAAAAAATTTAAAACCCATGACCTCCGAAGAAATTTTCAATCTTCTTGAACCTATTATTATAACTTATCTTCCCGAAGATGTTTCGGCAAACGAAATAAACCGAAACAGCGATTTAACCCGAGAACTCAACATTAACTCGGCACATCTTGTTGATATTATTCTGGATATTGAGGACGTATTCAATATTGAATTCAAAAATGATGATATGGAAAAACTTCGAACAATTAATGATGCAATTTCATTAATTATACAAAAGACGTTATAAAAAATTTTTAATTTATTTTAAATCAGCCGTTAAAGTGAGTTAAAACAATTGTTTTCCAAAAGTAATTTTGTTAGTTTTAGAATAAACTATAATCTAAAACCATGAAAAAAATAATTTTCACTTTATTATTTTTTATTAATTTTTTCGCATTTTCCCAAGATCCATTTCTTCAAAATTCAAACCCTCAAGCCGAAGAGGAAGCTGTGAAAATTACAAATCTTTATATTCCTGAACTTGCATTAAGCGGAAATCAGCAACTTTTATTTCAGCAAAAAATTGAAGAGTTTTTAATAAGGAGGTATAAAATAGAAGCGGAGTTTGAAGGAAAAGAAAAACTTAATATGCTCTACCAACTTCAGCAACAGGAAACCAATGAAATGAAAGATATTATTACACGTCCGCAACTGGAAGTGTACAAAAAGGTTAAGCCTAAAATTCAACCCTTGGACACCGTTCGTAAGGACAAATAATTATTCGTCCTTTTCAATAAAACTTTCGTTTTCTGTGGTTCGTTCAATATCGGGTTCGGTATTATTGGAGGGGCTTTGTTCTAGCCCCGCTGAATCGACTTCAAAAAACTCCAAAATTTCCGTGGGAATGTCTATTTGCTTGGTTCTATTTCCTTTTATGGCGATAGGTCTTGAAATTACAGAATCATTGTTCTGAATAATTTTAATCCAATCATTCGAGCTAAATTCTGCAGTGCTTTCTGAACTTAGGTCTAATTCCCTTTTATCAACCAAATCGCCTATTTTTACTCCCAGCGCTTCCGCAATTTCAGCCCATTGCGTACCTGGAATTTTCGTTTTGGCCAGGTCTATAGCCAAGTATTTCACGTCAATTCCTGTTAAATAGCTTAGAGTATGTGTTCCCACGCGTGTATTACTGCTATATATAAGGGTTAACATTTTTTCGTTTCTTGCTATCACTCCCATAGTATTCATCTTTATTAAATCTTTTTTATATATGATGCCCAAATTAAGGGGCGTAATTTGTTTTAACTATTATTCAGAATGATTTAATTAATGGGAATTGAGCTTTTCTTTTCTTTTCTGAAGCTGTGAGCCAAGCTCTGTCATTACTTTTGCTGCAGACGCTTCAAAAGATCCTAAGGAGGTTTCGGAGAAAATAGTGGCACCGGGCATTGCCAAACGAACACTTATAATTTTTCCAACTTCGGGATTGGAAGAGTTTTCTTTCTTAAAATACACATCTGCACCAACAATTGAGTCGTATTTATTTTCAAGTTTATTTAGTTTTTCAGTTACAAAAGCTTCTAATCTCGGGCTCGCTGTTACCTCGTGATACTCAAAGTTTATATTCATAATTCACTGGTTTTAGTTATCAATTTTAAAGATACGATAGGCAAAAAACCATTCCAAACTTTTAATAGGATTTTGTGAGTTTAATCCTCTTCTGGCAACTGTGGGTTGGGGTCGGGGATTACTATGGAAGCAATTATACCACCCGCTAGCGAAAGACCAATAACCCCAAGCGATAGCCATTCAGGGATTTCAACATTGTGGGCAAGGATCATTTTTACGCCAACGAAAGCCAGAATTATCACCAAGCTGTAATTGATAAATCGAAACTTCGTCAACATGCGCGAAATCAAAAAATACATGGAACGAAGCCCTAAAATTGCCAATATGTTTGAACTGAAAACTATGAAAGGATCGGCCGTGATTGCAAGAATTGCAGGAATACTGTCCAGCGCAAAAAGAATGTCAGTCAATTCAATCATAATAAGCGCAACAAAAAGGGGGGTAGCGGCACGAATACCCATTCGTCTTATAAAAAATTTATCGCCGTCCATTCTGTAACTAATGGGAAAGAATTTTTTAAGAAGTCTAAATATTTTTGATTTCTTCGGATTGAATTCCGTTTCCTTGTGCGTCAACATTCGGTATGCTGTAAAGAGCAGGAAAGCTCCAAAAACATAGATTATCCAATCAAATTTATTGATTAATGCCACGCCAAAAAATATCATCAAGGCCCTAAAAACAACGGCACCCATGATTCCCCAAAATAGAACTTCGTGTTGGTACTTTTGTGGTATTGCGAATGAGGAGAAAATTACGGCAATTACAAACACATTGTCAATACTCAAGGAAAGCTCTATCAAATAGCCCGTTATGTATTTCAGAACCGCGGTGTTGGGTGTAAGATTGGTAGGATTATCAACGAGGCCATTTGAGAATAACCAATAAATAACACCCGAAAAGCCGAGCGCAATAGTAACCCAAATGCTGGTCCAAATTGCAGCCTCTTTGGTCTTGATTATGTGTGGTGTGCGGTTAAAGACCCCGAGGTCTAAAGCCAAAAATAAAATGATAAACGCAATAAAAACTACCCAGACAATCATGCAGTAAGATTTTCAACAAAAATAAGTGCAAAAACGGTTATAAAAAAAATATTGGATTGTTAATACTCACTACTAGAGTTAAATCTTTTTTTAAAACCTTTTCAGAGGAGCAAAAAAAAATCCCTTTAAAAAAAGGGAATTTTTTATGTATTTATTTAGCGAATGAAAACCAAGTTATCCTGGCTGTATATCTGCTCCAGGTTTTGGCTTAGCCTTAGGTTTTGCAGTAGTTTTGGCAGCAGCCGATTTTGCAGGTGCTTTTTTTGTCGGTTTTTTTTCAGGTTTTTTGGCCATGATTGAAGATTTTAGTTAAACAGTAGCTTAAATATACTGAAATAATAAATGCACTTCCAATTTAAACCAAATTAATTTATCTCTAGATTAATGAATTTAAGTAACTTAGCGTAACTAACCAAATTGTATGAAGCTTAACTCCTTTTTTAAGCAATGCCACGAAAAGGAAGTCTTTAAAATGTTGTCAATTTATGTGGTATCTGCCTGGATTATTTTGCAGGTACTCGCAATAACATGGCAGCCTTTGGGTCTTCCCCAGAAATCTGTTACATTTCTTATAATAATATTACTTCTCTGTTTTCCACTCTACATTTTTTTCCTTTGGAAATTCCGTCTTGCCCCTTTACAAAAAACCGACGCTGAGCCAGATGAAAGGGAAGAAAAGAAAAAAACGGCTTTTCGGAAAATGTATTTCTCCTCTTTGGGTATAATCACTTCCATTTGTGTGATTACGGTTTTTTTGATAGTAAATAAAAATTTTTATACTAAAGATGCCGACACACTACCCAAAATAGTGAAGAGCGATAAAATTGCCGTTTTAAAATTCGGAAACAATACAGGCGATTCGCAGTATGATATTGTGGGCAAAATGGCTTCCGATTGGATAATCCACGGAATTACCGAGAACCACGTGGCACAAGTGATAACGCAGGATTTGGTGGATGAATACAAAGCCATTTTAAAAGGAAAAAACATAGAGAAAGACGAAACAACCATCGTAAAGGAATACTTGAAACCAAGTAAAATAATTTCGGGAAATTTCTACCTAAAAAATGGAGAACTGTTGTTTCAGGGAATGCTCATTGACGGGAAAACAAACAAAACCAACTTTTCCTTTAAACCCACCGAATGTGCTGCAGAAAACCCATTGCAATGTATTGAAGAACTTAACGAATCCATAACCGGCTATTTCATTACGGAAGACAAGAAAAACCTGATGCTTCAGGAAACGCCCCCTAAATATGAAGCCTATAAATATTTACTGGAAGCCAAATACAGTAATGACAATCTTGAATACATCACGCTCCTGAACAAAGCCATTGCAGCCGATTCTACCTATTTTGAGCCCAAGGTTTTGCGCGTAGCCCATTATTACAACGAAAGGGAATTTAAAAAATCCGATTCCCTTCTCAAATTGATAAAACCAGATTCCTACACCAATAAACGGCAGTTGAACCTCTTGAATATGTATGAAGCGCTGTTGAAAGGAGATAATCGCACCATATATAAAACTGCTTTAAAGGAATACGAAATTGCTCCCTTTGATATAACAACCAATAGAACCGCGATGGTAGTTGCGCTTCAATATGTTAACAGGCCGGAAGACGTGGATGCAATCTATAAAACGGTGGCTATGGACAGTATGAATCTTCAAAACTGTTCAGACTGCATTGCACGTATTTACGTGAAAGCCTATGCAGGCATTGAATTGGGTAAATTCAATACCGCCATTCAAAGTATTGAAAAAGCACAAAAAGAAGTCGAAGCCAAATTATTGAACAGACCCTTAACAATTGCACACGTTCGCAGCGGAAAACTGGAGGCATTAAACCAATTTTTAAGGAAAATAGAAATTACTTCAACAGCCGTTGAAGTACAAGAGCTTTATTTGCAGGTAGGGAAGGAGTTTTTACTAAAAAATGACAAACAAATGGCCAACATATATTTCGATAAAATATTGGATTTCGAGAAAGAAGGAGTATTAGATCGGAAAATACTTGCGGATGCCCATTTTTACAAAGAGGAATTCGCAAAAGCAGAAGCTATTTTAAAAGAAATACACTCAAAAAACCCTACTGACATTGATGTTTTGTCCAAATTGTCAATCTGCAATTTTAAAATGGGCAATCTTCCAAGTGCTGAAAAGCATCTTCAATCATTGGAGAATTTAAGGGCCGATTATCAGTTTGGAGAAGTGGATTATGCGTTGGGCCAATACTACGCCGCAACCAATAACAAACCTGAACTTTACAAACATTTACTGAAAGCTGCAGCCAATGGACATCTATACCATTGGAAATTCTTTAAAAACGATCCCCAATTTAAAATGTATAATCAATCAAAAGAGTTTGAAGAGGTTATGAATTTTTGGAAATAGAAATTCCCATTCCAGGATTGTGCGGGAAAAGAGATAAGACCGTTGCGCTGAAATAACAATGAACAAAGAGCAAAGAACAAAGAACAAAGACTAAATCGTAGGTTATTGAAAACCAAATCTGTAAAAATTGCAATTAGGTTGAATTATGAATTTTCGAGGTTTGTTTTTTTAATAAAATGAAAAGAGAGGTTCTTTATTAAAACAATTGCAGAAACCCTTTGTTGATTTGACTTTAACGGATTCATTTAAATTTTAATCGGACAACAATGTTCCCATTCTTTAAATTTTAAAAAACAATTAAAATGGCAAAACTTAAAAACGCACACGCGCTATTAATTGGGGTAGGCAGTGAAGATTTACCAGAAACTGTTGCCGATGCAAAAGCCTTATATAAAATTTTGGGCGATAAGGAGCACGGTTGCTACTATGGGAAAAACATTAAAATTATAACAAAAAAGAAGGCAACCCGTAATGGCATTCTCAAGGCATTTGATGAATTACTTGAAAGTACCGATGAAAATTCTTCCGTATTGCTTTATTATTCAGGGCACGGCGGTATGTATAGCGACAATACATTTATAAAGGACGAAGCCCTTAAAAAGCCCGAAGATGAGAACCAAAAATATTTTCACCTGTGCCCATTTGATTATGATCCAGTGAATTACAAAACCACTTGGATAAAGGCTGAAGAAGTAAAACAAAAAATAGCACAATTAAAATCGCGAAGGTTGATCTTCTTTTTAGATTGTTGCCACGCAGCAGGAATGACCGCTGGGTTTTCCGGGCTTAGTGCACAGCAACCCAGGCACACCAATGCTGATGGCCTAGCCCAAAACTTGGATGACGGCCGGGGAATGACAATAGTTTCCGCCTGCAGGGCAGAACAGTTGAGCGTTATTTTGGAAGGGGAAGAAAACAGCCTTTTCACCAAATGCATGATTGAAGTGTTAAGAGGAGATACCAAAGCAGATAATGACGACGCCTTTGTCCGCATTTTTGATGTGGTACAATACATTTTCAAAAAAGTTCCAGCAATATATCCAGACCAAACTCCGTATGCAAACCTTCAAATATTCGAAGATTTTGTGGTGAGTTTTGTTCCAAAATTAATGGATAATACTGTAGAAGACGATGAAATTGAAACTTTAATAAATACTACTAAAACAATTAATAAAGAACCAGTTACAAAATTTAGAGAAACAGAAAATTCAAATAGTGCAATTCTATTCGTGCACGGCTTTTCAGGAGAGGCGGAAAACACTTTTGCCGAAGCGCCAAAACTACTTATGGCAAATGAAGAAATTGACGGCTGGGATATGTTTCCGTTGGGGTATAGCGGCAATGTAGTGCCAGAAATGGGCAAGAACATTTGGGCTTGCGCGAGTGATATTAAAAGAAATTCAGACTATTTGCTTACTTCAATAAAAAATAAATTCTCAAGATATAAACGGATTGCAATAGTGGCGCACGATTTAGGTGGAATAGTTGCGCAACAAGCACTGTTGGAGCTGGAGAAGAAAGATTTGGATAGAATTAGCCACCTACTGTTGTTTGGCACCCCCAGCAATGGGCTGCCGGAGATAGCTCTTAAAAATTTCTTCACCTACGGCAATGATGAAAAAGAATTGAAAGAAGGAAGCCCGTATATGCAAAACCTTCGGTTCCGTTGGGACGAAAAATTTCAAAACAACTATCCTTTCACATTTATGACCGTTGCGGCAACAAAGGATGAATACGTGCCCATTTCATCAAGTTTAGAAGCATTTCCGAAACAATATCAAAAAATAATAGAGGCAGACCATTTTTCTTTAGTGCAAATTGATGATGAAAATGACGATAGCTACCAGCTTTTGTTGCATACTTTGATGAATAAGAGCTTTTTGAATACTTTTTCAAATAAAGAAGAGGTAAATATTGCGTTGGGGGAATATAATGCTGTTATAAATTCCCTGCTTCCTAATGTGAAAACCATTGGCAGCAAAGGCTTGGAGCAATTGATGTACGCCATGGAAGGTGCAGGTAGGGAAGAAGAGGCAACTAAAATACTGGAAGAGCACCCCTTGGCGAAGGGCAATTCAAAGTTATTGAGTGTTTTGGGAGAACGTTATAAACGCCAATATTTGAAAACATTTTCAACAGCAGATTTACTTATGGCCTTTAAACACTTCAACGATGGGTTAACCATTTCAAAAGAAAAAAAGGATTATTCCCAGCTATATTATCACGCCATCAATCTGGCATTTCTTAGCTTGATGAAAGGTGAAAAGGCCGAAATGGCGGCATTTGCAGACCAAGCGAAACTAGCTACTGAAAAAGATCCATTTCCCAGTATGTGGAAATTTGCAACCATAGCAGAAGCTTTTCTATACAACGGTAACTTTGAAAATTCAAAGGAAAATTATGAAAAAGCAGCAACAATGGCCGGCTTGCGCGAAAAGATTTTAATCCATTCCAACGCTTATAATGCTTACGTAAGTTTGATGCAGACCGACAATCCGGAAGATGATTTTATCAAATTTCTAAAAATTAATTTCTTGACTTAATTCCATAAAAAGAAAGACTAAAGAAGAAAGAAGAAAGACTTCTGAGTCAAGCCGTTCTTTAGGTGGGCATTGGGCTTGTTGAAATGGGCGGTATATAATACAATGCTTTTCGCCATTTTATAATAATTATATTGGACCGCAATGATCTTTAATAAGCAATTATAAATCAGCAATCGTTAATCATTAATTGTCAATTCTTGTTATTCTGTTATAATTATATTGGACAACAATGGTTTTCAGATAAAGAATTATTTTTTCATCAATTTGTTAAGAATCAGTTTTTTATCGTATTTTAATTTAAAATTTAAAATATGCTGAAATTCAATCAAGACAAGAATCCAGACTTGGATTTTAAAAACGCTATAAAAAAGCCAATTCCCATAAAATGTGCACAAATTGATGAGCCATTTGAAGTGGAAAGTATGGAAGGACTCGTGAAAGGGAAGGCTGGCGATTGGTTAATGATAGGCGTAAATGGCGAGAAATATGTGTGTGATGCAGCCATTTTCCAAAAGAGTTATGATTTAGTTGAATAGAATAAAACCAATTCAAATTTAAAATTTATTAGAAATGAGTGGGAAAAAGATTTTTATCAGTTATTCTAGAAGAGATACCGAGTACGTTTCATCTTTGGTTATTGCCCTACGAAAACAAGGGTTTGAGGTGTGGTTTGATAAGAACATACGCACGGGTACCGATTGGGACGATACCATAGAGGAGGAGCTGAAAAAGGCGGATGCATTGGTGCTTATCCTATCGAAAACGTCGGTAGCTTCGGACAATGTGAAAGATGAGATATCCTTTGCCATGGGGCTGGATAAGCCGGTAAGCCCTATAAAGATAGAGGAGTGCGACGTTCCCATGCGCCTGGCGCGAAAACAATTCATTGATTTTGAGAGCCTAGGCCACGAAGTGGGGTTTGAGAGATTGGTAAAGGATTTAAACCTTCAATTTATGAATGAGGGTAATGTACACGTCCCAAAGGGAACATTTATTCCCCCAAAACAAAACATACAGCCTTTATATCAACCACGGCAGCACAAGAGTAACAACAATCTATTGTATATAATCGGGGGTATTGCTGTGGGAGGCACTCTGGTGGTTTTTTTCATTATATTTTTAGTGGCCATATTCAATCCACAAACCAACGATATTTATGACGATCCGTATAATCAAGATTACAACTATGATGTAACAGATGTAACTGATGTAACAACGGTGGAGGACCAGGACTGGAATACTGCATATAGTAAAAATAATCTAGATGGTTATATTGCCTATTTATATACCTACGGAAAATCCGCTAAATATTATTCGCATGCTTATAATGAAATAAATACATTTTTGCCCAAAACCGCAACGGTATGGTATGGTATAAATGGTGGCGCTTTTAATTTCAGCAAGCATCTTTATTATTTTGGTGACCAAACAACACCGCCACAGTATGATGATATAATTACGCCTTTGTTTAAAAGCGAACTCTACGAAGGAGAAAATTATGTCCGCAACGGACTTTTTGTACAGCCCGGTCAAAAACTGTTGGTCTATAATGTGTGGGTGGATGTGAACAATAATATTTGGGCCGGGGTTCGGTATCAATTATAATATTTTTATACACCGATGGAAGTATAGTCTCAAAATATCTATTTTACATAAGTTGTTCGGTAATGATTTTTGGGCAGGACGTGAACAATAATATTTTTATACACCAGTGGAAGTATAGTTTCAAAATATCTATTTTACATAATATAAATTATGAAACAATTGATTTTTGGATTATTGGATGGCTGGATTATTGGATTGGGACGGATTAAGATTTATAGGAATAAAAGTTAAATACTAAAATCATACATAGATTTTATGACTTGTTTATAGCCTATCTATGAAGTATATACGGGGTATCTATGGAGTAAACACGGGTGAACCTAGGCTTTGATATGAGTTTAGGGTGTCTTTTAAGTGGATTAAAGTGCGCTGAAAGAACAAAGAACAAAGAACAAAGACTTAAATTGCAAATCACAAATCATTGTTGTCCGATTAAATTCTCATCTACCTGGACTTTGTAAATATACGTGGTTTTTTGGGCTGCAAAATATTGTTTTTCTATTTCCACCCCCTTGCCATCTGGTCATCCAGTGGAGAACAGTTCCAGTTGATTGCT
>JAUYGY010000035.1 GCA_030690315.1 Aequorivita sp.
AGATCGATTCAGTATAACTTCCGATTCTGTTTTTGATTATAGCAACCGATTGATTTCTTTGAATTACGGGCATAATTTCAGCGAAAAGAGCAGGGCCGAACTTATTTTGGTGAGTAGCCAATATGAATATGGAATAAATTATGAAGCCGACGCCAATGAAGATTTTGATTTTGGTTACCAGCTTAACGAATATCAGGCAAAGCTTAATTTCAACTATAAATTAAGTGAAAAGCACAGATTGAGTTATGGCCTTAGCAGCAAACTTTACTCTATTGATCCGGGGGAAATTACTCCTCTTGGAGCAAATTCAGATGTTAATGCAAAAACCATTGATCGCGAAAAAGGGCTTGAATCTGCCATTTATCTAGCAGATTTATTTGAAGTAAATGACAAATTATTGCTGGACGTTGGTTTGCGCTATTCTTTTTACGCAGCATTGGGAGCGGCAACCCAAAATGTATATGAAGAAGGGGTGCCCAAAAGTGAAAGCTCTGTTATTGAAGTCAGAAATTATGGCAAAAATGAAGTGATAAAAACCTACGGTGGCCCAGAATACAGAGTTTCCGCGCGCTATTTATTGGGGAATGATTTTTCGGTGAAAGGAGGTTTCAATACTACAATTCAGTATTTGCATCTGCTTTCAACAAACACAACCCAATCGCCAACTGATATTTGGAAACTTTCAGATTTGAATATTGCCCCACAACGCGCCAGTCAATATTCTTTGGGATTCTTTAAAAACCTTTCGGGGAAAGATGTGGAATTCAGTATTGAAGGCTATTACAAAACGATGAATGACTTACTGGATTATAAAATTGGCGCCCAATTAATTTTGAACGATGATCTTGAAACCGAACTTTTACAAGGCGAAGGAAAAGCGTACGGGGTAGAATTTCTTGTGAAAAAGAATTCGGGAAGGTTTAATGGATATTTTGGGTATAGCTATTCGCGCGCGCAAGTAAAACTTGATAGCCAGATTATGCAGGAACGCGTAAACAACGGCGAATTTTTTGCAGCAAACTATGACAAACCCCATGATTTTTCAGTAGTGGCAAATTATAAATTGACAAAACGTTTTAGCTTTTCGGGAAATTTCACCTATCAAACAGGGCGGCCAATTACATATCCCATTGGCCGTTATGTGTTTGCAGGGGAGGAGCAAGTGCTATACAGCGACCGCAATCAATTCAGAATACCAGATTATTATCGATTGGATTTGGGGGTAAATATTGAAGGAAACCACAAACTGAATAAATTGGCACACAGTTTTATAAATATTTCGGTGTATAATGTATTGGGAAGAAACAATCCATATTCGGTGTTTTTTGTGAATGAAGCTGGAGAAATAAAGGCATATAAAACTTCAATTTTTTCCGTGCCAGTACCTACAATAACGTATAATTTTAAGTTTTAGGAATTATGAAGACAAAGTTTTTATATGTGTCGTTTTTTTCACTATTGCTTTTTCAGATGGCATGCACGGAGCCTTATGAAATAGAGACAGTAGATTATGAAAAAGTGCTGGTTGTAGAAAGTACAATTACTAACGAGCTGAAACCACAAATAGTAAAGTTGAGCAGAACATCAACCCTTGAAAATCCGGAAATTTTAACTGAGAATAGCGCTACGGTAACCGTTTCAGGGAATAATGGAGAAACTTATAATTTTTCGCAGGATAGTGAAACTGGCTTTTATGTTTCAAACCAAATTTTTAGTGCCCAGCCAAACGTTGTTTATACCTTAAATATTAAAACACAGGATGGGAAGAACTATTCATCAGCTACTGTTACTTTGCCACCCACTGTGGAAATGGACGAAGTTTATGCTGAACGAATTGTGGATGTAAACGATGATAAAGATGGAGTGCAAGTTTTGGTAAACACAGAAGATCCTACTGGAAATGCACAATATTTTAGGTATGAATTTGAAGAGACTTATAAAATTACCGCCCCATATCCATCACGGTATATTTCAGAAATTATAAATTATAATTCCAGTAATGGGACGTATGAAATTGTGCTAACACAGCGAGAGCCCGAGGAAATTTGCTATTCCACAGAATACTCTACGGGAATAAATCAAACTACAACAACCGAATTTAACGAAAATAGAGTGTTTCGTTTTCCAGTTAAATATTTATCAAAGCTTGACCCCAAAATGCAGACGCGCTACAGTATTTTAGTTAAACAATTCGTGCAAAGTGTTGAAGCGTACACGTTTTATAAAATCGTGAGAGAGCTTGGTGGCATTGAAAGTCTTCTCTCCCAAAGCCAACCGGGATATGTTGCTGGTAATATGCTTTCTGAGGCTGATCCTGATGAAAAGGTATTGGGTTTCTTTGAAGCATCTTCCATGACTGAGAAGCGAATATTTTTTAACTATGAGAATTTTGGTTTGGAAAAACCCCCTTATTTTATTGAATGTGAACTGTTGATGATGGATTATAATGACGCTACCGAACTCGATAATGATCCCAACGAACGGGAAGTTATTTATACCTATTTAACTTACTTTGACTATCAAGTTATAAATTTAAGCCAATTAACCATTTATACAATCGTACAGCCCGAGTGCAGCGTTTGCACTTATTTTTCATCAAATGTAAGACCTGATTTTTGGGAGGATTAATTATGATAAAAAAAACAATATTTTTGGTATTTATACTTTTCGGATATTTAGCTGCTGCGCAAATTCCAAAAACGGAAGTTGCAGTTGACACCAAAATCTTTCCGAAGGAAAATGTGCAACTTTCCATCAACTCAAACCTACTTTTGGCTGGCGAATTGCATCAATACAAAGCCTACAATCTAAATACTTCAAATAGAAAAAGTACGCTGAGCACAGTGCTATACGTTTCAATGCGGAATGAAAATGATTCTGTAGTTTTTAGCCATAAACTGAAATTGAAAAATGGAACTGCAAATGGGGATTTCTTCATCCCTTCTTCATTAAAAACAGGAGTTTATAGACTTATGGGCTACACTAATTTTTCGCGAAACAACAGCCAGGATGCCTTTGTTGAAAAGAGTATTTATGTTATAAATTCTTTTGTGAAATCAGAAAAAATTAGTGGAAAGCAAATTGATACCGTATTTGTAAAAAAGGAATCGGTGCCCAATCCACAGCAATCTTTGAATTCACAATTGGATAAATTTTTGATAACAACGGATAAATCTTCTTATGGCTTTCGTGAAAAAGTGGTTATAAACATTGAAAATACCACCGGCAGCAATCGCGGAAACTATGTTCTTTCTGTTCGGAAAATAAATCCAGTTGAAATTTCGGACAGCCCGACAAAGGAATTCAATAATAAATCCTCTGAAATATTTTACATTCCCGAAATTCGCGGCGAAATTATTTCGGGAGTTGTATTCTCCAAAACCGACAATCGCCCTGTTCCAAACAAGGAGGTTTCACTTACCATTCCTGGGAAGGACTATATTTTCAAAATAGCAAAAACCAATAGCAACGGCCGTTTTTTCTTTTCGATTCCGGAGGGTTATAATGCTGAAAAAAGTATTGTACAATTAAATGGAACTCCAGCAAATGTGGCCAATTTCAATCTTGTTTTGAGCCAAAATAATTTCAATTTGGGTGAAAGCGAGACGTCATTTTTAAAGCTTGATCCAGAAATGAAAGAGTGGCTGCAGGAGCGCAGTGTGCAAATGCAAATTGAAAACGCATATTATGATACAAAAAAAGATAGCATACTTAAAAATGAAACTAATGTGCCATTTTACAGCAATTTAGGCACTCTTTTTTTATTGGATGATTACACCCATTTTCCCACAGTAAAGGAAACATTTGTTGAAGTGGTGACGCTTGCGGCAATAAGAGGGTCGGGGAGCGATAGCAGATTTGTGGTGAACAATGAATACGACCCAAATGGAACCGCAAAATTTAATGACATTCCGCCCTTGGTGTTGATGGACGGGATGCAAATTTTGAATAATGAAGATTTGATAAACTATAATGCAAGGGAAATTGAAAGCATCCGTGTAATAAACAAACCCTATCGTTATGGCCCTAAAATTTTCAGTGGTATTATCGCTGTTGAGACAAAGAAAGGCGATTTTACACCTGCAAAAAAGGAAGGATATATTGAAGAATTAAATTTACCACCAGCGGTAAAGACTAAAAAATATTTCCGCCCAGATTATAGTGAAAAATCTGTAAATGCGCGAATTCCTGATTATAGAGTGCAATTGTTATGGCAGCCAGACATTGATTTTTCCAAAGATGCAACTTCAATATCATTTTACACTTCAGATGTGACTGGGATATTTGAAATTTTAATGGAAGGATATTCTGAAGATGGGATGTTTATAACTACAAAAAATTACTTCATTGTTGCAGGAAATTAGAGCATTGTGTTAAAATTTTTGACTTTTTATTAAATAAATCTAGTGAATTGCTTTAACTTTATTTTAAGTTTAAACAACCAAACCTTAAAAACCATGCTTCATTGGAAAGCGATATATATTATACTCGCCATTGTTTTCGGCGTAATTGGTTTTATAGGTATTGGTGATGGGGGGTTGGAGCCGGCAAAATACATTAGCGGCATTTTTATAGTATTGCTTTTGGTGTTTTGGACCATAGACTTTGTGGGAAAAAAACGAAGTTGAAAATCACTGTTAAAGTTTTAAAAAAGTAAAAGGATTAAAAAATTTATTTTTGTAAATTTATCAAACTATCATATCGGGGTGCTTAAGTTTTTATAACAGCTGAGAATATACCCGTTGAACTTCGCAGGATAATGCCCACTGAAGAAATATGATTTGCAAAGGGAACGAAGATTTTTTAATCTTGTTCCCTTTGTTTTTTAAAGCTCATCCTTTTTTTCTTTCTGCCCAGTCATCATCAAATAAGCCTTCAAAAATCCATCAATCTCACCATCCAGCATTGCATCGGTGTTTCCAGTTTCGTGGGTGGTGCGCACGTCTTTTACCAGCTTATAAGGATGCAAAACATAATTCCTAATTTGCGAGCCCCATTCAATAGCAAGTTTGTTATCTTCAATTTCGGCTCGTTGCGCTAATTGTTTGCGAAGTTCAATTTCATACAATTGCGATTTCAGCATTTGCATCGCTTTTTCGCGGTTATCCAGCTGACTTCGGGTTTCGCTATTGTGGATAATAATTCCGGTAGGGTGGTGGGTAAGTATTGCCTTGGTTTCAACCTTGTTTACGTTCTGCCCACCCGCGCCGCTGCTTCGGGCAAAATCCCACGAAATATCTGCGGGGCTTATTTCAATTTCAATAGTATCATCAACCAAAGGATACACGTAAACACTCGCAAAACTGGTGTGGCGTTTCGCATTGCTGTCAAAAGGTGAAATACGCACCAAACGGTGAACGCCATTTTCGCTTTTTAACCAGCCAAATGCGAATTCACCTTCAATTTCCAAGGTAACCGTTTTTACGCCTGCCACATCGCCCGCTTGGAAGTTGAGTTCCTTTACTTTGTAATTGTGTTTTTGTGCCCACATTAAGTACATACGCATCAGCATCTCTGCCCAATCGCAACTTTCGGTTCCACCTGCGCCTGCGGTAATTTGGAGCACGGCACTCAAATCGTCACCCTCTTCCCCAAGCATGTTGCGAAATTCAATATCTTCTATTGCATTTTCAGCTTTTGAATAAGCCACATCCACTTGCTCGGGAGTGCCTTCGCCTTCTTTATAAAAATCGAGCAGAATTTCGGCTTCCTCGGTAAGATTTGTAGCTGTTTCGTAATCGGTAACCCATTTCTTTTTTGTTCGCAACACCTTCATAAAAGCCTCGGCTTCGCGCGGATTGTTCCAAAAATTTGGGTCGAAAGTCTTTTCTTCGTCGTTTGTAATCTCAATGCTTTTGCCGGCAATGTCAAAGATAGCGCCTTAAGGCATCCAGCCGCGACTTAAGGTCTTTGATTTGGTCTGTTGTGGTCATATTTTGGTGAGAATTTGAGCAAAAATACTATTAACTTCGTGAGCGAAACGAATTTTTCGGCTAATTTTATGCTTTCTAAAAAACAAGGAATCCTGTATTTTAAATTTCTAATAAATTTACTTCTTATGAAAAAGTTAGTTTTTCTTTTTGTTTTAATGTTTTCAAGCATAAGTTTCGCCCAAAACGATGAAACCTTTGTGGACCGCCAAGTTGCACAAAAAATGGCAGAGCTTGAAATGCAGGAAATTCCGGAGCGTTTTTACCGAAAGGATTATTGCGATGGAAATATCCAAATGTTCACCATGCCCGACGGAAAACTTTGCACGTCAACCTCTACATATTATTCTGTTTACGTTTTTTGGAAAGAGGATGAAAAAGTTATGAGACTTCAAAAATTTGATAATTGCGGCAGTTTTAAACCAATATCTATAGGCATTGGTAAAGAGATGTCCAAAATATTGAAGGATAGGGAAACGTTGAAGAAAGAAGAAGTGAAACCTTATAAAGGTGACAAAGTGGACACCAATGCATTTGATAATATGGCGGTTAAATCATGCCATAAAGAGTTTAAATTCTTTTTCGGCAAACAACAGATTGTAAAAAGTTTTAAGGAATTTGATTTAAGCAATGATTCAAAATATAAAAATGTAAATGCCGAGCACAACAATTCCCTAAATCTGATTGTGTTGGATAAGGAAATTTCAGAGATGATAAAGAATTTTGAACAAGGCGGAAAGTTTTTCCGCGAAGAATAAAAAAATGACAATAGATTTAAGAAGTGATACCGTAACCAAACCTACTCAAGCAATGATGCAAGCTATCATGAGTGCTGAAGTGGGCGATGATGTGTATAAAGAAGACCCAACGGCTAATAAATTGGAAGAGAAATTGGCCGAAATGTTTGGGATGGAATCCGCGCTATTTTTCCCCACGGGAAGTATGGCAAACCAAGCCGCCATAAAAATGCACACCCAGCCGGGCGAACAATTGATTGCGGATAAATGGGCGCATGTTTACAATTATGAAGGCGGTGGCGTTTCCTTTAACAGCGGCGTTTCTTGTAAGCTCCTGGATGGAAACCGCGGGATGATTACTGCCGAACAAGTGGTGGAAAACATAAACCCTCCAGATTTTTATCACAGTCCGTTAACTACCTTGGTTTGCCTTGAAAATACTACCAACAAAGGAGGGGGAGCGTGTTATGATTTTTTGGAAATTGAAAAAATCCGCAAAGTTTGTGATGCCCATAATTTGGGATTGCATCTTGACGGGGCACGGATATGGAATGCGCTTGTTGCGAAAAATGAAAATCCAAAAGATTACGGAAAAATATTTGATACAATTTCGGTGTGTCTCAGTAAAGGGTTGGGCACGCCAATGGGAAGCGTTTTAATTGGGAAAAAAGAAATTATGAAAAAAGCCATGCGCGTTCGCAAAGTTTTGGGCGGCGGCATGAGGCAAATTGGTTTTATGGCCGCTGCGGGCGTTTATGCTTTGGACAACCACGTGCAACGTTTGGGGGAAGATCATAAAAAAGCTACAGAAATTTCTGAAGTTTTGGCGCAACAATCTTATATAAAAAAAGTAGAGCCAACGGAAACCAATATTGTAATTTTCTATCTTTCGGAAGAAATTTCGGAAGAAAAGTTTATGCAGGATTTGCTTCAGAAAAATATAAAAATTAGCGGAATGGGGCAGGGAAAACTTCGTATTGTTACCCATTTGGATTACACTGATGGAATGCATGAAAATTTTCTGCAAATTCTTAGAAGTTATAATAAATAATTTCCTTTTATGCTTGACATTTCAGCATCCTATACCGATTTGTACCAGTTAACAATGGCCCAGGTTTATTTTAAAACCAAACCAAAAAGCACGGCTGTTTTCGACTATTATTTTAGGAAAAACCCTTTTGGCGGGGGGTATGCTATTTTTGCGGGACTGGAAAATATACTTGAAATCTTCGAAAATTTACGCTTCACTGAAAAAGATTTGGAATACCTAAAGAACTATGGTTTTGAGACTGAATTTTTGGAATATCTTCAAAAATTTCAGTTTCGGGGCACCATTTTTTCTGCTGCCGAAGGGGATATTGTTTTCCCCAATCGACCCATTCTGCAAGTTGAAGGAAATATAATAGAAGTGCAGATTGTTGAAACAGTTTTGTTGAATATGCTGAACTTCCAAACTCTTATTGCAACCAAGGCGAGCCGTATCCGCTATAGTGCTGGAGATAAAATATTGATCGATATGGGGCTTCGAAGGGCACATGCCACGGGAGGTTATTTTGCTTCCCGCGCAGCTGCTATCGGTGGTTTTGATAGCACTAGTAACGTAAAAGCAGCAGAAGATTTCAATATTATTGCCTCTGGAACAATGGCGCATTCCTTTATACAGAGTTATGGGAATGAACTGGAAGCATTTAGAGATTTTGCGCTCGTTCGTCCGAATAATTGTGTTCTTTTAGTTGATACATACAACACTTTAAAAAGTGGATTGCCCAATGCCATAACCGTTGCCAAGGAAATGGAAAGGCGGGGTGACCAATTATTTGGAGTCCGTTTAGACAGTGGTGATTTAGCCTATCTGGCCAAAAAAACGCGCAAACTACTCGATGAAGCTGGACTTGAATATGTGAATATTGTTGCTTCAAATCAGTTGGACGAATATGTAATAAAGAGTTTGAATGAACAGAAAGCGCCCATTAATGTTTTTGGCGTAGGCACCAATCTGGTAACGGGAAATCCCGATGCTGCTTTGGACGGGGTTTATAAACTTTCGGAATATAACGGTGACCCCCGGATTAAACTTTCAGAAAACATCATCAAAGTTTCTCTTCCTTCAAAAAAGCAAGTGTATAGAATGATTGACCAAAATGGCATGTTTTATGGAGCTGATGCCATAGGCCTTGCTTCTGAAGAAAGAATTTCAAAAATGTTTGATCCTTTTGATAATTATAAAAATCTGGAGCTCAAAAAATTTGATCACGAACCCTTATTGCACATGGTGATGAAAAATGGCAAAAGGGAACATCCGAAGCGAAAAGTTTCAGAAATTGCCCAATACACCAAACAAAGATTATCAATGCTTCCCGATGAATACAAACGATTTCAAAATCCTCATATTTATAAGATTGGCTTAAGTGAAAAATTAAAGGCACAGCGAGACCGACTCATTTCAGAACATTCTTTTTAAAATTAATTCGGTACTTCAATGATTTTATTTAAACATATCCAACCCGGGAATGTTCGGCATCCCTTCTTTTGCGACCGCCGCAATTTCGGCTTCATTTATGTTTGTCGCTTTTTCGATGGCTTTGTTTAATGTGAGAATTAAATAATCCTCCAATTGCTCATTGTCTTCCAAAAGGCTTTGGTCAATTTCAATAGCTTTTATTTTTCTATTCGCAGTCAAAGTAATTTTTAAAAGGCCGTCGCTGCTGGTTTCGTCAATTAATACGGTATCCAAGCGCTTTTTTGTGGCCTCAACTTTTTCTTGGGTTTCCTTTAGTTTGCCCATCATTCCCATTAAATCTCCAAACATAATCTTCGTTTTTAGTTTGCTGCAAATTTACTACTTTGTGATACAATTTGTCAACCCTTCTTTATGAAAAAATTAGCCTTCTTTTCAATTGCTTGTGTTATTTTTGCGCCTTCACTAAATGCGCAGGAAGCTTCAAAAGATATTATGAAAATTACTCCCCCAAAAGCCGAAAAAATTGTCAAGAAATTAAAAGCCCACGGCGATGTTCGCACAGACAACTATTACTGGCTAAACAATCCCGAAGATGAAAAGGTAATTGATTATTTGAAGGAAGAAAACAAGTATTACGAAGCAATGACTGCGCACACCAAGAAGTTCAAGGATGATCTTTTTGCGGAAATGAAAGCGAGAATTAAAGAAGATGATGAATCTGTTCCGTACAAACTTAACGGCTATTTTTACATAACCCGTTTTGAAACTGGAAAGGATTATCCCATTTACACCCGTAAAAAAGATTCGCTCGAGGCGAAAGAGGAAATACTTTTTGATGTGAACGAAATGGCAAAAGGCCATTCCTATTACAATCTCACGGGCCTTAATGTTTCCGAAGACAACAATCTTGTTTCTTTTGGTGTAGATACATTGAGCCGCAGAAAGTATGATATTTTCATAAAAAACCTAAAAACAGGTGAAATCTATCCGGAAAGAATTCCTTTAACAACGGGTAGCGCTACTTGGGGCAGCGATAATAAAACGCTTTTTTATACGCGAAAGGATGAAAAAACCCTTCGCGCCGATAGAATTTTCAGACATTCAATGGGCACGGATCCAATTACTGATGAATTGATTTTTACTGAAGAAGATGAAACTTTTGGAACGTATGTTTACAAAACGAAGTCGAAAAAATTCGTTGTAATTGGCTCTTATAGTACGCTTACTTCAGAATACAGAGTTTTGGATGCCGACAACCCGACGGGAGAATTCAAAATTTTTCAACCACGCGAAAGAGGTTTGGAATACAGTATTTCGCATTACGGAAACAATTGGTACGTATTGACAAATAAGGATAAAGCGCTCAATTTTAAATTGATGAAAACTTCGGAAGACAAAACTTCCAAAGAAAATTGGGTCGATATGATTGCGCATCGCACTGATGTTTTGCTGGAAGACATTGATATTTTCAAAGATTATTTGGTTGTTAGCGAACGGAATAATGGGCTTACCAAAATCCGCATAAAAGAGTGGGAAGGCAAGGAAGATTATTATCTACCTTTTGATAATGAAACCTATACCGCTTTCACAACGCAGAATCCGGAATTCGACACTAAAATTCTTCGTTACGGATATAATTCATTGAACACTCCAGCTTCTGTGATTGATTTCAATATGGAAACCAAAGAGAAAACTGTGTTGAAGGAAACCGAAGTTTTAGGGGGGAAGTTCGATAAAAATAATTACGAAACTGAGCGTTTGTGGGCAACAGCAGTTGACGGAACAAAAATTCCGATGTCTGTAATTTATAGAAAAGGAATAAAAAAAGATGGGAAAAATCCGTTGTTGATTTATGGATATGGTTCTTACGGCGCTACGATGGATCCCTATTTTTCGTCTGTGCGATTGAGTTTACTGGATCGCGGATTTATTTATGTAATCGCACATATTCGCGGTGGGGAATATATGGGAAGACAGTGGTATGAAGACGGGAAATTGCTGAAAAAGAAAAATACCTTTTCAGATTTTATTGATGCTTCAAAATATTTGATTGCGGAAGGTTATACTTCCAAAGAACATCTATATGCTTCAGGCGGTTCCGCTGGCGGACTTTTAATGGGAGCGATTACCAATATGGCGCCAGAGTTATACAATGGGATAATTGCTTCGGTACCCTTTGTGGATGTGGTTACAACAATGCTTGATGATTCCATTCCATTAACTACTGGTGAATATGACGAATGGGGAAATCCAAACGAAGCGGAATACTATAATTATATGAAAAGTTATTCCCCTTATGACAATGTTGAAGCTAAAAAATATCCAAATATGCTTGTTACAACGGGCTTGCACGATAGCCAAGTGCAATATTGGGAGCCGGCAAAGTGGGTTGCCAAGCTTAGAGATGTAAAAACAGACACTAATATTTTATTGTTACAAACCAATATGGATGCAGGCCACGGTGGGGCTTCCGGGCGTTTTGAAGCGCTGAAAGAAGTTGCTATGGATTATGCCTTTTTATTGGATTTGGAAGGAATTAAGGAGTAATTAAAATATTTCCGTACCTTTGTCGGGTTGAAAAATTCAGTTTTGAATTAATTGTTTTTTATAACGAACTCCCTCTTTATGAAAGAAGAAATAAAAGCCTATAATAATGTGTTGGAATTAATAGGCAACACACCGTTAATAAAGCTTAACAAGATTACCCAGAAAATGAAGGGTAATTATTTCGCGAAGGTTGAAGCTTTCAACCCGGGACATTCCACCAAAGATCGTATTGCACTTTATATTATTGAAGAAGCCGAAAAAAAAGGCATCCTAAAACCCGGCGATACCATTATTGAAACCACAAGTGGAAACACTGGTTTCAGCATTGCGATGGTTAGCATAATTAAGGGTTACGAATGTATTTTGGCAGTAAGTTCAAAATCTTCAGCAGATAAAATTGATATGCTTAAAACAATGGGCGCAAAGGTTTACGTTTGTCCAGCCCACGTTAGCGCAGACGATCCACGCTCGTATTATGAAGTAGCTAAAAAACTTCACAGTGAAATAAAAGGTTCTGTTTACATCAATCAATATTTTAATGAATTGAATATTGATGCGCATTATTTAACTACCGGTCCAGAAATCTGGGAACAAACTGTTGGAAAAATCACACATTTAGTGGCTTGCAGCGGAACTGGAGGAACAATCTCAGGAACGGCTCGATTTTTAAAAGAAAAAAATCCAAATATTAGAGTAATTGGAATTGACGCTTACGGCTCAGTTTTACAAAAATATCACCAAACAAAAGAGTTTGATGCAGATGAAATCTATCCGTACCGCATTGAAGGTTTGGGGAAAAATTTGATTCCATCGGCAACAGATTTCAATATAATTGACAAATTTGAAAAAGTAACCGATGAAAGCAGTGCACACACTGCGCGTGAGCTAGCAAAAACAGAAGGTCTTTTTGTGGGTTATACAAGCGGAGCGGCGATGCAAGGTTTAAAGCAGTTGGAAGAAGAAGGTGAATTTGATGCAAACAGCAACATAGTTGTTATTTTTCCAGACCACGGCTCGCGTTATATGAGTAAAATTTATAACGACGAATGGATGAGCCAGCAAGGTTTTTTCGATTCCGAAACTGCGGAAATACAAAAAATTGAATACGTGAAATGATTTTAAATTTACGATTTTAGATTTACGATTTTTGAAACCGGTTGAACATTTGTCAATCGGTTTTTTTATTAGACTTTTTTATTGATTGTTTAAGCGTCAACCTAAAATCATATATGGTAAATCTTGCTATGCTGATTTATTTAATTAATTTTGTCCCAAATTTTTAACAAAGCTTTTGATGAAAGATTTATTCGATAAAATATATAAAGATAAAGGTCCGTTGGGAAAATGGGCTGAACAAGCGGAAGGCTACTTTGTATTCCCCAAACTGGAAGGCCCCGTTTCCAATAGAATGAAATTTAAGGGGCAGGAAGTAATCACTTGGAGTATCAATGATTATTTAGGGCTTGCCAACCATCCGGAAGTTAGAAAAGTAGATGCTGAAGCAGCCGCAAAATGGGGCTCTGCCTATCCAATGGGCGCCCGAATGATGAGTGGCCATACCGATCTTCACGAACAACTTCAGAGAGAGCTTGCGGCATTTGTAAATAAAGAGGCGGCTTATCTTTTAAATTTTGGGTATCAAGGAATGGTTTCAACAATTGACGCACTCGTTGCAAAAGACGATGTGATTGTTTATGATGTTGATGCCCACGCTTGTATAATTGACGGAGTTCGCCTTCACTTGGGGCAACGTTTCACTTACAGGCACAACGATATGGAAAGTATCGAAAAAAATCTACAGCGCGCTACAAAAGTCGCTGAAAAAACCGGAGGCGGAATTCTTCTTATTTCCGAAGGAGTTTTCGGAATGCGCGGCGAGCAGGGCAAGTTGAAAGAAATTATTGAACTTAAGAAAAAATACAACTTCCGCTTTTTTGTGGATGATGCGCACGGTTTTGGAACACTTGGCAAAACAGGTGCTGGAGCAGGCGAGGAGCAAGGCGTACAGGATGGAATTGACATTTATTTTGCAACCTTCGCAAAATCTATGGCAAGTACGGGAGCATTTATTGCCGGTGATGAAGAAATAATGAATTACCTAAAATACAACCTACGATCGCAAATGTTTGCAAAATCATTGCAAATGGTTTTGGTGGAAGGCGCTTTGAAGCGTTTGGATATGCTTCGCACGATGCCCGAACTGAAAGAAAAACTTTGGGAAAACGTAAACGCCTTGCAAGGCGGACTTAAAAAGAGAGGTTTTGATATAGGAACCACCCAAAGCTGCGTAACGCCAGTATACTTAAAAGGAAGCATTCCTGAGGCAATGGCATTGGTTAAAGATCTTCGTGTAAACCACGGAATTTTCTGTTCAATTGTTGTGTACCCAGTAATTCCGAAAGGATTGATATTATTGCGAATGATACCAACGGCTTCGCATACAATGGAAGACATTGAAGAAACCTTGGAAGCTTTTTCAGCAATCCGTGAGCGTTTGGAAAATGGAACTTACAAACGACTTTCTGCAGCTGTTGCAGAGGCGATGGGAGAATAAATTTTCGCGAAGGCGGAAATCTTAATATTGAAAAATCCACCTTTTTTGGGTGGATTTTTATGTTTAAAGATTCTTCCTAAAAGTACTCCGCTCCTTATGCTGCACAGGATTATAATCCTTCCAAAGCAATTGAACGGCAGTATTCTCTTGCAATTCCGGATTGGTTTCAACAGTATGTATTCCTTTGGAATTGAAGAGATATTGCATCTCTTCAAAAATAATTGCGGTTACGCCTTTTCCCTGATATTCGGGGTCAATTCCTATTAAATAGAAAGCGGCCGTGTCGTTCTTTTTTTGAGCTTGGAGAATATAATTCCAACCAATGGGAAACAATTTTCCGTTCGCCTTTTTCAATGCTTTTGAAAAAGAAGGCATCACAATAGAAAACGCAATCAATTTTCCTGTTTCATCTTTTATACAGCAAATATAATCGGGGTGGATAAAGCTGAAATATTTCTTTTTGTAATAATCAATTTGATATTGCTGTATTGGAACAAAAGTTTGAAGCGTATTGTATGTCTTGTTTAACAAGCCAAACATAGCATCTACATAGGGCAGGATTTCTTTTTTATCCTTAAAACGAATTACCGAAAGTTTGTAACGTTCCCGCACAATTTTGGAAAATTTGGCCACTTTTTCAAAGATAATATCAGGAATTTCCAGTCTGTATTCCACCCAAGTTGCCTGTTTTTCGTAACCAAGTTTTTCCAAATGTTCAGCATAATATGGGTAATGGTACCAAGTGATCATGGTGTTCATTTCCTCATAACCCATTGTGAGGATTCCAGCTTTTTCCATATTGCTGAAACCTACGGGACCTTCGGCGTATTCCAACTTGTGTTCGCGGCCTTTTTCGTAGGCTTTTGCAAGCAAGGCTTTGGTCACTTCAATATCATCAACCATATCCAGCCAGCCAAAACGGATTTTTTTCTTACCCTGTTCGTTTACTTCCAAATGGTTTAGAATAACAGCAATCCGCCCAACAATCTCATCATTTTTATAAGCTAAATAATACCAAGCTTCGGCATTTTTAAATACGGGATTTTTTTCGGTATCAATGGTTTCCATTTCATCCTTAATCAATGATGGAACCCAATATTTGCTGTCTTTGTATAATTTAAAAGGAAAAGTGACAAATTTTTTAAGATCACTTTTGGAGGTTATTTGGTTTACTATTATCATATTGAAAATGCTATTATTTTTCTCCTTCATCTTCAAGTTCCAGCTCATCCTCGCGTTCATCTTTTTTGCTTTTTTCTTCTTTCTTTTTTTCCTCTTTAATTTCTTTATCTTCCAAATATTCGTCTTTGTTGTGCATATCAAATCGATATGCCAATCCCGCACGGCCATACAATCTTGATGGCGTATCCTTTAAACTATAGGTAAGCGAAAAATCAACTTGAAGGTTTGGATTTATTAATGCCGCAGCACCACCACGAAGCAACTGGTCTGAATAGAAATCACTTTTAAAACCTTGGTTCTCAAGAAAAACAGAGAACCAGCGATTGGTGGCGTGCGTTAGTGTTACAATATAACCATAAGTCGGAAAATCTGTAGTCACGCGGTCCACGATAATGTTTGTAACAAAAACCCAGCCCCCAATAAAATTATTTTGGGTTGCCAAAACCAATTTTGGACTGATGCTGCTTTCAGCTTCCGGCACGAACGGATTCGGCGTATCTATATTTGTAAAATCAAAATTTGCACCGGCATATACCGATATTGCAGGAATTAAATCGGCCCATTGGGTTTTGTTGTTGGCCTTCCAACTATAGAGGTTTGGTCCTTCCAATTCGCGTTTTCTATACGGATCATAAATTAAATATTTTGCCCCAACGGTGTTGCTCTTGAAATTTGATTCCTTGTTTTTATTATCGGGCGGACTAAAGCGATTGTTTGTTAGATTGTTGGACTGAAACTCGCCCATAACGCTCACTTCCAATCGCTCTTTCCAAAAACCATAGCGAACCGAATAATCTATTGCCCAAGCATTGGTTTCGGTTTTTAAAAGCTCGTGTTTTTCCTTTCCGTAGCTAAATCCAGTTTCAACCTGAATTACATTTGTACCTACTGAAAATGCGCCTTGCGAGCCTCCGGGACGGTTTGTGTTTATCATTTCGGTGTATTGTGCCGAAACATTTGAAAGCGATAATAAACTTAGTAGAAATAGGAAGGGAAGTTTGAGGTTCATAGAATGATGGGTTTAGTTCAAAGATATATGATTTTACCATTTATTTAATAGTGAACATTCGTCTTTTTCTGCATCAATCCTTATTTTTGGAAAGAATTTGACAGTTATGATGACATTTCTAAAAACGATACTTATCGTTCTTCTGGTATATTTCGGGCTAAAGTTTTTAATTAGGCTCGCCACTCCCTATTTAATGCGGTACATTTCCAAAAAAGCTGGACAACAGTTTGAGCAATTCTTCGGAAACCAGCCAAATGCAACGGCAGAGCGCGAACCCGAGGGAAATATTACAATTGATAAAAATCCATCTCAAAATTCTAAATCGAGTAAAAAAGTTGGGGAATATGTGGAATATGAAGAGGTGGAGTGAAGCTGGGTGCTGGATGACCGATGGCCGATATTTTAAACACCCGTCATCCGTCACCCGTCATTCAACATTTTTTCCCTAATTTCCCCACTTCATATTCAGACGCCAAATTATGCAGCCCAACTATAAAAAATTTCTTCCCCATTTAGTTGTTTTCATTTTGTTTATCATTGCCTCATTGGCATATTTTAATCCCGTTTTACAGGGCAAAAAAATCTTCCAAAGCGATATTGTACAATATTCCGGAATGGCAAAACAGCAAAACGATTTCCGAAGTGAAACAGGTGAAGAAACCTATTGGACTGACGCTGCTTTCGGAGGAATGCCAACCTATCAATTGGGCGCGAAATATCCAAATAATTATATAAAACAACTGGATCTCGCCATCCGTTTTTTACCGCGTCCGGCAGATTATCTGTTCCTTTATTTTATAGGAATGTACATATTGTTTTTGGTGCTGAAAGTGGATTATAAACTTGCTTTTTTGGGCGCGTTGGCGTTTGGTTTTTCAACATATTTGATTATTATTTTAGGAGTAGGGCATAATGCCAAAGCCCATGCAATAGCTTATATGCCTTTTGTTTTAAGTGGAATATTTCTCACTTTCCGCGGAAAATATTTATGGGGATTTTTACTGCTCACGGTTTCCATGGCTTTGGAATTGGTAGCAAATCACTTCCAAATGACGTATTATTTGATGCTTCTTGTCGTAATAATCGGGATTGTTTATTTGATTGACGCTTTCAAAAAGAAATTACTGCCGCATTATTTTAAGGCAGTGGGAATTATGGCCGTTGGCGTTTTGATTGCAGTGGGCTTAAACGCTACAAATATTCTTGCTACGAAAGAGTACGCAGATACGTCAACCCGAGGCAAAACCGAATTGACCATTAATGCAGACGGCACGCCAAAAGACAACACAACAGGTCTCGATTTTGGTTATATAACTGAATACAGTTATGGCAGATTAGAAAGTTTCAACCTCTTCATTCCCCGTTTTATGGGTGGAAGTTCCACCGAAGCATTTCCCAAGGATTCAAAAACCATTGAAAGCCTTATGCGAATGGGTGCAACTTCACAGGAAGCAAATCAGGTTTTGGGCCAAATCCCGATGTATTGGGGAGACCAGACTTTTGTGGGTGCGCCCGCTTATATTGGTGCAATCATTATATTTCTTTCGGTTTTAGCTTTGTATTTAATTCGTGGCAGACTGAAATGGTGGGTGGTTTCCGCTTTCGTTTTAACATTGCTTTTATCTTGGGGAAAAAACTTTGAAGGATTGACGCAGTTTTTTATTGATTACGTGCCGATGTACAATAAGTTCCGAGCTGTTTCTTCCATACAAGTAATTATCGAATTGATTCTTCCAATCCTTGCAATTGTTGGGTTGCACCAATTTTTTAATCAGTTTGAAAGGGAAGAAGAAAAGAAAAAAGCATTGCTTTGGGCCTCGGGAATTGTGGGAGGGCTCACATTGATTTTCATTCTTTTTAAATCGGTGTTGTTTGATTTTGCAAGTCCGTATGACAGTTATTTTAGGGATGAAATGGGGCTTCCATTTTTAGAAGCAATCCGCGAGGATAGAATGTCACTTTTCACTTCAGATGCAATCCGTTCATTGATTTTTGTGGTTTTGACAGCCGCCGTTCTTTGGTTTTTTATGAAAGAAAAACTGAAAAAAGGATTTGCCATTGCAGCGCTTTCTGTTTTGATGGTGATAGATTTGGTGGGTGTTGACAGAAGGTATGTGAACGAAGAAGCCTTTGTGCAGGCAAAATTGGTTGACGAACCATTTCAGAAAAACGGCGCGGACGAACAAATTTTAAGGGACGAGGGCCATTTCCGTGTTTATGATGCTACCACGAACGCTTTCAACAGTGGGCGTGCGAGTTATTATCACAATGCGTTGGGCGGGTATCACGCCGCGAAACCGGGCAGAATGCAGGATTTATTTGAATTTTATATCAGCAAAGGCAACATCGGAATTTTGAATATGATGAATGTTCGCTATATTATTACCCAGGCCAAAAATGGCGGGCCAGTGGCGCAACGAAATCCGTATGCCAATGGCGATGCTTGGTTTGTTGAAAATGTGCAACCGGCTGAAAATGCAGATGAAGAGATCCAGCTTTTAGACAGCTTGGATACAAAAAAGACTGCGATTGTAAATAAAGAATTCCTTTCAAAAATCCCATCACAAAATATTCAAAGAGATACACTTTCAACTATAGAACTTTATAGCTATCAGCCGAATCATTTGGTTTATGAGGCATCTACTGATACGGAACAAGTAGCCATTTTTTCAGAGGTTTATTATCCAATGGGTTGGAATGCTTATGTCAATGGAAAACCTGCGGAGTATTTCCGCGCGAACTATCTTCTTCGGGCAATGGTAATTCCTCCCGGAAACAATAAAATTGAATTCAAGTTTGAGCCGAAAGTAATCCAAACCGGAAGCACTATTTCCTTGGCGAGCAGTATTGTTTTTCTTTTAATCCTTTTGGGTGGCTTGTATTTTGCCTTTCGGAAAAAAGAAGTGACGGAATAAATGAAACGCGCCCTAATCATCACATATTATTGGCCTCCAGCGGGTGGCCCGGGCGTACAGCGATGGTTGAAGTTTGTAAAATATTTTAGAGAATTTGGGGTTGAACCTATAGTTTATGTGCCTGAAAATCCAAATTATCCTTTGGTTGACAGTAATTTTTCTTCGGAAATCCCTTCGGATATTGAAATCATAAAATTGCCCATTAACGAGCCGTATCGTTTCGCTAAGCTTTTTTCAAAAAAGAAGACAAAGCAGATAAGTAGCGGCATTATTTCCAAAAAAGAAATTTCTGTGATGGAAAAGCTGATGCTTTATGTTCGCGGCAATTTTTTTATTCCCGATGCACGCGTGGGTTGGGTGAAACCTTCGGTTGAATTTCTTTCAAAATATATTTCTGAAAATGCCGTGGATGTTGTTATTACAACCGGACCACCGCACAGCCTGCATCTTATAGGAATGCAACTTCAAAAAGAATTGAACGTAAAATGGATTGCAGATTTTCGCGATCCGTGGACGACAATCCATTACCACAAATCCCTTCGATTAAACAAATCTTCCGAACGGAAACATAAGGAATTGGAAGCATTGGTTTTAAAATCGGCAGATGTTGTTGTAGTAACCAGCCCAACTACGAAGAAGGAGTTCGAAATGATTACCGAAACCCCGATTGCAGTAATTACAAACGGTTATGATATTTCTGAAAAAATTAATTTTGAGATGGATTCCGGCTTTTCAATTTCCCATATTGGCTCGCTTTTAAGCGAACGAAATCCGGAGGTTTTGTGGAAAGTACTTTCTGAAATTTGCAAAGAGAATCCCGATTTTAAAAATGATTTGCAACTAAAATTTGCTGGTGCTGTAAGCGAAGAAGTAAAGAAAAGTCTTGAAAATTTTAAGCTTATTGATTCTTGTAAATTTTTGGGCTACGTATCCCATTCAGAAGCTTTAAAACTACAGCGTCAAAGCCAAGTGTTGCTTTTGGTTGAAATAAACAGTGCCGAAACTAAGGCTATAATTCCCGGAAAACTTTTTGAATATCTTGCTGCAATGCGCCCGATAATTGCATTGGGTCCAAAGGAAAGTGATATTGAAGAGATTATAACTGAAACCAAATCGGGAAAATTCTTCAGTTATTGGGATGACGATGAATTGATGGCTGAGATTCTTCAACTATATAAAGAATTCAAAAATGGGAATTTGGGCATTGCTTCCGAAGGAATTGAAAAATATAGTAGGCGGGAACTTACGAAACAAATAGCAACCTTAATTCAGAATTAAAAAAGTAAACCCCCGATCTTCGCCAGGGGCGAATCACGGAGGTTTTACCAACCAACCAAAAAACTATTTTTATCCTCTTCCTCTAACGTTTTTGCTATTTGAGGAATTACCTCTGGAAGAATTCACATTGGAATTGCTTCGCGAAGGAGCACTGGATTTGCTTACGGTACTTCTACTAGCGGTCTCTCTTTTGGGAGACTGAGTAGTATTTCGTGTTACTGAACCACTTTTGTTTTTAGACGATACATTTCGAGTTTGTTGCTTTTGAACCGTTCTTTCTGACGCAACATTTCTTGAATTACTTGAACGAGTTGTACTCTCATTTCTACTATTTTTCACTCTATTTTGCGAAGTGCTTCTTTCCACATTTTTCCTCGTATTATCGCTACCTACTCGTGTTGAATTCCTGTTATTTAATTTAACGGTGTTGTTGCGGGAAATATTTTTTGAATCATTTCCAGAGCTGCGCGTGTTTCTATCAACCTTTGTGGCACCTTTACTATTGGTGCTACTACTTCGGGTAATAGTATTGTTTCGTGAATCATTGCTTCGGACGGAACTATTGTTGCGAGAATCATTGCTTCGCACGGAATTATTGTTGCGAGAATCATTGCTTCGCACGGAACTATTGTTGCGTGAATTATTTGAAGCGACCATGGTATTTTTTCTGTTCGGACTGTATTCCTTGTTTATTGATGATCTTCCTTTTTTGTCATAAACACGACTTCCGGGGCGATGAAAATCTCTACGGCCATTGTGATAGGCTACGTGATGTCTCTTTTTATAATACACCACGTGATCGTGATAGCTATATCTAACAGGCGAATAATATCTTCTGTAAGGCTGGTCATAAACTATACAATGGCTAAAAATAGGTCTTGCATAATAACCGTGCCAAGGACGGTAAACATAATAGGGGTTATAAACATTTATAAAGCCTGTGCTGTGTGAGAAATAACCATAGTTGTTATAAACTACGTGAAGTCCACCAACCCTAACAATGCGCCTGTCGTTATATTGAATATCAACATTTCCGGCTTGGGCAATACGGCCATACTCGTCATAATAAATAGGAATATTTTCTATTTGAATTACTGCGCCGTAATCGTCATATTGTACATAAGCTTCGTAATCATAACCAGAGTTGAAACTTAAGTTTACGTTAGGAGTATTTATGGTTACTTGTGAACCAGTTTGTGGCCCAACATAAACAAAGTCGAATTGGCCATCTGGGAAAACGGAGAATTCCACATCGCCTTCAACAAAAATGTAGGCGTTGCCGTCATAACCTCTTCGGTTATCGTTTTCAACGTTAGGGGAAGTTGCATTTGGTGAAAATCCCATCAAAAGGATACTGAAAATAAATGCTATGTTTTTCATAGGTTTCAAAATTTAAAAGGTTCGTACTTGCTTGAGTTTTCTGGTAAGCGGTGTACAGTTTTTAAATAACCAACGACCGTGCCAATTTTTTAAATACTTGATTTTCAACAGCACTTATAGAGTTTAATAAATTTGAAAGCTATTTTGAAAATTATTTTATTAAAAAATCCGCTGAAGTGTTTTACCATTTCAACGGATTTTAAAAAAACTAACCAACCAAAAAATTAAAAGTCATTCGTTAAAGATAGTTTCAATTAGTGTGCCACAAAATATGTTAAATTTTTTCTTTCAAATACTTAGCAGTAAATGATTCTTTATTTTTCACAACCTCTTCGGGAGTACCTTCAGCCATAATTTTCCCTCCGTTTTCACCACCTTCAAGGCCTAAATCGATTATATAATCTGCACATTTTATAAGATCCAAATTGTGCTCCACAACAATCACGGTATGCCCTCTGTCTAGCAATGCATAAAATGAAGCCAATAGTTTTTTAATATCGTGAAAATGGAGGCCTGTTGTGGGTTCATCAAAAATGAAAACTGTTTTTTCTTTTGAAGTTCCTTTAATCAAAAATGAAGCAAGCTTAATTCGTTGCGCCTCGCCACCAGAAAGGGTAGAGGAGCTTTGCCCTAACTGAACATAACCTAATCCAACATCCTGCAATGGCTGCAATTTTACGGAAATCTTTTCTTGCTTGTGCTCACCAAAAAAAGCAACGGCATCATCCACCGTCATGGTAAGAATGTCGTCTATATTTTTATTCTGAAAAGTTACTTCCAGCACTTCTTTTTTGAAACGTTTGCCATTACAAGCATCGCAGAGCAAATGAACATCGGCCATAAATTGCATTTCGATGGTAACTTCTCCTTCGCCTTTGCAGGTTTCACAACGGCCGCCATCTACGTTAAATGAAAAATGTTTCGCTTTATACCCGCGAATATCCGAGAGTTTTTGGGAAGCATATAAATTCCGAATATCATCGTATGCCTTAATATAGGTTACGGGATTGCTTCTACTGGAGCGGCCAATGGGATTTTGATCAATGAATTCGATGCTTTTTATAGTTCCGAAATCTCCCTTTATTTCTGAAAATTGTCCCGGTTTTTCTCCGTAACCACCTATTTCACGAAGAAGGGCAGGATAGAGGATTTTTTTTACCAGCGTACTTTTTCCACTCCCGGAAACACCCGTAACTGCAGTAAAAATATTCAGAGGAAAGGTTACGTCTATATTTTTAAGGTTATTCTGTCGCGCTCCCGTTATAGAAACTTTGTTTTTTGAAGTTCTTCTTTTTTTGGGAACTTCAATTTCCATTTCGCCATTCAAATACTTTGCAGTAAGGGAATCAGATTTTAAGATTTCATCATAAGTTCCTTGCGCCACTACTTCACCACCAAAAGTTCCAGCTTCTGGACCAATATCAATAATTTGATCGGCGGCTTTCATTATGTCTTCATCGTGTTCTACCACAATAACTGTATTTCCCAAATCGCGAAGGGCTTTCAAAACCACGATGAGTCTTTCGGTATCTTTTGGATGAAGCCCGATACTTGGCTCGTCCAAAATATACATAGAGCCAACAAGGCTGCTTCCCAACGATGTTGCTAAATTGATTCGCTGCGATTCGCCACCAGAAAGAGTATTGGATTTTCTGTTTAGCGTTAAATAGCCCAAACCAACATCCTGTAAAAACTTTAAACGATTGTTGATTTCCAGCAAAAGCCGTTTTGCTATTTTTTCATCAAAGGACGATAGTTTTAGGTTTTTGAAGAATTCCGCAGTTTTATCAAGTGGAAGTTCTACCAATTCCTGTATGGCCGTCCCGTTTATTTTTACGTATCCTGCTTCGGGACGCAAGCGCTTTCCTTTACAAGTTGTGCATTTTGTTTTTCCGCGATAGCGCGAAAGCATCACGCGGTTTTGGATTTTATAGCTTTTGGATTCCAAAAAGGAAAAGAATGAATTCAATCCCTCAAAATATTTATTGCCTTCCCACACCAATTTTTTCTGTTCTTCGGTGAGTTGAAACCACGGCTTGTGGATTGGAAAATCAAATTTATAAGCGTTGTTTACCAACTGGTCGCGATACCACCCCATACTTTCGCCGCGCCACGGAAATACGGCGTTCTCATAAATTGACAAAGCAGTATTTGGAATGACCAAATCTTCATCAATGCCAATTACATCTCCATAACCTTCGCAGGTTGGGCACGCGCCGTAGGGATTATTAAAGCTGAAAAGATGTACGTTTGGTTCTAAAAAAGTCATTCCATCCGCCTCAAAGCGGTTGTTGAACTCTGTAATTTTGTTTGAGGAAAGCTCTTCAATATACAATTCGCCTTTCCCTTCGAAAAAGGCTATTTCAATGGCATCCGCAAGCCGGTTGTAGAAATCTTCTTCATCTTTGGTAATGATTCTATCAATAACCAAATCAATTTTCTTTGGAAAAGACTTTAAATTTAATTCATCGATCCGTAAAACTTCACCTTTAATTTTAACTCGGGAATAGCCCTGTTGCGCCAAAGCCTGGATTTTGTTTTCCATCTTTCTGCCTTCTTCCAAATGGATAGGAGCGAGGAGGAGTAGTTTTTCGGTTTCCGGGAATTTTTTTATGAAATTTATAACATCTGTAGTAGTGTCTTTTTTAACTTCTTTCCCAGAAATTGGGGAAATCGTTTTCCCAATTCGTGTGAAAAGAAGTTTTAAATAATCATAAATTTCAGTGGAAGTGCCAACAGTGGAACGTGGGTTTGTTGAATTTACTTTTTGCTCGATTGCAATGGCTGGTGAAATTCCTTTTATGGAATCAACCTTAGGTTTGTCCAGCCGTCCTAAAAACTGGCGGGCATAACTGGAAAGGCTTTCAACGTAGCGGCGCTGGCCTTCGGCGTAAAGTGTATCAAATGCCAAACTCGATTTTCCGCTACCGGAAAGACCAGTAATAACAACCAATTTATTACGGGGTATGGCAACCGAAATGTTTTTAAGATTGTGAAGTTTTGCACCCTGAATCAGGATGTTTTTTTTAATGTCTATTGTTTCCGTATTCAATTTATTTTTCCCTTTTTTATAGCTTTTTCACAAAGATACTATATCGAATTCAGCAATGCACCTTAGCGCTTATTATTATTTTTAACTGAAAAATTTAACCTTTTTTTTGCATTTGTTATTTGTTTGTTGTTATATTTACGGCTCTTAACGTCATATAAAAAAATTATTGCCTATAGCTGATCATTACTTTTAACAAATAAACATTTTACTAAGCAACCAAATCCATAGTTGTTTATTTTTTAAAAAGGTATTGATATGAAGCAAAGCACTAACACTGATGCGTTTTTAGTAAGCGCTTATATGAACGGTAATGAATCTGCACTTAGCGAACTAATAACTCGCCACAAGCAAAGAATCTACAGTTTTATTTATTCAAAGGTTTTTGATAGGGATGTCGCGGAAGATATTTTCCAAGATACTTTTATTAAGGTTATTAAAACCCTAAAAAGAGGTGCCTATAATGAAGAAGGCAAGTTTCTTCCATGGGTAATGCGAATTGCGCATAATTTGGTTATTGATCATTTTCGGAAGAACAACCGCATGCCTAAGTTTGAAAACAATAGTGATTTTAATATTTTTTCAGTTTTAAGCGATAGTGCTTTAAATATTGAAAAACAGATTATTAAAGGTCAGGTTGAAAACGATGTTAGAAGATTGATTGAAGAACTTCCCAATGATCAGAAAGAGGTATTGATGATGCGTATCTATAAAGATATGAGTTTTAAAGAAATAAGTGAGCAAACAGGAGTGAGCATTAATACGGCTTTGGGAAGAATGCGTTATGCTTTAATTAATTTGCGCAAAGTAATTGATAAACATAATATTATATTAACTAATTAATACAATATATTTTTTTTTGTTGCGTTATTTGAAAATAAACCTCAAAAAAGCGCTCTATGCAGAAATATTACTCTAAAACATCACGGGTGGACGACGTGAATAAAAACCTTGTTCCAAAAGAAGAAACCATAAAATTTCTTCTGGATTATTCGATGGCTTTAAGTGTTATAGATTACCATAAAATGAAGTTTGAAGCACTTCTAAACTAAACTTTGGAAAAACCCTGGAATTAGCTTTTCGGGGTTTTTTTTAAAATTTAAAACTAAAAGTTTAGTTTCGTTCCGTATCTCATCCATTTACCTTCTTTTTTATTTCTTCATATATTTATTTATAACAGTTTTTCTGCCAATGGTTTTGGTAATTATATCATTTTCCAAATTCCAGCCTCTCGCAGGTGAATAGTGTCTTCCATACCATATAATTTGAAGATGCAAGGTGTTCCACAAATATTCTGGAAACAAACGTTTTGCATCCCTTTCAGTCTGGACCACATTTTTTCCATTTGTAAAACCCCACCTATACATTAATCTGTGAATATGCGTATCCACTGGAAAAGCCGGGATATTAAAGGCTTGGCTCATCACAACGCTTGCGGTTTTATGGCCAACGGCTGGAAAAGATTCCAACGCTTCAAAATCTGCCGGCACCTGCCCGTTATATTTTTCAATTAATATTTTAGATAGGCCATGTATGCCTTTTGATTTCATAGGTGAAAGGCCAACAGGTTTTATGATTTCCCTTATTTCTTCCACTGTTAATTTCACCATATCATAGGGATTATCCGCAATTTCGAATAATATTGGCGTAATCTTGTTTACACGAACATCAGTACTTTGGGCAGACAGTAAAACAGCGATGAGCAGTGTGTAAGGATCTTTATGATCCAGCGGAATTGGAACTTGGGGATAAAGCGTATTTAACGTATCAATTGCAAAGTTTACCTTTTCTTGCTTTGTCATTTTAAGTACTTTTATGCAAAAGTAACGATAATGAAAACATTACAGGTAGGAGATAAAGCTCCAGATTTTAAAGTTAATGATCAAGACGGAAATAGCATTTCCTCCACAGATTACAAAGGGAAAAAATGGGTTGTCTTTTTTTATCCAAAAGCAGATACTCCCGGATGCACAGCTGAAGCATGCAACCTTCGGGATAATTATACTGAACTTCAAAAGCAAGGGTTTGAATTGCTTGGTGTGAGCGCCGATACTGAAAAGCATCAAAATAAATTTAAAGAAAAATACAACTTGCCTTTTCCATTGTTGGCTGACGAAAACAAGGTAGTAATCAATGCGTTCGGCGTTTGGGGACCAAAAAAGTTTATGGGGAGGGAATTTGACGGAATACACCGAAAATCTTTTTTAATCAATGAAGAAGGTATAATTGAAAGTGTAATAGAAAAAGTAAAAACAAAGGACCACGCAGCCCAAATATTGGGTTAATTGTCAACTTTTTCAGCCGCTCCTTTGTAATTAAAAAGATGTTTGCTTTTTATAATTTCAGATACGCCCGAAGGTAACATTTCTTCCCAGCCTTCTTCACCATTTTCAATTTTTGAAAGAACTTCGCGTGAAAATATGTCGAGAATTTCTGGATTGTAATCTGTGATGTCCACCACTTTTCCGTTGTATTTGAAGAATTTGTACAATTCCTTCATCCGCGGATGCACTTTTAAATTTTCACTATTAGTATATTCCCCAGTTTCGGGATCTTTCATTGGATATAAATATACTTTCAAATCCTTGAAGAAAAGTTTTCCAAAAGCTTCCAAAATACCACCGCTTAAATGGCGATAATATTTTTCGTCAAAAATATCTACCAAATTGTTTACGCCCATGGCAAGCCCCATCCGCATTTTGGTATAGCGGGAAAAATATTCAACCAATTTATAATATTCCTGGAAATTTGAAATCATTACCGTATGGCCCAGTGAGCAAAGTAACTTTGCACGATCCATAAAATCCTCTTCATCAATTTCACCTTCTGCACGCAGGTTTGAAAGTGTAATTTCAAAAATTACCTCAGTATTCTCTTTTTCAACCCTATTTTCTTCAACAAACATTTCATAGGAACGTTCAAACATGTCAATGTTTACCTTCGTTACGGGTCTAAAACTTCCACGAAGCGCAAGTATATTTTTCTTATAAAGTATGCGCGCAGGAAGAATGTTATGACCATCGGGGCCAAACATAACTGCGTCTGTCATTCCATTTTTAATTAGCTGAAGACTCATCAAACGGTTGTCCACATCTATAAAACGGGGTCCAGAAAAGTTGATGGTATCTATCTCGATTTTGTCTTTGTCTATGTGATCATACAGATAACGGAGCAATTTTCTTGGTTGATCATATTTATAGTAAGCCCCATAAATAAGATTTACACCAAGAATTCCAAGAGTAATTTGCTGCAATTGTGCATCGTTCTCGTGAAAGCGAACGTGAAGTGTTATTTCATTATAAGCTTCCTTTGGATCTACTTGATAACGAATACCCAACCAACCGTGGCCTTTGTATTGTTTTGCAAAATCTATGGTTGCAACAGTATTAGCGAAGGCAAAAAATAATTTATTGGGATGTTTTTGACGAATAATGCGTTCCTCAATTAAATTGATTTCGTGGGAAAGCATTTTTATCAATCGGGCTTCGGTTACATATCTGCCGTCTTCCTCAATGCCGTAAATGGCATCGCTAAAATCCTTGTCATAAGCAGACATTGTTTTTGCAATAGTGCCGGATGCACCGCCAGCTCTGAAAAAATTACGCACAGTTTCTTGCCCGGCTCCAATTTCGGCAAAGGTGCCGTAAATGTTTTCGTTAAGATTTATTCGTAAAGCCTTACTTTTTATGGAAGGAATGTTTTCAAATTCCTTGTCACCTAATATAGTTTCCGGCATAACAACGTTCTTTTTTTCTTTCCAACAAAGGTAGCAATTACAATAGGTAAACAAAAAAAATACCAGTATTTTTGCGAGAATGGATCAAACATTCACCATTACGTTTCTTGGCACTGGCACTTCACAGGGAATCCCAGTAATAGGTAGCAATCACCCAGTTTGCAAAAGCAGCGACCCTAAAGATAAACGTTTAAGAGTATCAGTTTTATTGCGTTGGAAGGATTTTACGTATGTAATAGATTGCGGCCCAGATTTTAGACAGCAAATGTTACGCGAAGATGTTTCAAAAATCGATGGCATTTTGCTTACTCATGAGCACAGCGATCACACCGCTGGTTTGGACGACATACGGCCATTTAATTTTTCGCATGGAAATATTCCGTTTTATGCCGATAAGCGTGTGTTTACTTCTTTGCACGAACGTTTTGCCTATATTTTTGCAACTGAAAATAAATATCCAGGGGCGCCAAGTATTGAAGAAATAGTGATAGAAAAAAATGTCCCTTTTTATATTGGAGGAAAAGAAGTAATTCCTATTGAAGCTTTTCACGATACACTGCCGGTTCTGGGGTTTAGAGTGGAAAATTTCACATATCTCACTGATGTTAAAACAATTTCTGAAGAAGAAATGCAAAAAGTGAAGGGTACAAAGGTTTTGGTTGTGAATGCCCTTCGGGAAAAACCACATTATTCACATTTCAACTTAGCCGAAGCGCTTGATTTTATAAATAAAATTCAACCAGAAATAACATATTTAACCCACATTAGTCATTTAATGGGCTTTCACGAGGAAGTAGAAAAAAGGCTTCCCAAAAATGTACATTTGGCTTATGACACACTCACGCTAAACATTTAATTATGAAGAATAAGTTATTTATGTACCTGTTTCTTTTTGCTGTGCTGTTCATCATTTATCAGTATATGAACCAGAAAAGTATTTTTGAATCACAAGACACGAAAATTGAAAACCTTGAGGTGAAACTTCAAAAAGAAAACGATTCTATTGAGTCACTTAGCAATCAAGTGATGAATCTGAATTATTTTACATTGCAGGGAAATGAAAATGCAATGACCTATTTGGAAAGTCTGGGTTTTGAAGCTGCGACTGTTGAAGCTACAGTTTCCGACGCAATCTATGAATACAATTTTGAAAAAGGAAACAATCCGTTAGTGCCTTTTGATGGTATGAACGGCGATATGAAAATAAACAAGTTGAAATTTCTGAACCACAAATGGATACAAGCCGATTTTACCGACGGTAAATATTGGGGCGAAATGATTTTGGAATATTCTTTCAATGAAAAAAAGGAACTTGTTTTAACAACGATAGCTTCGTTTTTATATCCAAATTAAGTTTCTGAACACTGAACACTGAACACTGTTTACTTTTTTTCAAGCCAGTTTTTAAATTCGTAAAAATTCTGAGGAGCGACGCCGTGCCCCACCGGAAATTCTGAATAAACAGAATCAATATTGAGTTTTTTGAGAAAAGGTTGGGTTTTGCGCGCCCATTCCACAGGGATAACTTGATCAACATTTCCGTGGGAAGAATATATATTGAGCTTGCTGAAATCGTTTTTCTCAAAACCTTCCTTTAAGATTCCTTCATTGATATACCCACTTAACCCAATTACATTCTTCACTTTTTCAGGATAGCTAAGTGCTACGGCAAAACTCAAAATTGTACCTTGGCTAAATCCGAGAAGTGTAATGTTGTTGCCGTCTACTTCATATTTTTCCACAACTTCATCAATACATTTGGTAACCAATTCCCGCGAAGTAATTGCTTGTTCGTCATCGCTGAATTTTCCTTGCGAATTGTCAAAATAAATATTATACCAGGCATTGCCATAAGGTTCCAAACGGATGGGTGCTTTTAGGGAAATGATTGCGTAGTTTTCTGGTAATTCCTCCGCAAAAGAAAACAAATCGTTTTCGTCACTCCCATAACCGTGGAGCATTATTATGGCGGGTGGATTTTCCGAAGGGTTTTTAGCAGGTCTATAATTGTGTTCTAAAAGTAAAGTTTGTTTTTTCATAGATTGCAAAAATAAACAAGACCTTTTAAACTGAGATTTATTTCAGTCTAAAAGGTCGCGTTAAATAGTATATAAAATTAAATTCCCTTAAACCATTCTTGAAATTTTTCACCTACTACCGGAACGGGCTTCATTTCACCTTGAACCGCACTCAATATGCCCAGTATCCATAAAACTAATACTCCAGCCCAAACTATCCAACTAATTATTGAAATGCCAATAATACCGGCCAATATGTTTAAAATTACTCCTACACAAATAATTCCTAAGGACTGTCGCAAGTGGTAAGAGCCCATAGCCGTTTTGTTTCCGTTGTTCATTATAAGTGCGATTATCCATCCAATAAGTGTAATATAAGCAATGATGGCAACTGTTTTGCCGTTGTCTGTAGTAGTTTCCATTTTTTTTGAAATTAGGTTAGTTTATTTTTATAAGTTAAAGATAACCAATAGTTTAATTCAAAAACGTAAACCATTGCTGAAATTTTTCACTCAAAAAAGGGATGCCAATCTTTTTGTTGAAAAAAGCCATTGCCCAACAATAAAGCCAAATCAGAACACAAATTAGCCAGAAAATGTCACCAATTGTAACGTCAATTTGCGATTGCACAATAAGCGAAACAACAAACAATATGAACAACCCGAACATATTTTTAATATGCCAAGTTGCAAATTCATGGTTCTCATCACGGTTGATGAAATAAGCAATCAAAAAACCTACAAAAGGTGCGTAGGCAATAAGTGCGGTCGATTTTCCTGCGGGCGAAGTATTCATTATTTGTTCAATACCAATTGATTATTTGCGAAAATTCCGTACGATTTACCTTTTAGTTCCCTGCCCAAAAGTGCAGCGTTTTTTGAGGTTGAAATAATGTCTTTTTCAGAAAGTTTCCAAATGCCATCTGGGTTAAAAAGTGTGAGTTCTGCACGATTTCCTTCTTCAATTTTTTCTGAAGAAATTTTAAATGTTTCTTTTAAACCTGTTAGGGCTTTCACTGATTCTTCAATACCTAAAACCGTATTTAGCGCTCCGAAAAAACCTTCCAAACCAATACTGCCGAAGAATGCGTGATCAAACTCTGTTTTTTTGTGTTCCACATCAATGGGGTTGTGATCGCTGGTAACCCCATCAATTGTTCCATCTTTCAAACCTTTTAGCAAAGCTTTGTTATCCTCTTTAGTGCGCAGTGGCGGGAGTAATTTGTAGCTAGAATCAAAATCTTCCAACACAGCGTCCGTCAAAACGAGGTTGAAAATAGCTACGCTACAGGTTACGTTCAGCCCTTTTTTCTTTGCATCCTTAATCAACTCAACCGATTTTTTTGTTGAAATGGTTGGGATATGAAGTTTGCCGCCCGTATACTCCAAAATATACAAATCTCTAATTATTTGAAGTTCTTCCGAAAGTGCCGGAATTCCCTTCAATCCCAAACGGGTGCTGTTCATTTCTTCATTAACCATTCCGTTACGCGCCACAGATTTTTCAAAAGGAAAGGATTGTACCAGTCCGTCAAAATTCTGAGCATATTGCAATGCTATTTTCAGAAGATTTGCATTCGCAATGGGGTTTTTATAATCGTAAAATGAAACCGCCCCTTCATTTTGCATATCATACAATTCAGCCAAATCAATCCCTTTGCTGCCAACCGTGAGCGCACCAATAGGGTAGAGGCTTACCGCGCTGCCTTCGGCTTTTGATTTTAAAAATTTAATGTGGCCTTTGCTGTCCGTTACCGGAAAACTATTCGCATTTACCGCGACACTTGTAAAGCCGCTTAACGCTGCTGTTTTCAATCCGTTGTTTATGGTTTCGCGTTCTTCAAAACCTGGTTCGCCAAAAGAAACGCTGCTATCAAACCAGCCTTGGGAAATATGGAGATTTTTCAGGGAAACTTCCTTAACTTTTTCGGAAGAAGCGATAGTTGCTGCAATTTTTGAAATTTCACCATTTTCTATTAAAACATCCCGTTTCTTTAAATGATGTTTGCTGGAAGCATCAACAATGGTGGCAGATTTCAGTAATATCTTCATTTGTAGAATTTTAAGATGAGCATTTCAAAAAGTAAAAAGAGCAAAGCAAAAATAGCAAACCATTTCCAAAAACTGTTGATGGAATTTGCTTCACTTATGGAATCAAAAAGATCATCCACTGTTTTATAGACTTCAGCGCCCTTCCAATCTTTGGGATTTAGATAGCGAAGTTCACTTTCATTTCTATTGAAATTGTAACTTATGTTTTCCAAAAACTCATTTTCCTTCACAATTTTATAGTTACCGGCAGTGTTCGGATCGTCCGTGGTTGAAATCAAAACGAAATTTGCTTTTGTTTGCTGAATCGGGATGAACTGTGCAGTGCTGTCTTCAATGGTGAGAATTTCGTCCGGACCCAATTTTACGGGAACTGCAATAGAATTTTGCGTCCCAATGGTATAATACAAGTTTGGCAATGGCAAGCTCTGCAAAGCCATATTATAAATTGTTGGAACCACTAAAGGCGAATTCTGAAAATTGGAATTCTCTTTGTTGATCGCTGCGGTAAATAAATAGGTTTTATTATTTTGAAGCAGAAAAGGTTGATTGTCCTCAAAACCGATTGCAGGTGTCGCGTTTGTTGAAATATTGTAAAAAGAATTTACTTTCGGGTATTGAAAGTTTGCCACTTCTTTTTCAAAAACGTCTTTAAAAAGTGGATGCGAAAAAATGATTTTGGTAATCTTTTTTTCAACCGGCGTTTCCGATGAAAGTGTGCCCAAAGACATCGTTAACAGAAAATTATTATAACTGTTTAAATCTGCTTCGGAAGCGGGAATAACAAGTACACTTCCGCCATCTTCACTGAAAGCTTTTAACGCAGTTGCTAAGGAAGCTGGAATTTCTTTCAACTCGTTCAGAACTATAAAATTTTGATCGGGAATTTCGTTATAGTTCAGCATTTTGAAAGTTTGCTGCGAAAATTGGAATTCCTCTTTTTCAAAAAGACGTTGCAGAAAGTAGCCATCGGCTTCATTTATAGCCAATACCTTTATTTTATCGGGATTATTGATGCTGAAAAACAGGGTGTTATCAAAAGGCAGATTTGCATCATTCAGTTGTAGTTTCCCAATAAATTCTTCGGAATTATCTATATCAAAAGTTATGGTTCCATTTGAATTTGCCGAAAAATCAATCGCTGTTTTGGCAATCAATTTTTCTTTATTGAAAAGAGAAATGGGCGCTTCGGTAGTTTCGTTTCCTATGGTTGAAATGTTCACTTTCAATTGTGTAGTCGAAGCGTTTTTTGAAGCGACAAAAACGCTGTCAATAGAAATGTTTGAAGCTTTCACGGGTTTCAATTGAACAGCATTCACAAGTAAATCTTCTGGGATTTCGGGGAATGTTTCTTGCTGTTGAAAATCTGACAGATAGACCAACCGTTTAGAAATTCCTTTTTCGTTTGAAAAAAGCTGGTTGGCTTTAAGCAAAACTTGGCTCGGCGTTAGTTGGTTTTGGGAGTAGGTTATGGAAAGCACTTCATTTTTAAAATCTTGCGGCGATGTATTTTTCCTTTCGGAATTGTTTGTGAACCAACTTAATTTTTCGGCACCACCAGTTTTATCAAACAAATCCTGCAAAGCGCGCTCCAATATTGGCCCTTTGGCACCTTTGGCTTGCGTGCTAAAGGAATTGTCTATATAAATAACGGTTTCCTTTTTGGAATTTAAAGCTGTTTTTGAAGCCGTAAAGGGTTGTGCAAAAGCAAAAATAATGCAAGCCAGCGCCAACAAGCGCATCAGCAAAGTGAGCCATTTTTTTAGTTGGGAACTTTTGCGGGTTTGGATGGTTACTTTTTTTAGAAAAGCAACATTTGTAAATTCTACTTTTTGAAAACGCCGAAGTTGAAAAAGATGAATAAATATAGGGATGAGCAGCAGGAAAAGGGCGTAAAGAATTTCTGGATTTTTGAACTGCATTCCTATAAATATTGTCCAAAGATAAAAAATGGAACGTAATTAAAGCTATTTCTCAACCGTAAAGGTAAAGGTACTTCCTTTTCCGGGTTCAGATATTAATGAAATAGTTCCGCCGAGCTTTGAAACTAGGCTTTTTACCGTTGCCAAACCAATCCCTGTTCCGTCTTTTCCATAGCGATCTTTAATGCCGGTTGTTTTAAAAAGATTAAAAATTTCTTCTTGCACGCCAAGATCAATGCCCATGCCATTGTCTTTGATTGAAAATTTGTGAAAATTTGGATCGGTTTCATAACTTATTTTTACCATCCGCTTTTCATTAAGGTTGTATTTTAAACTGTTATCAATCAAGTTCAGGAAAATTTGGGTTAGTGCCGCTTTGTTTACATTATGCAAAACCCCTTCGGTTGGGTAATCATAAACAATATCGTCGGTTATTAAAATTTCGTTTATTTCGTCGAACAATTCCTTTAGCGTAACATTTTGTTTTTGTGCATCAATCAATTCTTCAGACTTGTAAAACTTCAAAATACCGTTGATGTAATTTTTCAGGCTATTAGAGGATTCTTCAATATAATTTAAATAGAGTTCCGAATCCTCTGAAAGGATTTTGGAATTCTCTTCCCGCAACAACCGCGTGAGCGAAGTTATGTTCGCAAGTGGCGATTTTAGATCATGGGAAACCACGTGGGCGAAATTCTTAAGACGTTCATTTCTAACTTGCAATTCTTTTTGAAATTCGGTTAAACGATTGTTTTTCTTCCGAAGTTCAAAAAGGATTACCACCTGTTTTGCTAAAGCTTTTAAAGAAGCAATTTGAATAGTTGTAAGCTTTCGCGGTTTATGATCAAAAACGCAGAGCGTTCCAAGTTTGAAACCATTTGGGTTTATAAGGGGAACGCCTGCATAAAATATAGCATTGGCCTCATTTACTAGCCGATTGTTCTTAAAACGTTCGTCTTTTGTGGCATCTTCAACTATAAATATTTCTTCATCATGCAAAATTGCATGTCCACAAAAAGAAATGTTTCTTGGCGACTGGTTAAAATCCAGCCCAAAGTGGGATTTGAAGAAATTTCTATCAGTATCCAAAAGTGTAATTAGGGAAACAGGAACTTCGCAAATAATGGCGGTTAGTGATGTAATATTGTCGAAATCGTTTTCGGAAAGGGTATCGAGTAAATTGTATTTTCTTAATTCGGCAATCCGTTCTTTTTCATTGTCGGGGAATTTGGGGGGAATCATAAAAGTTTTTCAATGACTGTTTTAGTGTGCCTATAAATATAAGTTGATAAAATTTGTCGGTTAGACGAATTAACAGGAAATTACAAATAATGGTTTACAGGTTAATTTTCTTGATGCAAAACTGAAATGTAGTTCCCTTCCCTAATTCAGAAAAAACTTCAATTTCACCACCCAATTTTATTATAAGTTTTTTTACGGTAGATAGCCCTATGCCGTTTCCTTTTTTTCCATTTCTGTCCAATTTACCGGTGGTTGTAAATAGATCATAAATATATTTTATTTTATTTTTTGGGATACCCATACCATTGTCGGCAATAGAAAATAAATAGAATTCACTTTCTTCGGTACATTCAATATCTATTTTTATATTTTTTTTGTCGTTATATTTTAAACTGTTGGCCACGAGGTTTATAATAATTTGCTCCAAAGCAGCTCTATTGGCTTTCATTTCAATATTATTTTCCGGTAGATTTATCTCACAATCAATATTAATGTTCAGCAATTCAATTATATTCTCCAAAAGATCGCTACTATCAAAAACCTCATTGCTCAGGGATGCAGTTTTATCGCTTTCATAATGTTCCAAAAGTCTAGTAATGTATTCGCTTAAGGTAAAAGAAGATTGTTTTATGTAATTTAAATATACCATTCCTTGGTCGTCTAACAGCGAACCATATTTACTGCGCAACATATCGGAAGTTATAATCATATTTGCCAATGGCATTTTCATATCATGCGACACGATGCCTGCGAAATTTTTAAGTTCTTCGTTTTTTTCTTTCAATTCCTGCTGTACGGCCATTAAAATATTGTTGCGTTTTCTGGCCTCAAAAAGATTAACAACTTGATATGCCAAAGCAATTAGCGCCTTTTTCTGCGATTTTGAAAGGGTTCTTGGTTTGGTGTCAAAAACACAAAGTGTTCCTAAAGGATAGCCGTCTGAATTTATCAAGCGCACACCTGCATAAAATATGGCGTTCATATCCTTAACAAATGGGTTGTCTGTGAACCGCGGATCCTTTCGGGCATCTTCAACAATAAAAATATTTGATTCATCCAGAATTGCATGTCCACAGAAAGAAATATTGCGAGGGGTTTCGTTGAAAGGGATGCCGTAATGTGATTTTAAAAAATTCCGGTCAGCATCCAATAATGTAACTAAAGATATGGGCACGTCACAAATACTTGCCGTTAATGCCGTAATGTTATCGAAATCTTTTTCCGGCAATGTGTCCAACATATTGTAGGAATGGACAGCAGCCAAACGATGTTGTTCATCAATTGGTAATTGTGGTGGTATCAAGGTATTGTCTCCAAATTAGCTTAAACCCACAAGAGGTCGGGATTCAAGGATTAAATGTAAATGTACAATATTTTAAATTGTGTAATTGTCGTATAGAAAATAATGTGAAATGGGTTAGTTTTTTCTTCAAAACCGTTCAAATACGCCCAGTCCGAAGAGTGCAAAATCATATTTAACCGGATCGTTTGGGTCTAATTTTCGAAGTGAATTATCCAATTCGGCCAAAGCTTTGCCATCGTTCTGTTTTCTTACAAGTAATTTAAGTTTTCTAGCCACATTGCCACTGTGAATATCTAAAGGGCAAGAAAGCTGGGAAGGGGCAATGTTTTTCCAAATCCCGAAATCTACTCCTGCATTGTCATTGCGAACCATCCAGCGCAGAAACATATTTATTCTTTTCGCTGCTGAATTTTTTAAGGGATCGCTAATGTGTTTTTGGGTTCGGGGAAGATGCGGAAGCTCAAAAAAAGATTTTTTAAAATGATGGATTGAAACTTGCATTGAATCCTTTTCGGCATAAGTGGCAAAAACGTTTTCCAAACCCCCGTGATTTTTGTAGATGTTTTGAAGCGCTTTTAAAAAATAGAAAAGATCATCATTATTAAAGGTTCTATGCACAAAGGGCGAAAGTGAATCCGAATTTTTTTCAGAAAAATTCATTACAAAATCATAGGGTGAATTGCCCATCATTTCAACTAAACGATGGCCATTATTTATGATGCTTTTTCGGTTTCCCCAAGCGATTGTGGCCACTAGAAAACCTGCAATTTCAATGTCTTCCTTTAATGTAAACAAATGGGGAATTTGAATAGGATCGCTTACTATAAAATTTGGATTGTTATAAACGATGACTTTTTCGTCCAAAAATTCTTTTAGTTGAATTCTATTCATTTTAAAATTACACCGCAAAAAAATTGATTACTGACTTTTATTTTACAATTAATCCGTCCTGCATCACCAATTTCCGGTCGGCCATGTTTGCTAGTTCTTCGTTGTGGGTAACAATAACGAAGGTTTGTCCAAATTCATCACGCAATTTAAAAAACAGATTGTGCAGATTTTCGGCACTTTCTGTATCGAGATTTCCGCTGGGTTCATCTGCCAAAATTATAGCGGGATTGTTGATCAATGCCCGGGCTACGGCCACTCGTTGTTGCTCACCGCCCGAAAGTTCATTGGGTTTATGGTCTTCGCGATGCGAAAGCCCTAAAAAGGAAAGTAGTTCCTTCGCTTTGTTTATCGCTTCTGTTTTTGGTGTATTCTTAATAAAAGCTGGGATGCAAACATTTTCAAGAGCAGTAAACTCAGGTAATAATTGATGAAACTGAAAAATAAATCCCAAGTTTTCATTTCTAAATCTCGCCATTTTTTTCCCAGATAGGGAGCCAATATCTATCCCGTTTATTTGCAATTTACTTTTGCTATCGTGCAAAGAATCTAACGTGCCCAAAATTTGAAGCAATGTAGTTTTTCCAGCACCTGAAGCCCCAACAATTGATACAATCTCACTTTTTTTTATGTGAAGGTCAACACCTTTCAAAACGTGAAGATTGTCATAGTATTTGTGGATATTTTGAGCCTCGATCATAGCGAAATTTTAAAGCGTGAAAGTACTATTTATAGTGCTATAATGCAATCCAATTGGTTATATTGTTCTTATTCGGATTTATGTGTTTATTTTTGGTTTCAAATTCTTAAACAGAAAAAAGATGTCGTCTTACAGATACTTTGAAGAGTACGATCAGCCCGTAACTGATACTTTAATTGAAAATTACAGTAAAATTTTAAGCACCATAGGCGAGGATGTTTCCCGCGAAGGAATAGTGAAAACGCCCGAAAGAGCTGCAAAAGCTATGCAGTTTTTAACCTCTGGCAATTGCCAAGATCCAGCCGAAATTTTAAGAAGTGCCATGTTTGCTGAAGTTTATCACGATATGGTAATAATTAAGGATATAGAACTTTATTCTTTGTGTGAGCATCACATTCTGCCTTTCTTTGGAAAAGCGCATATTGCCTACATTCCAGACGGTTATATTGTGGGTTTGAGCAAAATACCCAGGATTGTAGATGTTTTTGCCCGCAGATTGCAAGTGCAGGAACGCCTTACGCATGATATTTTAGAATGTATAAACAATACTTTAAAACCCAAGGGAGTGGCGGTTGTTATTGAAGCTTCGCATATGTGTATGATGATGCGCGGCGTTCAGAAGCAAAACAGCGTTACAACAACTTCTGGGTTTCGAGGTCAGTTTGAAGCAATTGAAACCAGAAATGAATTTTTGAAATTGATAAGCAGCGATCTGTCATAATTATTTTTTTGGAATGTTTTTTGCTCCTTTTAATTGAAATTAAACACAACAAAAATGAAAAACGAAAAATATAAACTACTGCGCCAAGGAATCATTTATGATTTAGTGGGTATGGCAACAATGGCAATACCCGTTGTGGGTCCATTTTTAGATCTATTATGGGCACCATTTGCAGCAAAGAAAATGAACAATATGTATAAAGGCACCGAAGGAAAAATAGCTTCCGTTTTTGTATTTCTTGAGGAAATATTACCTTTTTCAGATATTATCCCAACATTCACGCTTATGTGGCTCTACACATTTGTTTGGAAAAAACAACCCACACCTCGAACTATTAAAATTCGAGTTAACGAATAAAAAAAGCCCCGTTTGGGGCTTTTTTGTTAGATTTCTATTTTCAAGTTCACATTAATGCTTCGGCCGATATTAAAAATTCCATCGGGTTTAAACCGCGACAGGTGCGAAATATATTCCTTATCGGTAAGGTTTGTTCCATTCACACCAAGTTTAAACATAACTTTTTGTAATTGAAAACTACTTTCAACACCTGCACTTAACAGGGAATATCCGCCAGTCCTTGTTTCAGAATTGCTTACATTTTTTTGATCAAATGTGTTTTCGAGTGTTATAAATGCAAAACTGTTTTTTCTGGTTTTACCGTCATTCAATTCTACACGAAAAGTATTTCGAAGTGAATTTGCTGGAATCAATGGCAAATAATCCTCATTATTCAATTTTCCGGTAACGGTTTCAAAACTGCTTTCCAAATGAAGCCAATCTAAAGGATGCGGGTGTAAGTGAAAGCCGAATTCACCGCCGTAAAGCGCTGCATCGTCCTGAAGATAGTCATAAACTTGCGCATCATCAATTGTTTCATTAGTAGGCGAAATGAAAATATAATCATTCACGGCATTGTAAAAACCGTTGGCAAAAAATTCAACGTGTTCGTTTCTATATTCAAAAGAAAGATCGGCTTGAAAATTTTGCTCGTTTGTTAATTCAGCATTTCCTTTTTCATATCTATTTGTGCCTTCGTGCACCCCATTGGAAGTAAGTTCAGCCAAATTTGGGGCTCTAAAACCACTGGCTAAGTTAACCCGTGTGGAAAAATTTTCAAACAAATCTACTTTTGCGCCCAATGCTGCAGTGAAACTTGTAAACGTCTTGTTTAGCGCTGGAATAAAATCTTCTTCCAACGGATTTCGTGCGGCTTCACTTTCAATTTTTCGAGAGTCGAAACGAATTCCAGCCTGTAGATCCACTTTTTCCAAATGGTAGTGCGAGGTTGCCAAAAGCCCAATATCGGTTGTATTTGCGTCTGGAATCAAGATTTCTTCGCCTTCATTTTTGTTGTTTTGAAACATTCCCTGTAAACCTACTATCGTTTCAAATTTTCCAAGTTGCGGCAGGTGGTATTTAACGTCGTAATTAAATGTGTTCAATTTTAAGCGAAGGGCTGCCGTGGCTGGATCATCTTCAAATTCGCGGCGGTCGTTGAACAAATATCCGGCTTTCACATCCAGACTTGAATTGGTGAAAAACACGGTATTATCGAAACTTAAAATATGGTTGTCAACTTCCTGAAACGGAAGTTCCAAATCCTTTGAATGTGTTTGCTCGCCTACTTCTTCAGCAATACCAATATTGGAACGGTTGTAATTATAACGAACGGTTGACTTGAATTTTGTTCCCAAATATTGCAAGCCAGTTTTCAAATCCTTTTCATTGAATCGTGTGTTTGTAACACGATAATCAGCCCCTGTTTTATAATCACTAAATGCTGAATACGCACCTCGCGCCAAAAACTTAAGCTTTTCACCGGAAGTTTTTATTCCCAAATTTGTTGAAGTTCCCAAGGTATTTGAAAAATAAGTGCTGCTTAAATCGCCATGGGTTTCTCCGGAAAGGGCAAATTTTTCAGGATTAAGATAAAGTACTCCGCCCAGAGCATCGCTTCCGTAGAGTAGGGAAGCGGGGCCTTTTATTACTTCCACGCTTTCAATACCGGCTTCATTGATTCCTAAACCGTGTTCATCACCAAATTGTTGGTTTTCCAACCGAACTCCCTGTGTGTAAGTTAAAACTCGGTTTGAGCTTAACCCGCGGATAACGGGTTTTCCAATGCCGGTTCCGGTTGTAATTAGATCGACTCCGGCAATGTTTTTTATGCCGTCGGCGAGCGTGATCGCGCCAGAGGAATTCAAACTTTCAGTTGAAACTCGTTCTACTTTCATCACATTATCACTTTGCAATTTATGGAATGGGGTGGAAACAATTACTTCTTCCATTTCCACGGCGCTTTCTTCCAACTGAAGATTTTCGGTTACATTTTGATTGTTTGAAAAATTTATTTTCTTTGAAATAGTAGCATAACCCATAGATGAAAAAACTACGTTGTAATTTCCATCGGGTATATTGTTCAATTTATAATTTCCGTCAAAATCTGCTGCTGCACCCTTTTCCAATTGTGGAATGTAAACAGTTGCCGGGACGGGTTGGTTATTTTCTTTAGAAGTTATTTTTCCAATTAAGGAATTTTGGGCGTTCGCGGCAGTATATAACAAAAATACTGCAAGCAAACATAGAATATTTTTCATGTTTTCTTGATTTAAAAATTAATTGCGAAATGAAATAAAGGGCTAAAAAATCAAGAAAAAAATGGTGGCCCGCGAAGGAGATAATGTGTGGAATTTAGTTTGAATTCAGGCAGTAAATAAACAGTTTGTGCTTTTTTAAAACTGTGCAGTACTGCAAATTCAGGAAGTTCGTTCGGGGTAAAATTGAAAATTGAAAAGTGAAAATCACAAATGGAACAATCCAATTGCTTTTCGTGAATATGGGTGGAGAGTTCTGTACACGTCTTGTGTTCGTGGCTTTCAAAAGCATGTGCAAATTGTACGGTTGTGGGCAATAGAAGCGCGAATGCGAAAATCGCAGCCGAAAAAATCTTAATTATATTTTTTTTAAATAGCTTCATTTAGCGAATAAAAACCCCAAACCCATACTGCGGAGCATTTTTTTTGCAAAGTTCCAAAAAAAAGTAAACTCTCCAAACACCCAACCGAAAAAGACTAAAAGTACTTTATAAATGGGCAAAATAATTATAATTCTGAATGGCCAATACACATACCAGCCCATCTCATTTTTAATTTCGAAAAAATCAGTGATCGGGGCCGCAAGTTTTGCCGCAGAACTTCCCGTTATCGCAAACACTAAAAAAATAATGAATAGTTGACCGTTGGTTTCTATATTCCAACGTTTTTTGAGCTTCTTCAATTTCTTCCGCCTATAAATTTTTGATTGTACCTATCCTGAAAATAGACAAAATAATTGTAAAGTAAATAATTTACTTCATAGCCATAGTCCACGGCCGGATCATAATTTATTTGCTCTCCGTATAAATTTCGGGAATATCGATTGGGTTGAAGCACGCGATTGTTGTATTCTGAAACGAACGAACGGTTTTTGGATTCCAAAAGTGATTGTCCATAAAATCCGGGTTTTGGTTGGGTTACAAGCCAAGATTCAAAACCTGGTTCAATTATTAATATTTCATACTCCAAACTGTCATTAGCTATGCGAATAGTGTCATTTGAAGAAACCCCAGTGATGGAATTATTGTTCATATTGCCCGTTCCACAACTATAAATTGCAATGGAAAGCGCAATTAGGATGAGAAAATTTTTCATAAAAATGAATTTTTGTAAAGATAATAAATGTAAATCCAACAAAGATTGGTTTCATTGTCAATTAAAAAAAACACCGTCCAAAATTTATTTAAGGAACGGTGTTTTTAAAAATAGTATACAATTTTATTTTCCGAATAAACTTCCTAAAAGACCGCCAAGACCGCCTTTTTTCTTGTTTCCGCCCATAACCATTCCAGCCACATCGTCGATAACGCTGCCATCACCATCGGCATCAAGCAAAGTAGTGAGAAGCGATTGATCGTGATCTGTATTTTTTCCCAAGACCGAACCTAGTAGTTCGCCAATGCCGCTTTCGCCCACATTGTCTTTTCTTTTTTGGCTGCCTAGAACACTCATCAAAATAGGTGCGGCCATTTTAATTATTTGTGCTACGGAACCAGCGTCAACGCCACTTGTTTTGCTTATGTTTTGTTCAACGTTTTGCTGATTTCCACCCAGAACGTGGTTTAATATTCCAGCGCCATCATTTAACAGATTGGAATCTGCACCGTTTCCTAGAAGTCCACTTAATTGCTCCAAAATAGAACCGTCGTGACGATTGTCTTCCAAAGCACTATTTAAACTTTGAGCTCCAGCCGGCGTTGCTGCATTGCGTTGCATAGCACCCAAAATAACAGGCAACGCCATGCTCAAAACATTTGCCGTTTTATCCTCGGGCTGTCCAGTTTGTGTACTCGCACCGCTGATGAGCTGTTTGCCCATATCGCTACTAAGTAAATCTAAGATTGAAGCCATTTTCCTGAAAATTAATGATTAACGAACCAATTTAGTTAAAAATGTTAGGCCTTTGCCATTATATTTATTATTTGTTCGGCTAACTCGGTGCCAATTCTATCTTGGGCTTCATCTGTTGCGGCACCAATGTGCGGGGTTAATGAAATTTTATCATTCATCAAAATTTTTACAGATGGAGCCGGTTCTTCTTCAAAAACATCCAGCCCTGCGAATGAAATTTTTCCACTTTCCAATCCTTCCAAAAGCGCTTCTTCATCAAGCACACCACCTCTGGCGGCATTGACGATACCGACACCGGTTTTCATATTTGAAATTTCTTTTTTTCCAATTAAATACCCTTTTTGTGAGGGTACATGAAGTGTTATAAAATCACTGTGTTTTATCAATTCTGAAACCGGTTCTGTCTTTATTTTTAAGGTTACTTTTTGACCATCGTAAAAACTGAGCGTAATATCAGCCTCTCCAATACTGTGGTCGCTTACAATTACCTTCATTCCGCATCCTAAGGCTATTTTTGCAACTTCGCGACCAATTCGTCCAAAACCAACAATACCTAAAGTTTTTCCTCTAAGTTCCCGTCCAGCGCCATAATTTTTCTTTAATCCATTAAATTTTGTATCGCCATCTAAGGGCATATTTCTATTGGAGTCGTGAAGAAAACGCACGCCGCCAAATAAATGCGCAAAAACCAATTCCGCAACTGAAGCAGAGGAAGCTGCGGGCGTATTTATAACTTCAATTCCTTTTTCACGCGCATAATCAACGTCAATATTGTCCATGCCAACGCCACCGCGACCGATGATTTTTAGCGTAGGGCAATTGTCAATAATATCCTTTCGAACCTTTGTTGCACTGCGCACCAGAAGCACTTCAATTTTATGTTCGTTAATGTAATTTTGAAGTTGCTCTTGGGCTACTTGTACGGTCAATACTTCAAAACCTGCATTTTCAAGGGCGTTGCTGCCGCTTTTTGAAATTCCGTCGTTTGCTAATACTTTCATTTATAAAAATTACTATTGTTAGTGAATTGTTTTTTATGCGCCTTTTTCAACTGCTTGCATTATATCTACCAAAACCTGCACGCTTTCCAATGGCAAAGCATTGTACATAGAAGCTCTATATCCGCCCACACTTCTGTGGCCGTTCAATCCGCTGATTCCAACATTTTTTAATTGCGCTTCAAACGTTTCTTTTAATTGGTCATTTTTCAAATTAAAAGTGGCATTCATTTTTGACCGATCTTCTTTTTGGGCAACAAAACCTTCAAAAAGTGGGTTTCTATCTATTTCGTTATACAGAAGTTCAGCTTTTTGGTTATTTTGTTTTTCAATTGCTGAAATACCTCCCAAATCTTTTAACCATTGAAGTGTTAACATGGAAACATAAACTGGAAAAACCGCAGGTGTATTGAACATACTTTCTTTATCTATATGCACTTTGTAATCAAGCATTGAAGGAATAGCGCGCGAAACCTTGCCCAAAATATCTTCTTTAATCACAACCAAAGTAGTTCCCGCAGGGCCCATATTTTTTTGTGCTCCGGCATAGATGAGACTGAATTTTGAAAAATCCAATTGTCGCGAAAAAATATCACTACTCATATCGCAAATCAGTGGAATATTGGTTGTTGGAAAACTTTGCATCTGCGTTCCAAAAATGGTGTTGTTACTGGTGCAGTGAAAATAATCGGCATCTGTTGGAATGTTATAATTTTTAGGAATAAAGTTGAAATTATCACTTTGGGATGATGCAACTTCCACAACTTCGCCCAAAAATTTGGCTTCTTTTATAGCATTGTTGGCCCAAGTTCCCGTGTTGAGATAGGCAGCTTTTTTTTCCAAAAGATTAAAGGCTACCATCAAAAATTGAAGGCTCGCCCCGCCTTGGAGAAATAAGGCTTGATAACCCTTATTCTGAAGGCCCAAATGCTCCAACGCAAGCGCGCGGGCGTTGTCCATAACTTCCACAAAATCCTTGCTCCGGTGGGAGATTTCAATCAGTGAAAGATTTGAGTTGTTGAAATTTAAAACCGCTTCGGCAGATTTTTGCAAAACGGATTGTGGCAAAATGCAGGGGCCTGCACTAAAATTATGTTTCTTCATTTTGATGAAAATTTATAGTGCAAAGATGTGAATTATGCCACGAAATATTTGGGATTTATGAATAATTTATCAAGGAAGTTTCATCTGTAAAAATATTTTTAGAAATAGGAAGATGGAATGCCAATTTAAATATAAATGATTGACTTATTAATTTATCAGTTGGCATTTCAACAGGAAATCAACCGTGTCCACCCCGTCTGCATAATCCCATAAAGCTGGGCTTTGCGCTTGCCCGAATGGAATTTCGTTGGGCAAACCTGCGGTTGAAACCATGCATTGAATGTTTTCAGTTTGGTTTTCCACCTCTTTTTTTAAATTTTCCAAAGCGGAATACTTTTCATAAAAAACCACGGAAATAGGAGAGGAGAAGCCTTTGTCTTCTTTCAGCAACATAAATTCATTGTCCAAAAGCGGAAAACTGTCCATTAAATAAACGGCTTTGTTATAATCGTAATTGTTGATGTATTTGTGATTGTGGATTATTTCTTTCCAACTGAACATTGCTTTAAAAAATGGTTCAAAATTATAGTTTTCTGGAATGTACAGTTTTGAAACGTTGCGACAGCCAAGACCGAAATATATGAAAATATCATCCGCCAATTTTTGTAATTCTTCTTCCGTTTCTAGTCCTGTTAGTACCGCTACGGAATTTCTGTTTTTGCGGATTATGTTTGGATATTTTCCGAAATAATACTCAAAGTAGCGCGCGGTATTATTGCTTCCGGTTGCGATAACTGCATCAAAATTCTCCAGTTTTCCTTCGGTAAATTCAATGTAATTTTTGAATTCTGGTTCTATTGAAATTAAATATTCCGCCAAAAAAGGTAGAAGGGTTTTATCGTTTGAAGAAAGCTTCGCCAAAACTTTGTTTCCGGTAATCAAAACAGAAAGGAAATCGTGAAAACCAACCAATGGAACATTTCCCGCCATTATGATTGCTACCGTTTTGGGGTTGGCTTCTTCAATTTTATATTTTGAAACCCATTGTTGAAGATTCTCTTTTGTGAGCGTTTTGCTCCAACTTTTAAGTGCAAATTTTATACTTTCTTGAGTAAACCAGCCGTTTTCCGCTTGGGTTTTCCCCAAAATATTTTTTACTTCCACTTCTGTTTCAGCCCCAATTTTATGAAGAAATTCACCTAAATTGGCAAAAGCGTTAATTCTTTGATTTAATTGCATACTTAGTTTGGAGTTGCGATTGATAGGCATTAAATTTGCGCAAAGTTAGAAAAACTAAACCCCATGGCAATTATTATAACAGATGAATGTATAAATTGTGGTGCTTGTGAACCTGAATGCCCAAATACTGCAATTTATGAAGGTGCAGATGATTGGCGCTATGCAGATGGAACAGATTTAAATGGAAAAGTGGTGTTGCCAAATGGAAAGATGGTTGATGCAAATGAAGCTCAACAACCTGTGAGTGATGAAATTTATTTTATTGTTCCTGATAAATGCACTGAATGTAAAGGATTTCACGACGAGCCCCAATGTGCTGCCGTATGCCCCGTAGATTGCTGTGTGCCGGATGAGGATCATGTGGAAACAGAAGAGCAACTATTGGCAAAGCAGGCTTTTATGCACAAAAAATAATTTCATATAAAACGCCCCTCAAAATTATTTTGAGGGGCGTTTTTTTTGTTAGGAGAAGTACCATTTAATTTTTATTCATTTCCAGCATATAAATATCTGAAATGATTGCATCTTTTTCAGCATCATAACGCTCTACAACGAAATTACCTTCTGCATTAAAATATCCAAAAGAGGAACTTCCGTCTTTCGACAAAATATAGTAACCTTGTTGTGAAGTTGGTTTAATAATGGCATATTCTTCGTGCGTTGCATTATCTTTCACTGTCATTAACCTATATCCGTTTTCGTCTTTTTGGCTAATAAATTTGAAACGGTTGCCATCATATCCATAGTTTACGTCGGTATTGACATTTGTTGGCTCCATTACCATTGTTTGGTTGGTCTGGTTAGCATCACTGTCAGCCAAAGTAATCACTTGTTTTTCGGTTTTAGTTACAGCCTTGGTGGATACATCAGTTCCTATTTCGCTTTTTACGGCCGTTTTGGTTACCACGGTTTCCTGTTTTTCATTTTTATTTTCCTGCGCAAAACCAGTTGTAAATGCTGCTAATGCAAAAACTATCAATACTTTTTTCATAATGATTTGTTTATTTGTTTAATCTCCTCAAAGATAACCTTTGTAAAAGTTAAAAAATAATTTATAATTATAAGAAATTCATAAAAAATTAAATGAATTCTGGTTTTTTTAATAAAAATTATCAAAAATTAACCCCGCCATAAATATGACAGGGTTTAAATATATCAATGAAACTTAAAGGCTTAAAAATTGTAATTAATACGAGCATAATAAAACGAACCACTGAAGCCCATTTGCACAGCATCCCAATATCCACCACCTTCCGTCCAATCATCCTGTTGGTCTGGATAAATATTGAAAAGATTATTGGAGCCAACGTTCAATTTTATATTTTTTGAAACGGCAAAACCGAGATTTAAATCCGTTACAAATTTTGCGGTATAAGTATCTGTAGCTGCTATAATTTGATTTTCGAAACCGCCGTAATCTGCTGGATCTTCAAAGGTTTGAAAATCCAGAAGTTCAACTTCGCTAAAACGCGTTACCGTGATGCCAGCGCTCAACCAATTTCTTTCATAAGTAAGGTTTCCAACCAATTTACTTTCGGGTGCAGAGGCCAATAAAAATGCTTTATCCCTTTCCCCGAAAAATGTTTGCTCATCAAGATTTCCGTTTTTCACATCTTTGATTACCATATTGTTGAAATTCGCCAAAACGGAAACCCCAATAATATTATCATTAAAATTGTCTTTATAAGTAAGCACCACATCTAGCCCTGTGGTTTCTGTATCCACACCATTTGCAAAGAATTGTGCTGAATCCACATTTTCAATTTGTGGTGCTGGAAAATTGCCCGTCAAAACAATTCTATCGCGGACATCAATATAATAAAGATCTGCCGTTGCGGTGAATTTTGAGAAGTTTGCAGTAAAACCCAAACCGGCATTAGTAGATTTCTCTTCCTTTAATGGACCTATTCCAAATGAAGCAGTAACGGGGCTATTATTTGGCGACAATAATTGGTCGCTCGCCACGCCGCCAATGAAATTAGTGAAACGTAAGTTGTAATAAATTTGCGCCAATGAAGGAGCCCTAAACCCAGTGCTAACCGAACCCCGAACATTTATATTTTCAGTTGCTTTAAATCGCATTGCAAGCTTTCCGTTGATGGTACTTCCAAAATCGCTGTAGTTTTCAAAACGTCCGGCGGCGCTTATTAAAAATGCTTCGCTTAAATCGAATTCCCCATCGGCATAAACCGAAATATTTGATCTGCTTCGGTCTACCTCATTTGTGGGTCCATAACCTGGAAATCCTTGTGAGCCACCTGGTCTTAAAATTTGGTTGCCATCATCGTCCAAAATTGGATTTCCGTCGCCATCGCGGTAAATTACAATATCTTCTTCGGGGGTATTTGCATTTACGGGAACGCCATTTACGTCATAAGTAGCATAGGAACCTTCTTCCCCTGCAAAAATCTTGAAGTTTTCTGTTCTGTATTCCGCCCCGAAAGCCAAGTTCATCCCGCTCAAAACATCATCATAATATTTTGAAAAGTCGAAATTCACAGTATTTTGCGACAAATTGTGGCCGCCTGCATCAAATTCAGTTGGGGAAAGATCTACCAATGAGGCGTTCAAAGTTCCTTTTATGTAATAATGAAAATTGTTGATACCGTACGCGTTGCTGATATCTATTTTCCAACCCGTTTCGGTTTCGGTTTTAACTCCCGCAACTACAGAATTATCCGTGATTATTGAAGTTATTCGCGGCGTGTATCCATTCGGAAAAATGGATTCTACAACACGATTTCCACCATTTCTGGTAAAAGCGTATGCATCGGTATCTCTATAATTTCTTCCGCCGAAAGCATAAACTTTAGTTTTTTCACCAACTGGAATCCCAACGTTACCCATTAAATTGAAACCTTCAATAGCTGCTTCGCCAAACCCTTTTCTGAAATCGAAAGTGGGGCGCAGGGTTTTATTTTTGTTGATATATTCAGTTGTGAAATTTGCAAAACCTCCTTTTTGACCAATTGCAAATCCGTAATTGGCGCCAAACTTTACAGAACCTCCGTCAAAATCTTGGTCTTTTCCGATGGCATTTCCATCCTTTTCAGTGTCAAGGCGGTATCCGTCTGTGTTCCAAAGCCCATAAGCATCTTCGGTAAAAGCGCTCGTGTCAACATCGGCATCTGTGCTGTAGGCGCCGTAGGAAACGCTTCCGGACAATTGATCAACGTTATCTTTTAATACAATATTTATTACCCCAGCAATTGCATCACTACCGTATTGGGCTGCAGCACCATCTCGTAAAACCTCGATTCTTTGAATGGAAGTTGCAGGGATCGCATTGAGATCGGTTCCCGTATTTCCACGGCCGCGAGTTCCAAAAATGTTGATAAGTGAAGATTGGTGCCGTCTTTTTCCATTAATCAAAACCAAGGTTTGGTCTGGCCCCAAACCACGTAATGAAGCAGGATCAATATGATCTGCTCCATCAGATCCCGATTGTTTGGTGGCATTGAACGATGGCGCTGCATATTGCAAAAGTTCGTTTATTTCAACTTTCCCCACTTGTAATGTTGTGTTTTCAACATCTATTACATCAATGGGAACTGCAGTGTTTACAGCTGTCCTTTTTGGACTCCGCGAACCTACCAACACAACATCTTCCAGACTTTCGCCTTCTGAAAGTGTAACTTGAATGTTGGTTTGCCCATTCACTTCAATTTCTTGGGTGTTGAAACCCACATAACTAAAGCTTAACGTGGCGCCGTCATTCACCTGAAGTGAAAACACACCATCAATGGAAGTTGTGGTTCCGTTTGTTGTTCCTTTTTCAAGAACATTTACAAAGGAAAGTGGTATTCCTGAAGCATCCGTTACAGTTCCGGTAACTGTGATTTGCGAAAAAGAAATTCCGCAAATAAAAAATAAAACAAGTGTAATTTTTTTCATTGGTTGTTGTTTTTTATGTTAGTTATATGTTAAATTTAGGATTTTAATCTAAACTTTCACAAAAATAACAATCATTTTATAAACAAGGTTTTGAGCATAACTTATTTAAAATAGTTATCTCAAAATCGTAATGAAAAACACTTCAAATCTCCACGCAATAATCAATAGTATACTTTTGATATAAAAAAAAATCCATCCCAAAGATTGGGATGGATTTCAAAATTATTTTAAATGTTTAATTAGTCTCTATCAAGTTTCGCCATTCCTTTCGGTCTTGACTCTAATTGAGCTCTTCTTTCCGCAAGCTCTTGTTGCATCTGCGCTTGTTTAGCTTCAAATTCCATTTTCTTTTTTGCTGCTATTTCTGCCTGCTCTCTTTTGGAAGCTTCAAGTTGTGCCTCTTGCTGGGCCTTTTTAACGGCTATCATAGCTTCATTTTGCTGATCTATGTTCGTCTTATCAACCAAAACCTTTTTATCGGAATCCAGTCGTGAAGTTTCCTTAAATTCTTGGTTTTCTTGGTTATCGTCTTTTACAATTACAGCGCCACTTTCTGTTTCGGTGTTTTTAATTACTTTCACCTTTACATCACTACCTTCTTTTGTAACAACACTTTGTACGGTAGATTCTTCTTTAACTGTTTTATTTACTTGTGCTTGTGCTGTGGTTATTGTTAAAGCAACAATTGCAATACTCATTAAAATACGTTTCATAATTATTGGTTATTAAAGTTTATTGTGTAAACATAGGGTGACATTCGTTAAGTTCTTGTAAAATTTTAGTGAAATAAAACACAATCTTTTTCTGAAAAGCATTTCAAATCAATTATAAAAGTCTGTTTTGAAGATGTATATTTGCACCCTGAAATAAGAAATATAAATGAAAGCAGGTATTGTAGGATTGCCAAACGTAGGAAAATCAACACTTTTCAATTGTTTATCGAACGCAAAGGCGCAAAGTGCCAATTTCCCTTTTTGCACAATTGAACCAAACATAGGCGTGGTAAACGTGCCCGATCCGCGTTTGTTGAAATTGGAAGAACTAGTAAAACCAGAACGTGTTTTGCCTGCAACTGTTGAAATTGTAGATATTGCTGGACTCGTAAAAGGCGCAAGTAAAGGCGAAGGTTTAGGCAACCAGTTTTTGAGCAACATTCGTGAAACCGATGCAATTTTACATGTATTGCGCTGTTTTGACAACGACAATATTGTGCACGTTGATGGCAGTGTAAACCCCATCCGCGATAAAGAAACGATAGATATTGAGCTTCAACTTAAAGATTTGGAAACGGTAGATAAAAAACTTGAAAAAGTGAAACGCGCTGCCCGAACAGGAAACAAAGAAGCCCAAAAAGAAGAAACTGCACTTTTAAAAGTAAAGTCTGGATTGGAAGCTGGAGTTTCCGTGCGCGCAATTGATTTAACCGATAGCGAAAGAGAAGAATTTATTGTGAATGCACAATTTATAACAGACAAACCTGTAATGTATGTTTGCAATGTTGATGAAGAATCAGCAGCAACCGGAAATGCCTATGTTGAAAAAGTGAAAGCAGCCGTTGCCGGGGAAAATGCTGAAGTTTTGGTTTTGGCAGTGGGCACTGAAGCAGATATTACCGAATTGGAAACTTTTGAGGAACGCCAAATGTTTTTGGAAGATTTGGGTCTTGATGAAGCTGGTTCTGCAAAATTGATCAGAAGTGCCTATAAATTATTAAATCTTCAAACCTATTTTACGGCAGGAGTGAAAGAAGTGAGAGCTTGGACCATTCCCGTTGGTGCAACTGCACCACAAGCAGCTGGAGTAATTCATACTGATTTTGAAAAAGGGTTTATCCGCGCTGAAGTTATTAAATATGAAGATTACGTAACTTTTGGAAGCGAGGCTAAAGTAAAGGAAGCTGGAAAAATGGGGGTAGAAGGGAAGGAATACATCGTGAAAGATGGCGATGTGATGCACTTCCGCTTTAATGTTTAGAGTATAATTTACCGTTTAAAATATAAAACAAAAAATCCCGCTGTTGCGGGATTTTTTTATTGAGTATCTTCCAAGAATCCAAAAATCTAATTATCCAAAATTCTAAAAAGTATATCTAAAAGCCATTCCATTATAGCTATCGCCATTAAAGCTGGTCCCGGAACTTGGATAAACATCAATGTTTTCGTTTTTTCTTTTATGGAGTTCAGGAACCAATATTCCGGTTCCGGCTCCCAAAACATAACCTAAAAGTATATCGGTTAAAAAGTGTTGGCCAGCCTCCATTCTAAATATCCCAACAGCAGCTGGTAAAACCGCAGCTCCACCCCAAACAAAAGCTTTTCCGCTAGCATCGGGATTGAAATCACTATACGCCTTTGCTGCAAAAAACGTGGCGGTAGCAGTTGCAGCTACGTGACCGGAATAAAAGGAACGCTGCCCATTGTTTTTAAATCGTCTAGATTCTGCCGTATCACCACTGTTGTCATAAACATAAGGACGGCTTCTATCCACCAAACCTGCGGTAATTGTATATAAGGCGGCGGTTGTAGCTAAGCTTTCTATATAAAGACCGATGTATTGTCCCGTGTGATCATTTATTTCGTCATCAAAAAGAAGTGCGAATGGGGCGGCAAATGAAATGGCGAAAGGAATATCGCTGATTGCATTGGCGTTCTCATTGTGTTTTCCAGCTGCCCATTGGTCCAAAAAGTTCAATTTATCAATTTCCTTTTGAAGGCTTGCCTCATCTAAAAATTTTGCGCGCTCGGCTATCGGCAAATCTTCCTTGTTTTTAATCAAAATTAAACCGTAAGCGCTTGCGCCCAGCGCCGCACCAGTCCAAATTCCATCGCGCACCCATTTCCATTCGTAGGGGGAGATGCTTTTATCGCCTTTTTTTGTTGAAATGTTCTGGGAAAGATTCGAATTGGATTTTGAAAGCGTTGTTTGATTTACACTCCCGGAATAAGTATTATTTTGTGAAATTGAATCATTTGAAGTAATTACTCCATTATTAAAATTATAGGTTGTGGTTTGGACATTTAAGGTGTCTTGGGCGTATGTGTGCATTGCAAATAGTGACGCGAATAGAAAGATGGTTTTTTTCATAAACGCTAATATATAGAGATAGCCATTACGGAAATTAGGCTTTAACTTTTATTTAAAAAATATTTAGAAGTTTTTTAGATTGGATTTATTGATAAAGATTGAGTTGCTTTTGAACTAAACCCAATTCTTTTTCCATTTTTCGAATCCGCTTTAACAGCTGTTTTATAGCATCCAACCCTTCAAAATTAATTCCCAAATCGTGGTGGAGGCGGAACATTTTTTCTACTTCAGTTATATCTTTTTCATCTATAAAAATCTCATTTTCCTTTTTCTGAATTCTTACCAAGCCATATTCGTGAAGATTTTCTACAAATGAAAGTTCAATTTGTGTATGATTGCAAAAATGACTTACCAATATATATTTTTCTCGTCCCATTATCTAAGTTTTGAAAGTTCTGTAAATAATTCTTTTTCCTTTTCTGAAAGGTTTTTAGGCAGGATAATTTTATAAGTAATATAAAGATCGCCATGTTGGTTTTCCTTTTTGTATTTCGGAAGTCCTTTGCCTTTCAGTTTTACTTTTGTATCGTTTTGGGTCTCGGGTTTTACGTTCAATTTCACTTTGCCCGTAAGCGTTTCAACAGTTATTTCGCCACCCAAAAGTGCAGTATAAATTGAAATTTCCTCGGTTGAATAAAGATCACTTTCCAGTCTTTTGAAGCGCGTATTATTGAAAATTTCAAAAGTAATAAGTAAATCGCCTTTCGGGCCTCCGTTCATTCCTTCGCCGCCGTACCCTTTAATTTTCAGGGTTTGTCCGTCTTCCACTCCCGCAGGAATTGTAATCCGAATTTTCTTTTCACCAATACTTATTGTTTGCTTTTGGCTTTCCAAAATATCGGTCAAATTCAACCGTAGCGTTGCACTCAAATCCTGTCCTTTAAATTGTGCAGATTGCCTTCTGCTTCCGCCCCCGCGAGAAAAACCGCCTCCGCCGAACATCGATTCAAAGAAGTCGGAAAACTGGCTGTCGTCATAACCCTGACCACCGCCCGAATAAGTTCTCTGCCCTCCAAATCCTTGCGAGCGTTGTTGTTGCCGCGCTTGTTCGTACGCCTCTGCGTGCTGCCAATCCTTTCCGTGTTGATCATATTTTTTTCTTTTTTCAACATCGCTCAATACTTCATTTGCTTCATTTAGTTGTTGAAATTTTTGCTGTGCTTCTTTATCGTTTGGGTTTAAATCTGGGTGTAATTTTCGTGCAAGTTTTCGGTATGCTTTTTTTATATCAGCGGCCGTAGCGCTTTTGTCAAGCCCGAGAACTTTGTAGTAATCTATGAATTCCATTTAAGTTTTATTTGTGGTATGAAATTATGAAAAGAATTCTAATCCAATTTCCCAAATGTTTTAAAATTTTTCGTTGTTTTTATATTAAATTATCTTCCCTGCTATCATATTAATAAATACATTCTTAGAGTAGCTTCATTTTATTGCAGGAGGCGTATATAGGAAGTATCTATGGAGTATACAGGAAGTTTAGTCGGCATGGAGTCGGCTTACAGTCGGCTTACAGTCGGCATTGAAACGGCATACAGTCGGCATGGAGTCGGATTATTTAAGATTTAAAATCGCATTATGTTAGACATAAAGTTGTGGTAATAACCCTGCGATTGTAATAAAAAGAGAATGATACAGAAATATGTATAGTTTAGCTAATATACAACATAAAACACTGAAATAAACATTGATTTATTAGAAATTATAATTTTCCAAAAAGTAACTTATTCAATTATAAATTTTATAAACAATCCCCATCATTTTATTGTTAATTACTTTCCCAAGTATTGGTTTCACAAGTGCTCACGTATATTTATATTAGCAACCCTACACCAAATATTTATGTCCGAAACACAATATACCGAAGATAACATACGCTCGCTGGACTGGAAGGAACACATCCGGATGCGTCCCGGGATGTATATTGGCAAACTCGGTGACGGATCTTCGCCCGATGATGGTATTTATATTCTTCTGAAAGAGATAATAGACAACTGTATTGACGAATTTGTGATGGGAACCGGTAAAACCATTGAAGTTCGAATAAAGGACAAAGAAGTGAAAGTACGCGATTTCGGTCGTGGAATTCCGTTGGGAAAAGTTGTTGACGTTGTTTCAAAAATGAATACCGGTGGCAAGTATGATAGCCGCGCTTTTAAGAAATCGGTTGGTTTAAATGGCGTTGGAACTAAAGCCGTGAATGCGCTTTCCTCGTTTTTTAAAGTAGAATCAATACGCGACAATCAGCTGAAAGTTGCGGAGTTTTCGTTGGGTGAACTCACGAACGACATTGCCATTGAAGAATCCACAAAGCGAAAGGGAACCAAAGTAATTTTCATTCCCGATGAAAGTATTTTCAAAAACTTCAAGTACCGAAACGAGTATGTAGTAAAAATGCTGAAAAACTACGTCTATCTAAATCCGGGACTGACGATAGATTTCAACGGCGAAAAATTTTATTCTGAAAATGGATTGAAAGATCTTTTGATGGAAACCATTTCCGAAGAAGATTGTGCTTACCCGATAATTCATTTGAAAGGTGAAGACATCGAAATTGCGATGACGCACAGCAAAACCCAATACAGCGAGGAATACCACAGTTTTGTGAATGGGCAAAATACAACACAGGGCGGAACGCATTTGGCCGCTTATCGGGAAGCGTTGGTAAAAACCATCCGCGAATTTTACAATAAAAATTACGACGCCAGCGATGTGCGAAAGTCTATTGTTACTGCCATTAGCATCAAAGTTACGGAGCCTGTTTTTGAAAGCCAGACCAAAACCAAACTCGGCTCGACTGATATGGGCGGCGGACTTCCAACGGTGCGCACCTTTATAAATGATTTCGTAAAAACGCAACTGGACAATTACCTGCATAAAAACCCAGAGGCGGCGGATGGAATCCAGCGCAAGATAGTGCAAGCCGAACGGGAGCGAAAAGAATTAAGCGGAATCCGTAAGCTCGCAAAAGATCGCGCGAAAAAAGCAAATCTTCACAATAAGAAATTGCGTGACTGCCGCGTGCATTTGGCCGATATTAAAAACGAACGGAATCTAGAATCCACTCTTTTTATTACTGAGGGCGATTCTGCGAGCGGGAGTATTACCAAAAGCCGTGATGTGAACACACAAGCCGTTTTTTCGCTTCGTGGAAAGCCGTTGAACACCTACGGAATGACCAAAAAAATCGTTTACGAAAACGAGGAATTCAATTTGTTGCAAGCCGCGCTGAATATTGAGGATTCGATGGAAGATTTGCGGTATAACAACATCGTAATCGCTACGGATGCCGATGTAGATGGAATGCACATACGGTTATTGCTCATTACATTTTTTCTTCAGTTTTTCCCTGAATTGATAAAGGAAGGGCATTTGTATATTTTGCAAACGCCATTGTTCCGTGTTCGAAATAAGAAAGAAACAATTTATTGTTATTCCGAACAGGAACGTATTGACGCCATAGAAAAACTAAAGCCAAAACCAGAAATTACCCGCTTTAAAGGTTTAGGGGAAATTTCGCCGGATGAGTTTGTGCATTTTATTGGGAACGATATCCGGTTGGATCCTGTTATGCTGGATAAATCGATGAGTATTGAGGAATTGCTTTCCTTTTATATGGGAAAAAACACGCCCGATAGACAGGAATTTATTATTGATAATTTGAAGGTGGAACTTGATAGGGTTGAGGAATAAAAAAGTGTTCAGTATTCAGTGTTCAGTATTCAGGATTCTGTATTTATTGGCAGTGAAGAATATTCTGGAATTAATTTGCGATAAATGAAATTTTTTTTTAATTCTATCAATATGAAAATAATAATATTTTTTATGACAATTTTTTTATTAGTTTCTTGTAATAAAACTAATGAAGATTTTAATGTGGTTTCTTGTTCTAATTCATTTGAATTTAAAGATGAAGTTGTTTTAGGCGGAAGGTTAGAAAAAATGCTAGCAAACAATAGTATCGAAAGTAATTATAAATCAAAAAAAATAAATGATGCATATTACTTAAATCTCAACGTAGATATCGTTAATAGAACGGGCGAGAAAATTGAATATGCTAATATAAGTCCAGTTATTTCAATTAAATATAATAATAGCTATCAGTCAATATCTGCCGGAGATTTTGAGTTTGTTACTTCTGAATTTGAACAATATTGGAATGCTGATGAAACAAAAAATATTAATTATAAATTTTTGCTAAATGAACAACCTAGCTTTAATTCCGAATATTTTAATCATAAACCTGAAAATGTGGAATTGATTTTATATTTAAAAGCTAAAAATTCTATTGGTTTCAATAATATTGTTGGTAATGGTGGCGCAGAAATTCTAAGAAAAGATATCTCGGATACTTGGAATTTTTAATCTTAAGTTTAAAAATAATCAATAAGATTCCCGCCTTCGCGGGAAATATATATGAGTGACGAACTCGACAATAACGAAGAACAAGAAATTACAGGCCCAGACTATTTGGGCGTAAACGACGATACTTCCGGCGATACCATTAAAAAAGTTCCCGGGATGTTTCGCGATTGGTTTTTGGATTACGCTAGTTACGTAATCCTGGAACGCGCCGTGCCTGCTATTGAAGACGGTTTCAAGCCTGTGCAGCGCCGCATTATGCAGTCCATGAAAGATTTGGACGATGGGCGGTACAACAAAGTTGCAAATATTGTGGGGCATACCATGCAATACCATCCGCACGGCGACGCCAGTATTGGCGATGCGATGGTGCAGATTGGCCAAAAGGATTTGTTGATAGACACCCAAGGAAATTGGGGAAATATTTTAACAGGCGATGGTGCTGCGGCTTCACGATATATTGAGGCACGACTTTCAAAATTTGCCTTGGATGTGGTTTACAATCCCAAGGTAACAATGTGGCAGGCTTCGTATGACGGGCGAAGAAAGGAGCCGATAAATCTTCCAGTAAAATTTCCCTTGCTTCTAAATCAGGGCGGGGAAGGGATTGCTGTTGGGCTTTCCACTAAAATTCTTCCGCATAATTTTATTGAATTGATTGATGCTTCAATAAAACATTTGCAAGGCAAAAAGTTTCAAATTTACCCAGATTTCCCAACTGGAGGAATTATGGACGTTGCCAATTATAACGACGGTCTGCGGGGCGGGAAAATCCGCAGTCGGGCGCGGATTAACCAATTGGATAAAACCACGCTTATAATTACCGAGATTCCCTTTGGAACCAATACTTCCTCGCTGATTGATACCATTCTGAAAGCGAATGAAAAGGGAAAAATTAAAATTAAAAAAATAGAGGACAATACCGCCGCCGAAGTAGAAATACAAATCCATTTGCCCAGCGGGATTTCTCCCGATAAAACCATTGATGCGCTTTATGCATTTACGGCCTGCGAGACTTCAATTTCGCCTTTGGGCTGTGTGATTGAGGATAACCGGCCATTGTTTGTGGGCGTATCCGAAATGCTTCGTGTAAGCACAGATCGCACGGTTGAATTGCTTAAAAGCGAATTGGAGATTCAATTGGATGAATTGGAAGAGCAGTGGCATTTCGCTTCCTTGGAGCGCATTTTCATCGAAAAAAGAATCTATCGCGATATAGAGGAAGAGGAAACTTGGGTAGGAGTAATTACGGCGATTGACAAAGGTTTGCAACCCCACATCCAGCATCTGAAGCGTGCCGTTACCGAAGAAGATATTGAGCGGTTGACGGAAATTCGCATTAAAAGAATTTCAAAATTCGACATTGACAAAGCGCAACAAAAGATTGATTCATTGGAAGATAACATCGCTCAAATAAAGCATCACTTAGCTAATTTGATTGAGTATGCAATTGACCATTTTAAAAGATTAAAGAAAGATTACGGCGGGGGCAAGGAGCGAAAAACAGAAATCAGAACCTTTGACGATATTGAGGCGACGAAGGTTATAATCCGCAACACAAAACTATACGTAAACCGAGAGGAAGGTTTTGTGGGAACAAGCCTAAAACGCGATGAATATGTGGCAGATTGCAGTGATATTGACGACATCATCGTTTTCACGGAAGACGGGAAGATGATGATTACCAAAGTGGATCAAAAAACATTTGTGGGCAAAGGGATTATCCACGTTGCCGTTTTCAAGAAAAAGGATAAGCGCACTATTTACAATATTATTTATCGCGACGGCGCGAGAGGGGCAAATTATGTGAAACGCTTTGCGGTAACTGGCACAACGAGGGATAAGGAATACGATATGACAAATGGAACGAAGGGTTCCAAAGTGCTATATTTTACAGCCAACCCCAATGGCGAAGCTGAAGTGGTTTCCATTTATTTACGCCAAAGCGGCAGCATTAAAAAGCTGAAGTTTGATCTGGATTTTGCGGATCAATTGGTAAAGGGAAGAAATTCAAAAGGGAATATTGTTACCAAATATTCCATTAAGAAAATTGAACTTAAAGAGAAAGGCCTTTCTACGCTTAAACCTCGTAAAATATGGTTTGATGATTCGGTACAACGATTGAATGTGGATGAGCGCGGCGAGCTTTTGGGCGAATTCCGCAAAGAGGATAGACTGCTTATCGTGAATCAAAAAGGGACAGTAAAGACCGTAATTCCTGATATTCAGCTTCGTTTTGATGACGATATGATAATTCTTGAAAAATGGGATCCAAAAAAACCGTTGAGTGCCATTTATTGGGAAGGTGAAAAGGAATTGTTTTATGTGAAGCGTTTCTTTATTGAACATCCCGATCGGGAAGAAACAATAATTACCGAACATCCAAATTCCTATTTGGAAAAAATATTTACAGATTTCCGTCCGATGGCAGAAATAATTTTCGCCAAAAAAAGAGGGCAGGACCGGGAAGAAAACATGGAGTTGAATTTGGAGGAATTTATTTCCATAAAGGGCATCAATGCTATGGGCAACCAGCTAACCAAAGAAAAGGTTTTAGAAATAAACGCGATGGAACCGCTTCTATACGAAGCACCTGAACCTGTGGATCCTGAGGAAATGGACGTTGTGGACGAAGAGGATTTGGCTTCAAACGAAGAAGATCTCGAAGACGAAAATGATGCTAACATAGATGATTCAAATGATGAAAGCGATTCAAAAATTGATGAGGGTGGGCAAGGACTTTTGTTCTAATTATCCAGAAAAATTATATAAATAAAGTATTTCTTCAGAAAAATTCAGTTTCAGCTTCCAAACCTTTTGATTTTCAAAAGAAAAACCTTATTTTTGCGCCCCTCTTAGCGACGAGTCAGGAATAAGAGGAATTGAAACAAAACAAAAACAAACCCTTCTGTGGGATAGTCGCATAAAATTCCTGTAACAGCATAGAATACAAACCCTTGATTTTTCAGTATTACCCAGAACTTTGGGCACTAAAAAATCAATTTTATAGCACATGGCTGATAAAGCAAACAAAGAAGTAGCTGAAGAAAAAGCTACAAAAAAACAGGAAGCGGCTGCAGTAGCAGAATTGCCAACTGAAGAGACTACAAACGAGGAAACCCAAACAGAGGAAACCAAAAAACCAAAGGCAGAAGTATCTTTAAAAGAGAGCAACCCTGAAAAATTTCTTGCAGATTTTAACTGGCACAATTACGAGGAAGGCATAGACCCAATCGATGATGGCAGGTTGGAAGAATTTGAAAAATTGGTAAAGGAAAATTTCGTTGACACCCTTGATGACGAGGTTGTTGAAGGAACTGTGGTTTACATTACAGACCGTGATGCAATCATAGACATTAACGCGAAGAGTGAAGGTGTTGTTTCATTGAATGAATTCCGTTACAATCCAAATTTAAAAGTTGGCGACAAGGTAGAAGTATTGATTGACGTTCGTGAGGACAGCACCGGCCAACTTATCCTTAGCCACCGTAAAGCAAGAACCATTAAGGCTTGGGATCGCGTAAACGCTGCCCATGACGAAGCTACAATTGTAAACGGTTACGTAAAATGCCGCACAAAAGGTGGTATGATCGTGGACGTTTTCGGTATCGAAGCTTTCTTGCCAGGTTCGCAAATTGACGTTAAACCAATCCGTGATTACGACGTTTACGTTGGTAAAACAATGGAATTCAAAGTGGTTAAAATCAACCACGAATTCAAAAACGTTGTTGTTTCGCACAAAGCGCTTATTGAAGCGGATATTGAAGAGCAGAAAAAAGAAATCATCGGGCAACTTGAAAAAGGACAGGTACTTGAAGGTGTTGTTAAAAACATCACTTCATACGGAGTATTTGTTGATCTTGGTGGCGTTGATGGACTTGTTCACATTACTGACCTTTCTTGGTCACGTATCAATCACCCGAACGAGATTGTTGAACTTGACCAAAAATTGAACGTTGTTATTCTTGATTTCGATGAAGATAAAACACGTATCCAATTAGGTCTAAAACAATTGAACCCTCACCCATGGGAAGCTCTTGGAGAAGAGTTGAAAGTTGGCGACAAAGTGAAAGGTAAAGTAGTTGTTATTGCAGACTACGGTGCATTTATTGAGGTTGCTGAAGGCGTTGAAGGTCTTATCCACGTTAGCGAAATGTCTTGGAGCACGCACTTGCGTAGCGCACAGGATTTCGTGAAAGTTGGCGATGAGGTTGAAGCGATTATCCTAACAATGGATAAAGAAGAGCGCAAAATGAGCCTTGGCATCAAACAAATGACGCCAGATCCATGGACTGATATCACTAAAAAATACCCAGTTGGTTCACGCCACAAAGGTATTGTTCGCAACTTCACCAATTTTGGTGTTTTTGTTGAACTTGAAGAAGGTATTGATGGTCTTATTTACATTAGCGATCTTTCTTGGACCAAGAAAATTAAGCACCCAAGTGAGTTTACCAATATTGGTGATCAACTTGACGTGGTTGTATTGGAATTGGATGTTGAAGGCCGTAAACTTAGTTTAGGTCACAAACAAACCGAAGAAAATCCTTGGGATAAATATGAAGGCGAATATGCTGTTGGAACCAAGCACACTGCTTCAATTGAAGAAGTAGTTGACAAAGGCGCAACGGTAAAATTCAATGAAGATATCATAGCTTTCGTACCAAGCCGTCACCTTGAAAAAGAAGATGGTTCTATGTTGAAGAAAGGTGATGAAGCAGAATTCCTAATTATTGAGTTCAACAAAGAATTCAAGAAAGTGGTAGCTTCACACATGAGCATTCACAAAGAAGAAGAAGCGAAAATTGTAAAAGAAGCTGTTAAAAAACAAGCTGCTTCTTCAGAGGAGGCAAAAACCACATTGGGTGATGCCAACTCTAAGCTACAAGAGCTTAAAGACAAAATGGACGGTAAAAAATAATCGTTTCATTTATAAATAAAAAAAAGCCTTTCGGAAACGGAAGGTTTTTTTGTTTTCTAGATTTAAATCAATTTTAAATACATCACTTTTAAAAGCCAAAAAAAATGTATTTTTGCTTTCTGAATACAACTCAGAACTTCCTATGAGCCAAAAAGTGTTACTGAACGCAACCGAGATAAACATTGCGCTTAACCGTTTGGCTTGCCAGTTGATTGAAAAACACGACGATTTTTCCAAAACAGTACTTATCGGAATACAACCGCGAGGGGTCTTTTTAGCTGAAAGGCTGAAAACACTGCTTGAAAACGAATATAAAATCAAGAATATTAAACTTGGATATCTGGACATTACCTTTTATCGGGATGATTTCCGAAGGGGTGAAAAACCGCTGGAGGCCAACAAGACCCAAATCAATTTTATAGTTGAAGATAAAAATGTGGTTTTTATAGACGATGTGCTTTTTACCGGAAGAAGTATTCGCTCCGCATTAACCGCTATACAATCCTTCGGAAGACCATTGGAAATTGAATTACTGACGTTGATAGACCGTCGCTTCAGCCGCCATTTACCAATACAACCCGATTATCGCGGAAGGCAGGTAGATGCAATAAATGACGAAAAAGTAAAAGTATGTTGGAAGGAGAACGATGGGGAAGACGCTGTGTATTTGGTTAAAAGTTAAAAGTATAAAGCTAAAAGTTGAAAGAAATATAAAATGAGCGAACTGAGTGTAAACCACTTACTGGGAATAAAATACATAACCGAAGCCGATATCCAACTCATCTTCGAAACGGCAGATCATTTTAAGGAAGTTATCAATCGGCCCATCAAAAAAGTTCCTTCGCTTCGCGATATTACCATTGCCAATCTTTTCTTTGAAAACAGTACAAGAACCAAACTTTCCTTTGAGCTCGCAGAGAAAAGACTTTCCGCCGATGTTATAAACTTCGCTTCGTCAAGTTCGTCGGTAACCAAAGGTGAAACGCTTATTGATACCGTAAATAACATCCTCTCCATGAAAGTGGATATGGTGGTGATGCGCCATCCAAATGCCGGGGCTGGCATATTTCTTTCAAAACACGTTAATGCAAGTATAATTAATGCGGGCGATGGTGCGCACGAACATCCAACGCAAGCTTTGTTGGACAGCTACTCCATTCGGGAGAAATTGGGAGATGTTGCCGGGAAAAATGTTGTAATAGTTGGTGATATTCTCCATTCCCGGGTTGCTTTATCAAATATTTTTGCGCTTCAAAAACTTGGAGCTACGGTTAAAGTGTGCGGTCCTAAAACGCTTATTCCGAAATACATAGACAAACTTAATGTTGAAGTTGAAACAAATCTTCGCAAAGCCTTGGAATGGTGTGATGTGGCAAACATGCTCCGCGTGCAAAACGAACGGATGGACATTAGTTATTTCCCCACAACACGGGAATATACACAGCAATTTGGTTTAAACAAAACCTTGCTCGATTCCCTTAATAAAGAAATTGTAGTGATGCACCCAGGTCCTATAAACCGTGGTGTTGAAATTACCAGCGATGTGGCGGACAGCAAGCAATCCATTATTTTGGAACAAGTTCAAAATGGAGTTGCCATACGGATGGCAGTAATTTATTTATTGGCTTCAAAAATTAAACATAATGAAGATTGAGAATCACCCAAATTTTGTGGTCCTTGAAGATGAAAAGGATGATATAATAGACTTTGCTGCTTTTATTGAGAAACAAATTCCCTCAAAATACAAAGGACAAAATGTTGTTTTGAATCTTTTGAAGTATAATGCGATGGATCTTCCGCAGCTGTTGCAATTTCTTAAAACTTCCAACCTTCACCGCAAAACCAAACAATCTTTCGTTATTGTGAATGATGCCCTCGATTTTGATGATATTCCCTTTGAAATGATTGTTGTCCCCACCGTTCAAGAAGCCGGTGATATTATTGAAATGGAGGAAATTGAAAGAGACCTTGGATTTTAGATTTACGATTGCCGATTGTAGATTTTTTTAAATCGCAAATCGCAAATCGTAAATCGTACATCGTAAATCGTACATCGCAAATGAACCTAACAATCCTAGGATGTCACTCCGCAACGCCGACAGTTTCAGCGCATCCCACTGCGCAGGTTTTGGAGATGAAGGGACATCTGTTTTTGATAGATTGTGGCGAAGGCACGCAAATGCAGCTAAGACGATATAAAGTTAAGTTTTCGAGGATTAGGCATATTTTTATTTCGCATTTGCACGGCGATCATTTTTTTGGTTTGGTGGGGCTCATTTCCACATTTCTACTTTTGGGAAGAGAGGCCGAACTTCATATTTATGGCCCTAAAGGAATAAAACAAGCGATATTACTTCTACTAAAACTTGGAAAGGCTTACACCAATTATCCGTTGTATTTTCACGAGCTGGAAGAAAATTCTCCACAAATGCTTTTTGAGGATGATAAAGTTTCGGTGGAAACAATTCCGCTTAACCACCGTGTTTACACAAACGGATTTCTTTTCAAAGAAAAACCGGACGACAGAACCTTAAATATTGAAGCTGCCCGTAAGCTTAATATCGATTTAAGTTATTTCAACAAAATTAAACAAGGTTTTGATGTTGAAAATAAGGCGGGAAAGTTAATTCCAAACAGAGAAATAACTTTTGATCCGCCGCCACCAAAATCGTATGCATATTGTAGCGACACAGCATACAATCCGGAAATGGTTCCGCAAATTTCGAATGCGACGGTTTTATACCACGAATCAACTTTTTTGGATGAGCACCATCACCTTTGCGAAAAAACCAAGCACAGCACCGCCAAGGAAGCTGCGGCTATCGCAAAAAAAGCAAATGTTGGTACTTTGATTCTTGGCCATTATTCGGGACGGTACAGCAATTTGGAACTTTTCAGAAAAGAGGCACAGGAAATTTTTCAAAATGTTGAATTGGCCGAGGATGGGAAGACGTTTTCTTTTTGAAATCGAAATCGAAAACAATAAAACAATAGTATACCCAGAATCTATAGCATTCAAATTTTAATACATATTTAATAGGACACTGTTTTAAAGATTATTTAAAACCCTTAACTTGCGGTAAAACTTGAACTATGGCTGAAAAGCTACATGAATACCGAAAATCCTACGAAAAAGGAGAACTTTCCGAAACCTCGGTTGATGAAAACCCGATGCAGCAATTCCGCACCTGGTTTTTTGAGGTAAAGGATAACGGCGGTGTGGATGAAGTGAACGCAATGACCATTTCAACCATTGGGACTGATGGTTTTCCGAAGGGAAGGGTAGTTCTTCTTAAAAAATATGACGAAAACGGATTTTACTTTTATACCAATTACAATAGCGAAAAAGGAAAATCCATTATAAATAATAACAAAGTTTCCCTTTCATTTTTTTGGCCAAATATGGAGCGGCAGATTATAATAAAAGGAATTGCTGAAAAAACCTCAGAGGCAGATTCCACTAATTATTTTCATTCAAGACCGAAGGGAAGTCAGTTGGGCGCGGCGGTTTCGCACCAAAGCAATGTTGTGGACTCCCGTGAAGTTTTAGAGAATAATCTTGCCGAACTGGAAAAGAAATACGAAAACAAAGAAGTTCCGAAACCAGAGGATTGGGGTGGGTTTTTGATAAAACCAATTTCCATTGAATTTTGGCAGGGAAGACCCAACAGGCTGCACGACAGGATTCGGTACACATTAAAAGACAATGATTGGGGTATAGAGCGTTTGGCTCCCTAGGGATTGACGATTGACGATTAACGATTGCAGATTAAAGAATTAGCCAATCGAGTATAAAATTTTAGAAACCTAAAAAATGAAAACACTTTACTTAGTCAGACACGCAAAATCATCTTGGAAGCATGATGTTGATGATCATAAACGTCCATTAAAAAAAAGGGGCGAGACCGATGGAAAATTGGTTTCAGGCAAAGCAAAGACTGAAATTGATCCTCCACAAAAAATTATAAGCAGTGATGCAACCCGCGCATTTTCAACGGCACAATTTTTTAAAAAAGCGTTAAACGTTTCGGATGCAAACTTTGAAACCAACCACGACCTGTATGATTTTAGCGGGCAAAACGTGATGCGGATCATAAAATCTCTTGACGATACTTTAGATAAAGTAATGATTGTTGGCCATAACCACGCCTTTACTTCCGTTGCGAATATGCTTGGAAACCAATTTATTGACAACGTTCCAACCTGTGGTTTCGTGATGTTACAGTTTGACGAGAAAAAATGGAGCGACATAACTACGGGCAATACCGTAAAAACAATTTTCCCTCGGGATCTTAAATAATGACTGAAAAAATTGCTACACAACAGCACGTGCACAATCATTACAACAACAGGGAATTAAGCTGGCTTCAGTTTAATGCCCGGGTTTTGCAAGAGGCGAACGACAAGAAAATACCACTGATAGAACGGCTTCGTTTTTTGGGGATTTTTTCAAATAATCTGGATGAATTTTTCAAAGTGCGCTATGCAACCATCAAGCGGATTGTGGAGGCGGGCAAGATGGGTCGAAACTTTTTGGGCGGAATTTCAGCAAAAGATCTTTTGGAAGAAATTACCCAAACGGTGATAGCCCAGCAGTCGCATAGTTTAAAAATACTTAGCGACATTGAAAAGGAACTTGCCAAGGAAAATATCTTCATTATCAATGAAACTGAGATTACTCCCGAACAGAGCAAATTTATTTCAGAATATTTTGTGAGGAACGTGAGCCCTGCAATGATGACCATAATGATTGGTGAACTGGATGAATTCCCCAGTTTGCGGGACAGTGCCGCTTATCTTGCTGTAACTATGGTGATGAGCAATGAGGATGCAACCTTTGAGGCGAAACACAACTATGCCCTGATAGAAATTCCGCGAACCATTGATCGGTTTGTAGTACTTCCGCAGGAGGGCGAAAAGCAGTTTGTGATTATTCTGGACGATCTTATTCGCCACTGTTTGCACAATATTTTCAGCATTTTTAAATACGAAAGCATTTCGGCCCACATGATAAAAATTACGCGCGACGCCGAACTGGATATTGACAGCGATTTAAGCCGAAGTTTTATAGATAAAATTTCAAAAAGCGTAAAAAACCGAAGCGTTGGAGATCCGGTACGGTTTGTTTATGATAAAAGCATCCATAAAAAAACGCTCCATTTCCTATTGCAAAAAATGGGCATCGACAAAACGGACAGTATTATTCCTGGTGGGCGTTATCACAACCGCCGGGATTATATGGATTTCCCCCGACTGGGAAGGCCCGATCTTCAATATGAACCTAAGGAACCTTTACCCATCCCGGGTCTGAGTCTTCAGGGAAGTTTGTTTGATAAAATTATTGAGAAGGATTATTTACTACACACACCCTATCAAACATTTATGTATGTGGTAAAATTTTTACGTGAAGCGGCGCTGGATCCAAGAGTGAAGTCAATCAGAATAACCATTTATCGTTTGGCGGAAGTATCACACATTGCCAGTTCGCTTATCAATGCGAAGAAAAATGGAAAGGATGTCACCGTTCAAATTGAATTGCAGGCCCGTTTTGATGAAGAAGCAAACATAGAATATGCAGAGCTGTTACAAAGCGAAGATGTACGGCTTATTTTTGGCGTGAAAGGTTTGAAAGTTCACTGCAAAACCTGTATTATTGAAAGGCTTGAGAATGATAAATTGGTGCGATACGGAATTATAAGTACTGGAAATTTCAATGAATCTACCGCACGGTTATATACAGATTATATTCTTTTTACTGCCGACCAAAGAATATGTAAAGAGATAAATAAAGTGTTCGAGTTTTTTGAGGTGAACTATCAAGTGAAAAAATACCGGCATTTAATAGTTTCGCCACACTACACTCGCAACGCCATCTATAATTTGATTGAAGCAGAAATAAAGAATAAAAAAGCGGGACTGCCCAGCGGTATAAAACTGAAGCTAAATAGCCTTTCAGATTTTAAGATGATAGATAAGCTTTATGAAGCAAGCCGAGCCGGGGTGAAAATAAAAATGATTGTCCGCGGCATTTGTTGCTTGATTCCCGGAGTGAAGGGAATGAGCGAGAATATTGAGGCCATCAGCATTGTGGGGAAATATTTAGAGCATCCCCGCTTGTTTATTTTTGAGAACGCCGGCAAAACGAAGGTATATATTTCTTCCGCAGATTTTATGGGAAGAAATCTAGATAACAGAGTAGAAATTACCTGCCCGATTTATGACGAGGATATTAAGCAGGAAATTTTGGAAAACTTTGAAATTGGGTGGAGCGATAATGTGAAAGCGCGTGTTATAAGCATTAAAAATGACAATGCCTATTTGAAAAATAACAAACCTCCAGTGCGCTCCCAATTTATGATGTATGATTATTATTTAAACAAACTTGAAATAAACTAATTTGTTAAACATTGAAAAATACGGCGCAGTAGATATTGGCAGTAATGCCATCCGTTTGCTGGTTGCCACTGTGGTAGAACAGGAGGGAAAGGATACACTTTTTAAAAAAACTTCATTGGTACGCGTGCCCATTCGTTTGGGTGCTGATGTTTTTCTCGAGGGGAGAATTTCAGATAGTAACGCAAAGCGAATGATTGATGCCATGATGGCGTTTAAGCTGTTGATGAAAACCCACGGAATAAAACGCTATAGGGCGTGCGCAACTTCGGCGATGCGGGAGGCTTCAAACGGTCCCGAGATTGCGGAACAGATTGAAAAGGCCAGTGGCTTGTTTATACATATTATTGATGGCGATGATGAGGCTGCCATTATTGCTTCCACAGATTTGAAGAATTTGATTGAAGATGATAAGGTATTTCTTTATGTAGATGTGGGCGGCGGTAGTACGGAGCTCACTCTTTTTGCTAACGGTAAAAATGTAGCCTCGGAAAGTTTTAAACTGGGAACCGTACGCCTTTTAGAGGAACGTGTAGATGAGACCCTTTGGGATAAGATGGAGGCTTGGATTAAAAAAGAAACGAAGGGCTATAAAAAGATTTCCTTGATTGGCAGCGGCGGAAACATCAATACTATCTTCAAAAAGAGCGGGAAGAAACTGGGGAAGCCGCTTAGCTATTTATATCTTTCTGCCTACTATGAGCGATTGAATTCGCTTACTTTTGATGAGCGCATTACCGAACTGGATATGAACACAGACCGCGCCGATGTTGTGATTCCCGCAACGCGCATTTATCTTTCCGCAATGAAATGGAGCCGCGCAAAAAATATATTCGTCCCTAAAATTGGGCTTAGTGATGGTATAATTAAAAGCCTTTATAATGAGAAGATTGCCGCGGAGATGGAGGTTAATTCTTAGTTAGTATTTAGTAGTTAGTATTGAGTATTGTGTTGTCAATTTTCGCTGTTGCTGTTGTTTTAAATGAGTTTCAATTTATTTTTTTGAAACAACAAAACAGGAAATTTTGAATTGTATTGAAAGGCGTTTTATGATCTTCGGTTACACAATTAATTTTTTCAAATTCTTCATTGAATACGGCCGTTAATTTTTCCTCGGTGTATTGTTTAATTTCAAGTCCGCTACATTTTGTGGGGCCTTTATCTGAAAAAACACCTAATATTAAAAAATCATTTACACAATTTCTTGCCGTTTTCATACATTTTTCAACTTGCTTAGAAGTTGCCAAAAAATGAAAAGTTGCTCTGTCGTGCCATAGGTCGAATGTTGTTTTTGGCTCAAAATCGGTAATGTCGCTCACAACCCAAGTTACTTTTATTGCTTTATCGCCAAGTCTTTTCTTTGCTCTTTCAATTGCTTTTTCCGAAATGTCGAGCACGGTAATATTTTCAAATCCTTCTTCTAGTAAATAGTCCACAAGTTTGCTGTCGCCACCGCCAATATCAATAATTTTGGCCGTTTTTTTAAGCGCAAAGGAGTGTATCAATTCAAGTGAAGTTTTCGGCATTTTCTGTGTCCAACTCACTTGGTCTGGGTTTTTGGTTTCGTAAACTTTTTCCCAATGGTTCTTTCTATCAGTTTCCACTTTTATTTCTTAAACATAAAGTAAACAGCAAGTATAAGTAATATACAAGAAATAACATGGTTTACCCGAAAGGTTTCGGTCTTGAAGACCAACAGGGTAAACCCAACAAAGATCACAAGTGTGATTACTTCCTGTATCACTTTTAATTGCAGGAGTGAAAATGGGCCGCCGTTGCCGCTGTAGCCCATGCGGTTGGCGGGCACTTGAAAGATGTATTCAAAAAGGGCAATGCCCCAACTAATTAGAATAATGGCCACCAAACCAAGTTTGCTAAACCATTTCCATTCGGCAAATTTTAGGTGGCCGTACCACGCGAGGGTCATAAATGTGTTGGAGAGGACGAGAAGGCAGATGGTGAGTATTGCTTTCATAATGAAACAATTAATTATGAATAATGATTTATGAGTAATTACTGACTTTATTCCGAACTGTTTCTAAGGTTTTTTTGTGTTTTTCGTTGTTCTTTTTCATCCATCTGAGATCCTATAAAAGGAATTCGGGGTGCAAGAAAATATCCTGTTAAACTTGCAAAAAGTATCGGGACGAAATAGGTGAAACCTGTTAATGTAGCGAGTAGAATAGTGGTACTCATTGGTGTTCGCGTTACGCAGGCGTTTATGGCAGCCATACAGCTTACGATAGTTAACGACAGGCTTATTGAAGGAAATACGGTATGGATCAACAGGCCCAATGCTGTTCCGGTAAAAAACAAGGGAATGATAAACCCACCACGCCAGCCGGAGGTTACGGTAACTGCAATGGCAATTATTTTAAACACGAGTATCGCCACTAAAAAGTTAACCGTTAAATCGCCAGCAATTAGGTTATTAATTTCGTGATGCCCAAAATAGCGCGTCAATGGAAGGTAATATGCAATAATGCCTAAGGCAATTCCTCCAATCAATGTTTTAATGTAAATAGGCGATTTAATTTTTGAAAAAGCCCGTTTGAAAAATTTGGTGCAAAAAATAAACATCCATCCCACAAAGGTGGCTAGCATCGCAAAAAATACTGCCCAGACAAAATCGAAGACACTGTCCATTTCATAGGCGGGAAGGTCCCAAATTGGGCCTAGACCTAAGTGAACAATTACAGCAAAAACTATATAACTGAAACAACTCGCTACCAAGGCTGGGATGATGGCTTTATAATATTCAACGGCGTGTTTGTGGTGAAGAATTTCCAAGGAAAAAAGACTTCCGCCCAGTGGTGCGCCAAAAAGTGCGGTAAAACCCGAGGCCATACCTGCAATGCTGAGTGAGCGGAGTTCTTCGCCTTTCAGTCTAAATATTTTTCCCAGCCAAGTTCCAGTAGAACCCGTTACCTGAACCAGAGGTGCTTCTGGACCAAGGCTACCGCCAGATGCTACACAAAGCAGGGACGAAAGAATCATTGACGGATTGTTTTTCGGGTCGAGTTTTCCTTTGTTAAAACGTATGTTGTTTACAATCAAATGAATTTCACCTGGGTCGCCAATTAAATGTATTATAACACCTGCCAATAAGCCACAGAAAGCCATAGTAGGGATAACATACCACCCTTGAAATTCGGCAAGAAATTCTGTTAAATACTCCAAAATAATCCAATACCCTCCAGAAATAATCCCGCCAAGTAATCCTAAAATGGCCCATAGAAGAAACATTCTGCTAAATACAAAAGGATTGAAGCGAATGGGTTGGTCTAAAATGTTTAGATAGGTAACTAGTTTTCTTCGGCGTTTTAGTTTCATTTTAATATACTAATTGTTCCTATAATTAGCTAGTCTCACATTTATAGTATACTGCAAAAACCAACGCCTTTACTGAAAAGGCCAAAAGATGGGAACCAATATCATTAGCAAAATAAATAAAATTAAAGTTAAGGGAAGCCCTACTTTTAAGAAATCCATGAATTTATATTTTCCGGGACCAAAAACTAAAATGCAGGAAGGTTCAAAAGGCGCGATAAGGGAAACTGAGGCGCCCAACATAATAGCAATTGCAAAAGTGCGCGGATCTACATTCATCAGGTTGGCTGTGTCTATTGCCACGGGAAGTACAACCAATGCCGCTGCAGCATTGCTCATAGGCTGCGTGAGAAGGATTACCAAAATAACAAAACCACCCAAAACATACATAGGTCCAAGGTCGCCCAACAGATTCAGAATGTTTTCGGCCAAAAAATTTGAGGCACCAGAGTTTTCCATTGCGGTTCCAAATGCAGTCATCCCGCCAATTAGGATTAATAGTTTCCAGTTAATAACCTGGTAAACGCGTTCTACATTTATAGCACCGGAAAGTACGGTCAATAAGGCGGCTGCCATAAAGGTTATGGAAAGTGGAGCCCATTCTAAGGTGCCAGCAATTACGGCTACCAAAAAGATAGTCGCTGCAAAAATCCCCTTCTTTTCCTTAAACATATTTACCCGAAAATCGCCAATAATGGAAAAATCGTTTGTGGCTCTGTTGTTGTCAATATCTTCTTGGGTGCCTTGAACCAATAGGGTATCGCCAATTTTTAATTTAAGACCTCCTATTTTTTGTGAAACAGTTCCACCAAATCGCTGCACGGCCAAAACCACCAAATCATAATTCTGGCGAAAACGGGCCTCTTTTAGGGAACGATTAATAAGTCCCGACCCTGGAGTTATAATCAATTCCGCCAGAATTATCTTTCCACTTTCAATTTCTTTATGTTTAATGGTATCTGCCAAAACATGCAACTGTGGCGATTCCTTGATTTTTATAAGATCCTCCACACTGCATTCAACAATAAGTATATCATTTCCGTGTATGCGTGTGGCGCTATTGGGAATAAAATCTTCCTTATTTCGAATAATTTTCAGAATGCGCACTTCCTGTTTTGAAAGATCGGAATGGAAAGCGAGCTGACCCACCAATTTTGACTTTTCGGAAACCACAATTTCAGATAGATATTGGGCAATCTCATATCGGTCATTATAGTCGGTTTCTTTATAATTTGGCAACAATCTTTTATAAAATAGCAATATGAAAATGATACCGGTGGCAAGAAAAATGAGTCCTATTACAAGAACTTCAAAAAAGCCCAAAGGTTTCATGCCAGCCTGGGCTATATACCCACTTACCGCAATGTTAGTGGAAGTACCAATAAGGGTGCAAGTTCCACCGAGAATGGAAGCAAACGCAACCGGAATCAAAACTTTTGAAGGGCTTAATTTAAGTTTGCGGCACATGCCAATTACAGGGCCGATAACCAAGGCAGTTACTGTTGTATTGTTCATAAATGCTGAAAGCACACCCGTAACAAACATGGTATAACCCACAAAAAGGGTTTTGCTTTTTACCACTTTTATCATTTGTGAACCCACTTTGTCCAGCAAACCCGTTTCCGCAAGCGCTCCGGATATAATAAATATGGAAGCCAAAATTATAATGAAATCGCTACTGAAACCTTCAAAAGCTTCTTTTGGTGTAATAATTCCTGACAAGGACAGCACCAAAATCAACCCAATAGTAACCACGTCAACCGAAAATTTTTCAGTTGCGAAAAGAATAATGGCAATTACCAGTAACCCAATTACAATGGCTATTTCCATAATGGTATTTTTGAAAGACCATTAAAGATATACAAAAGGAATAAACTAAATTATTTGGAGAAAAAATATTTTTCAGTGAAGATTAACCGTGTATCGACTGATGTTTACCGAGGTTTTTCATTACATCAGCTTCAAACGAAAGCAGGTCGTTCCATTTTTGGTCCACTTCTTTTCTGTCGCCATATTGGCGTGCAAAACCGAGAAACATAGTATAATGATTGGCTTCGCTTACCATCAATTTCCGGTAGAATTCTGCAAGTTCTTTGTCTTCCAATTGCTCGCTCAACAATCGGAAACGTTCGCAGCTTCGGGCTTCAATTAAGGCTGCATACAATAATCTATGGACTAGTTGGGTGGTCCGGCTTCCGCCTTTTGGGAAGAATTGCACAATCTGCAAAACGTATTCGTCTTTTCTATCGCGACCCAAAACCCAGCCCTGCGCAATAATTCTGTCGTGTACCATTTTAAAATGACTGATTTCTTCCTTTACAAGTGCAATCATTTCCTGCACCAAGTCGGTATATTCCGGAAAGCCTACAATCAAAGAAACCGCTGTAGATGCTGCTTTCTGTTCGCACCAAGCGTGATCCGTTAGAATATCTTCAATGTTCTTTTCAACAATATTTACCCAGCGTGGGTCTGTGGGAAGTTTTAGGCCTAACATTTTGATTAACGATTTCTGATTAACGATTTTTGATTTTGGAATTTGGTGTTTGAAATCATTGTTGTCCGATTAAATTCTCATCTACCTGGACTTTGTAAATATACGTGGTTTTTTGGGCTGCAAAATATTGTTTTTCTATTTCCACCCCCTTGCCATCTGGTCATCCAGTGGAGAACAGTTCCAGTTGATTGCT
>JAUYGY010000039.1 GCA_030690315.1 Aequorivita sp.
CGAACCAATCGTCCACTTTCAAAAGAATAAATCCACCAATAATCAATGAAACCGCAACAGTTATTGGGTTTTCCAAAAGGCTGTCGATAAAATCACTCAACAGCAATCCCAAGAAAACTGCGGGAAGAAATGCAACAAAAAGCTTGTAATAAAAATCCAGACTTTGGAAAAAGCGTTTAAAATATAAAACCACAACGCTCATAATAGTTCCAAGCTGGATAACGATGGTGAAAAGTTTGGTAAAATCATCGCCCGCAATCCCAAAAAAGGAGGAAGCAATAATCATATGTCCCGTTGAAGAAACGGGCAAAAATTCAGTTAAACCTTCAATAATCGCAAGGACAACGGCTTGTAAAGTATCCACTAATTTTCTTCTTTGCTATCGGGTTTCAATAAAATGGCGTACACTTCTATTGCAAATCCAAGCAAAACCAATGCGGGAGCCAAACGGATGCGGCGCCAATTGTAAATTTCAGGGTTGAAAACGTTTGGATCATCACTTCCACCACCAGTCATAAGTATAAAACCAAGGGCTATAAAAGCAATGCCAATAAGCATGAATTTGTAGTTCTTTCTTTCAAAAACAAACTCTGTTTTTGTTTCTTCTTTGCGTTTCTTTTCTCCCATTATTACAAGGTTTCAGGTTTCAAGTTCAAAGTTACAGGTTTTCTTCTCTTCAGATAAAGTATTAATAATATAAATCGTCCGTGCGTAAATTTAAAAATCGCTGTGTCGCTATAAAAGTGCTGATCCAAGTAATAATCACGCCCATTAAAAGTATAAAGGCGAAGAGAACTGTGAGCAAAACTGGGTCGCCCAACAACTGTAATTGCGGGAAACTTTCGTTGAGATAATACAACACTACTGCCATCCCAATCATCGCCACAATGGCGCCAATTATTCCCAGTCGCACACTTTTCCAAACAAAGGGTTGGCGAATAAATTTCTTGGTCGCGCCCACCATTTGCATCGTTTTTATTGTAAATCGCTTTGCGTAAATGGAAAGTCGAATGCTACTGTTTATAAGCAGCACCGCAATAAATGTAAAAACACCGCTAATTATTAACACCCAAAAACTAATGCGCTGTACATTTTCGGTGAGCTGCGCAATCAAGGGTTTGTCGTAAATCACATCGTCCACAAAATCCTTGCTTTTCAGCTCGTTTGTTATTTCCTCCATTTTTTCTGGAGTCACGTAATCTGCCAATATGTAAACGTCAATGCTATTCTGTAGTGGATTTTCGCCCAAATATTCAATGAAATTTTCTCCCAAGGTTTCTTGGTGATCCTTTGCGGCGTCTTCCTTTGAAACGAAAGTAGCAGATTTTGTATATTCCGCCAAGGCCAAACTTTGTTTCAGTTGGGTAATTTCAACTTCTTTTGCCGTGTCTTTCAAAAAAACGGTTATCGCTATTTGTTCTTTAAAATAATCTGCCACTTTTTTTGAATTCAAAACCAATAAACCCAGCAATCCCAACAGAAAAAGCACCAGCGAAATACTGATAACCACTGAAAAATAGGAAGAAATCAACCTGCGTTTTTGGTATTTTTCAAAAGAAGAACTCATAGGGTTAGCTAAATTTTGCCGTAAAAATACAAGTAATTTTACATCTTGTGTTAAACAACGCTTAAAGTTTCCATATTGTTATAATAAGTTTAAATTTGAATCCCCCTAAATCTGAGCGTTATCTTAAAACACCTTCTAAAATCCCTAAAAATTTCCCGTCCGGGACTTTGGTTTCCAACAATTTGGATTTACCTAGTTCCGTTCCAAATTTCCTCAAATTTCTGGGAAACACCCCTCTTTTGGGTTGGCCTTTTTTTTGTCACTTTTCCATTAAATTTCTTGGTTTACGGATTGAATGATTTTACCGATGGCAAAGCCGATTCCTTAAACCCACGAAAAGGAAACTATCTCTTCGGGGCCCGATTTAGCAAAAAACAATTGGCAAATGTGCCCCGACATATATTTTTGGTGACTGTCCCATTTTTGGGGTTTTTTGCATACGTTGGTGGGGGGGAGCTATTTATTTTGCTTTTGTTTATGATCGTTATTAATATTGTTTACAATTACAAACCTTTCCGAATAAAAGAACGTCCGCCGTTTGAAATTTTCATACAAATTGGATATGTGTTTACGGCACTCTTCAGCATTCTTTTGAACGATCTGGGAATGCTTCCGTGGCAAACCTTGCTTTATCTAACCCTATTCGCATTTCAAGCACACATTGCTGGGGAAATTATGGATATTGAACCCGATATTTTAGCAAAAAAGAAAACAACCGCAACATTAATAGGAAGAAAAAGAGCAAAATTCTTAATGCTTTTTCTCCTTTTATTTGAAGCGTATATACTTAAGTTTTGGTTTGATGATTGGGTATTATCAGGCTTTTTGGCCGCTTTTTCCTTTTGGTTGCTTTTGGATAGTTTCATTTTTTTCAAAGACAAACCTTACACGGTGAAGCAGATGAAAATTTTCGGGATCGCCATCAATATTTCAGCTATTCTTTCAATGATTTGGGTGCTTTATTCTGGAAACTTACTACATCCAAATTTTTAAATTATAGGGTTTTACTTCTTCCAAGAAACCTTAAATTTGCGGCTGTTTCTGCGTAGAAACATAATTTTGAAAAGAAAGCACAGTAGATGAGCAAATATCACTTCAACGAAATAGAAACAAAGTGGCAAAAACATTGGGCCGAAAACCAAACCTTTAAAGCCGATAACAATAGCGAAAAACCAAAATATTATGTTTTGGATATGTTTCCCTATCCGTCCGGCGCGGGTTTGCACGTTGGGCATCCACTCGGGTACATTGCCAGTGATATTTATGCGCGCTACAAACGCCACCAAGGTTTTAATGTTCTGCATCCACAAGGTTATGATTCTTTCGGACTTCCGGCGGAACAATACGCAATTCAAACCGGCCAACATCCTGCAAAAACTACCGAAGAAAACATTGCGCGTTACCGCAAACAATTGGATAAATTGGGATTTTCTTTCGATTGGAGTCGCGAAGTGCGCACGTCAAACCCCGAATATTACAAATGGACACAGTGGATTTTTCTTCAACTTTTTGAAAGTTGGTATGATAAGGAAATTGATAAAGCGCGTTCCATTGAAGAACTTCGCGCAATTTTTTCTTCTGAAGGAAATTTGCACATAAACGCTGTTTGCGACGAAGGAATTGAAAATTTCACAGCTTCGGAATGGCTTGGTTTTTCAGAAACAGAAAAACAGGAAATTCTTTTAAAATATAGATTGACCTATTTGGCCGAAACCGAAGTAAACTGGTGCCCACAGTTGGGAACCGTTTTGGCGAATGACGAAATAGTTAACGGTGTTTCCGAGCGCGGCGGTTATCCCGTTATCCGAAAAAAAATGAAACAATGGAGTATGCGAATTACTGCTTACGCCCAACGTTTGCTTGACGGTCTCGATAAAATTGATTGGCCGCAACCGTTGAAGGATTCACAAACCAATTGGATTGGGCGTTCGAAGGGAGCTACTGTTAAGTTCAGAGTTATGAGTTCAGAGTTAAGAAATAACGTCGAAAACTCATCACTCATAACTCATAACTCTGAACTTGAAATCCCAGTATTTACAACCCGCCCCGACACCATCTTCGGTGTAAGTTTCATGGTTTTGGCGCCAGAGCACGATTTGGTTTCAAAAATTACAACTGCCGAACAAAAAGAAGCCGTTGAAAATTACATTGAAGCCACCGCAAAACGCAGCGAGCGCGAGCGAATGGCTGATGTAAAAACCATTACCGGCGTTTTCACGGGATCGTATGCCGAGCATCCATTTTCTGGTGAAAAACTTCCCATTTGGATTGGCGATTACGTGTTGGCGGGCTACGGAACGGGCGCCGTGATGAGTGTTCCCTGTGGCGATCAGCGGGATTATGATTTTGCGAAACATTTCAATCTGCCCATTCCGAATATTTTTAAGGATGCGGATATTTCTGCGGAAGCTTATTCCGACAAAGAAAAAACTGTCATTACCAACAGCGATTTTTTAAATGATTTAAACTATTCCGAAGCAACAGAGAAAATTATTACTGCTTTGGAAGAAAAAGGCGTTGGCGAAGGCAAAATAAACTACCGTTTGCGCGATGCTGTGTTTAGCAGGCAGCGGTATTGGGGCGAGCCGTTCCCGATTTATTACAAAGACGGAATGCCGCACGCAATCCCAACGGAATGTTTGCCATTGCGACTTCCCGACGTTGAAAAATATTTACCCACCGAAGAGGGCGAACCACCTTTGGGCCGCGCCGATGATTGGGCTTGGGATGTTGAAAAGTTGTCGGTTGTCGGTTGTCAGTTGATTGACCACAAAACCGTTTTTCCTTTGGAATTGAACACAATGCCGGGCTGGGCGGGGAGCAGTTGGTATTTTTTCAGATATATGGAAAGTGAAAAGCGCGACGAAGTTTTCGCTTCAAAGGAAGCATTGAACTATTGGAAAAATGTGGATTTATACATTGGCGGTAGCGAACATGCCACGGGCCATTTATTGTACAGCCGTTTTTGGGTAAAGTTTATGAACGACCGCGGGTTGGTGCCAGTTGACGAACCTTTTAAAAAGCTGATAAACCAAGGGATGATTTTGGGGGAGAGTGCGTTTGTGTATAGAATTGGATATACAGTTTCTGCATATTATGCAGATTTAGAAATTACAAATGATGATAAATCAAATATTGAAATACTTCGAGAAAAATCTAAAATTTTCGAAAACATATTTATTTCAAAGGGAATAAAAGATATATATAGTAGAACTTATTATACAAGTCCTAAAAATGAAAAACAGATAAATAGTAATAACGAGGTTAATGCAATCGCTGAAAAAATATTTGATATTACAGGGATTTTTGAAGAAATTGAAAACTTAAATTTAACTGGGAAAGTAAAAATCGGGCACTTGCACAACGCTATTTTTTTTAAAACCCATGTTGATATTTCACAAGTAAATAACTCTAATGAATTAGATATTGAATCTTTTCGTAATTCACGGGATGAATATAAAAACGCAATTTTTATTTCCGAAAGCGGAATAGAAATAAATAATAATAATGAAAAATACATTGTAGGCCGCGAAGTAGAAAAAATGTCCAAAAGCAAATATAACGTAGTAAACCCCGATGATATTTGCAATCAATACGGCGCCGATACCTTGAGAATGTACGAGATGTTCCTCGGGCCGCTGGAGCAAGCGAAACCGTGGAATACCGCCGGGATTACTGGGGTGCACGGGTTCCTAAAAAAACTTTGGAAATTGTACCATTCCTCCCCCAGCCCCTCCGAAGGAGGGGAGTCAGTTTTCTATGTTTCAGAGGAATCTGCCAGTAAAGAGAGTTTAAAGACATTGCACAAAACCATCAAAAAAACACAGGAAGACATTGAGAATTTCAGTTTCAACACTTCGGTTTCGTCGTTTATGATTGCGGTGAATGAACTTATTTCCCAAAACTGTAATTCGCGTGAAGTTTTGGAGCCGTTGGCAATTCTAATTTCGCCCTATGCGCCGCATATTGCGGAAGAACTTTGGCAGAAATTGGGGCATTCGGAAAGTATTTCCACAGCGCCATTTCCAAAATTTGAACAGCAATATTTAGTAGAGAGCAGTAAGGAATATCCCATCTCCTTCAACGGAAAAATGCGTTTTACCCTTGAACTCCCATTAGATTTGAGCAAAGAGGAAATAGAATCTGCCGTAATGGCACACGAGAAAACTATCCAGTATTTAGAGGGGCGAACGCCGAAGAATGTGATAATCGTGCCCGGAAAAATTGTGAATATTGTCGGCTAAAAATTTGCACACTTTTTGCTTAAATTTGAATTAATAATTTAAAAATTAAAAAAATGATTGGATATTATATAATTGCAGGAATTATCTTTTTGGTGAGTTGGTACGTAAGCTATAAATTGAAAAGCAAGTTTAAAGAATACAGCAAAATCCATCTTCAAAATGGAATGAGCGGAAAAGAAATTGCCGAAAAAATGCTCGCTGATAATGGCATAACCGATGTTCAGGTAATTTCGGTTGCTGGCCAATTGACCGATCATTATGATCCTACAAAAAAGACAGTGAATTTGAGCGAAGGCGTTTATATGCAGCGCAATGCGGCCGCGGCTGCCGTTGCGGCCCACGAATGCGGTCACGCCGTGCAACACGCCACTGCATACAGCTGGTTGAAGTTACGTTCCACAATTGTACCGGCAGTGAGCGTTTCCAGTAAACTTTCCAACTTTGTGATTATGGCAGGGCTTATTCTTTTTGCAATGGGTTCAGCATTTGGAACTTGGATTTTCGGAGTTGGGATTGTGCTTTTTGCTATAACTACTGCTTTTGCTTTCATCACACTTCCTGTGGAATTTGATGCTAGCAAACGTGCGTTAGTGTGGCTGGAAAGTAGCAATATGGTTACGCCACAAGAACACGACGGAGCGAAAGACGCATTGAAATGGGCGGCTAGAACTTATGTGGTTTCGGCATTGGGCTCTTTGGCAACATTGCTATATTTCATCTCCATTTTCTTGGGAAGAAGATAAAAGTATTAACGATTTTAGATTGACGATTGTTGATTTTTGAATAAAAAAACCCGCGAATTCGCGGGTTTAGTTTTTTAGTTCTCAATGAGAATTCCCTCTTTGGGGGTTTGGGGGTTCAATGTAAATTATCAGGATTATACCCTAAATATTTCACTTCATTTTCGCGAAAAATAATTCCGTTTTCTTCCAGTTCTTTTAATATTGGTTCATAAACTTCTTTTAAGATTGGAAGCTGAACGCCTGGAGTGGTAATTTCTTCATTAAGAATTTTCAATGCTGCAATTGCTACAGGAAGTCCAACGGTTTTTGCCATTGCGGTATGGATTTGGTCTTCGCCTATTAGCGTCATGTGGCTGTCAATTTGATATTGCTTTCCATCTAATTCGTATCCAAATTTATGGTACATCACAATTATATCTTTATCCAATGGAGCAAGTGTCCATTTGTCTTCCAAGATTTTTTGAAGGCCCATAGCTGGAGTTGCATCCTTTATTCCCAAAGTTTTTTTCTTTGTGAAAAGATCCAGTTCCTCCAATTTGTCCCACATTAAATCGTCTTGGTCAATTTTCAGGGCATGGCGAAGTTTCAATTCAACAGTATCTGATGGCGAATAGGGAAGAAATAGATTGACAAATTCGCGATAGCTCATGTTTTCAGAATCTGGAATTGTGTAGCTATCATCGGTCATTCCCAACTGTACAAACATATTCCAAGCACGGCTGAAACCTACACGACGAATGGTGCCGCGATACAACGTCAAAATATTTTCCAAACCATAAATAGATTGGTACTGTAAGGAATTTCGGTTGGCATAAACTTCAAATTTACCGTAGTCTTCAATATTTATAAATTCAGTTCTGCGGAAAAGACGGTGATAGGGAATGTATTTGTATTTTCCTTCCTGAATAAATTCGGCAGCGCCACCTTGTCCGGCCAAAACAACGTTGCGCGGATTCCAAGTGAATTTATAATTCCATAAGTTATCGTCGCTTTCCGGCGCGATCAAACCTCCGCAAAACGATTCAAAAAGCAACATTTTACCGCCTTTGGCCCGAATCCTATCAATTACTTGCATTGCGCTCATATGGTCAATTCCTGGGTCGAGGCCAATTTCATTCATAAAAACCAACCCTTTTGATTGGGCTTTGTGGTTAAGGGCCTGCATTTCCTTGCTGATGTATGAAGCAGTAACCATATGTTTTCCAAATTCTATACAATCCCGAGCTACTTCAATATGATAGCGCGCGGGCAACATTGAGATTACCAAATCGCTGTTTTCAACCGCTTCTTTTCGCTGCACATCATTAAAAACGTCCAGCATAATTCCGCGAGCGCTGGGATGGCCGTCGGTAAACCGTTGGGCAGATTGTATTGAAATGTCTCCAATGGTAATAAAAAGTTCTTCTTTTTCACTTTTGTCCAGCAAATAGCGGATCAAACTTGTGGCAGATCTTCCTGCGCCTATAATTAATATGTTTCTCATTGGGAGAGTTTTTTGTTAACTTTGGAGGTGTATTATAAATGACGAAATTACTAATTCTACTTTTTAAAAATGACGGTTTTTGACAAAAATATAGCGGCAACGGGATCATTTATTGTAGCTGCCACAATTGCAATAGGGGCGTTTGGAGCGCACGGCTTAAAGGAAATGCTGGCTGCAGATGCACTTGCAACTTTTGAAGTGGGCGTTCGCTACCAAATGTATCACGCCCTTGGAATTATTGTTTTGGGAATGCTCCCTTCAATTTCCCAAAAGTTAAAACAAAGAATTTTTTGGTTTTTTATAATAGGAATTCTGTTTTTTTCGGGATCCATTTACTTGCTTTCGATGAATTCCATCCTTCCTTTTGAAACTTCCGTTATTGGTTTTGTAACCCCTTTGGGAGGTTTACTTTTTATAATAGGTTGGATTTTGTTGGCTTACGGACTACTTACGTTAAAGAAGCGATAAATTGTTTTAAAATTCCGAAGTCTGTCCAAGATTTGCTATTTTTGTACCCTACAAACTAAAACAAGTTATGGTGGGTAATAACCAAACTAAAAAGACGATTTCCGTAGATAAGTACGGAATCAAAAATGCAAAAGTTAAGTATCAACTTTCTTCAGAAGAACTTCACACAGAAACGCTAGAAAAAGGGCAGGGTAAAGAAGCCAGTAACGGCGCCTTGGCTGTTGATACCGGCGAATTTACTGGCAGATCCCCAAAAGATAGGTTTATAGTAAAAGATGACATTACGCGGGACAAAGTGTGGTGGGGAAATATAAACATTCCTTTTCCGCCCAATATGTTTGATGCACTTTATGACAAAGTGATGGTGTATCTTTCTGAAAAGGAAATTTATGTTCGTGACAGTTATGCCTGCGCTGATGCAGGTTATAAATTGAATATTCGGGTTATTAACGAAACTCCTTGGTCAAACCTATTTGCCCACAATATGTTTCTTCGTCCGAATGATGAAGAATTGAAAACTTTTGAACCAGATTGGCTGCTTGTAAGCGCGCCTGGATTTATTGCAAATCCAGAAGTTGATGGAACGCGGCAGCACAATTTCGCAATTCTGAATTTCACAAAAAAGATTGCGCTAATTGGCGGTACCGGATACACTGGTGAAATAAAAAAAGGTATTTTTTCTGCGCTTAACTTTATTATGCCGGTTGATAAAAATACGTTGCCAATGCACTGTTCTGCAAATGTTGGCGACAATGGTGAAACTGCAGTTTTCTTTGGCCTATCGGGAACAGGAAAAACAACACTTTCAGCAGATCCAGACCGTAAATTGATTGGCGATGACGAGCATGCTTGGACGCCCGATAACACAATCTTCAACTTTGAAGGGGGTTGTTATGCAAAAGTGATAAACCTTACCGAAGAACAGGAACCAGATATTTATAATGCAATAAAACCTGGAGCCTTATTGGAAAATGTGATGATGGACGAAAACGGCGATGTAGATTTTGCGAATACTTCCATTACACAAAACACGCGCGTAAGCTACCCTATATATCACATAAACAATATTCAAGTGCCATCTATTGGCCATAACCCAAAGAATATTTTCTTTTTGACGGCTGATGCTTTTGGTGTATTGCCTCCCATTTCAAAATTGACACCGGGACAGGCAGCGTATCATTTTATTAGCGGTTATACGGCAAAAGTTGCTGGTACTGAGGAAGGAATTAATGAACCAACCCCGAACTTCTCGGCTTGCTTCGGCGCTCCATTTATGCCGCTCCACCCTACCAAATACGCAGAAATGTTAAGCAAAAAGATGAAAGATGCAGGGGTAGATGTTTGGTTGGTAAATACAGGATGGACTGGCGGTCCTTATGGTGTTGGAAGCAGAATGAAACTGAAATATACCAGAGCTATGATCGCCTCAGCTTTGGAGGGAAAATTAAAAGATGTGGAATTTGAAAAGCATCCAATATTTAATTTGATGATGCCAAAATCCTGCCCAAATGTACCAACGGAAGTTTTGAACCCCAAAGAGACTTGGAAGAACAAAAAGGCTTATGATATTCAAGCTTATGAACTTTCAAATTCCTTTAAGGAAAACTTTAAAAAGTTTGAAGCATTCGCAAATGATGAAATTCTTGAAGGAGCTCCTGTTTCAGAATAGTTTCAAAATCAGTATTGTTCGGGAAAAGAGATAAGACCGCTGCGCTGAAAGAACAATGTTTCAAAATATAGTTAACACAAAAAGGCTTGCCAATTGGCAAGCATTTTTAATTGCAATTTAATCGAGCTTATTTTTTGCCGTTAACTTCTTTGATGTATTTTTCCAAAGCCATGGTCATAGAAGGAGATTCAGGAGTTGGAGCTTGAATGTCCACACGCAAACCTTGGTCTGTAGCAGCTTTTACTGTTGTGTTTCCAAAAACCGCAATTCGGGTATCGTTTTGTTTGAAATTGGGGAAGTTTTCAAATAAAGATTCAATCCCGCTGGGGCTGAAAAACACTAAAATGTCATAATAAACATCACGAAGGTCTGAAAGGTCACTAATAACAGTTCTATAAAAAGTAGCTTCTTTCCAATCTACTTTTAACTCGTTCAAAACCTCTGGAACTTCTGATTTTAGTTTATCTGAAGAAGGAAGAAGGAATTTTTCGTTTTTGTATTTTTTGATTATAGGCGCCAGTTCTGAAAAATTTCGTTTACCCACATAAATCTTTCTTTTTCGATACACCACATATTTTTGAAGATAGTATGCAACTGCTTCGCTTAAACAAAAATATTTCATTGTATCCGGAACCTTAAAACGAAGCTCTTCAGCAATTCTGAAATAATGGTCCACAGAATTTCGGCTCGTAAGAATGATTGCTGAATACTGGTTAAGATCAACTTTTTGGGCTCGAACATCTTTGCCAGACACGCCTTCAACGTGTATGAAAGGCCGGAAATCTATTTTTACCTTTTGTTTTTCGATTAAATCGAAATAGGGAGAGTTTTCAATTTTAGGCTCGGGCTGGGAAACCAAAATAGTTTTCACTTTCATAGATATTCCTGATTATTTATAATAATATCCAACTAAACAAACGTTTTGTAAAGGATAATATAGGGTGCGATTTCAAGTGCGCAAAGATACAAAATAAAATAGAAGAAATTGTGCATTATCACTTTTCCGTTTTTCTTATAACTGTATAGCAGTGCAATAGCGTTAAACAATACGATAGCACCACAGAAAATGAGCATAGCCCATGGCTGTGGCTGATAAATGTAAAGAAAGATAAGATTGGCAACGAACAATAAAATCGCCAAAAAGTTTCTATAACTCAGTTTTTGGTAAAGATAATGGTTGATAAGCTCGTCCACGGAAAATATATTGGCGATTATCTTTTCCAAAGAAAACTTTATCAAGACAAAAACAGAATACGCGGTGCAAATTTGAAGAAAAAGCCATTCGTTCTTTTCTATTTCCGCGGGATTAAAAACCCTGAAAAGCAAAAAAACAAAGATTGAAACACAGATTACTTGCGCAACAAAAAGCATTATATTGAATGGATGGTTTATCTCATCGTTTTTGCCGTGCACAAAAAAATACTGATTTGTTAATGGCAGCATTGAAAACTCGTGAAATCTTTTGGGGTAAAAATATTTGGAGAGACCAAAAAGCACAAAGCTGGCCAAAAGTAAATAGGTGGCCCAGTCGTTTGATTCTATAAGTCTTTGGCTGAAATCCACCTGCTTTTTTTTGTAAAGGTACAGCAAAATAAATTTGCTATTTGCGCCATCAATTAGATTTTACTTCACATTTGTTTATTCAAAAAAAGGTACATTTGCGCTAAAATAGCAGAATGTTTAAGGCAGTAGTGGTGGTGCCAACCTACAATGAAATTGAAAATATAGAGCGACTGCTGCGCACCGTATTTTCATTGCAGCGCCAGTTTCACGTTTTGGTTGTAGATGATAATTCACCAGACGGCACCGCAAACGTTGTTGAAGCAAATTTCAAAACCTATCCAGAAAAACTTTTTTTGCTGAAAAGGGCCGAAAAAAAAGGATTGGGAACCGCATATATTGCAGGCTTTAAGTGGGCGCTTGAAAATGGCTACGATTATATTTTTGAAATGGATGCCGATTTTTCGCATAACCCCAATGACCTTGTCCGTCTGTTCAATGCCTGTCATAAAGACGGGAACGATCTTGCAATTGGTTCGCGGTACGTGAAAGGCGTGAATGTTGTAAACTGGCCTATGAGCCGGGTTTTAATGTCGTGGCTCGCCTCTAAATACGTGCAGTTTGTAATGGGAATAGATATTTATGACACTACCGCCGGTTTTATTTGTTACAGAAGAAGTGTGCTGGAGAAAATAAACCTGGACAACATCCGTTTCGTGGGCTACGCATTTCAGATTGAAATGAAATTTAAGGCATATATCAGTAAATTCAAGATAATAGAAGTGCCCGTTATTTTTACGGATCGCACAAGAGGAGAGTCAAAAATGAGTTCGGGTATTATTTCCGAAGCTATTTTTGGAGTGATAGCAATGAAATTTAATAGTGTATTTAATAGAAAAAGGTTTAATGAAGGCAGTTTTAATTAAGAATGCGAATATTGTAAATGAGGGAGAAATCTTTAAAGCAGACGTTCTTGTTCAGGACGGGCGCATTGCAGAAATTTCCGAAAGCATAAGTATGAAATCTGCCGAAACGAAAGTTATCGACGCTGATGGAAGCTATTTATTGCCCGGAATGATTGATGATCAAGTGCATTTTCGGGAACCCGGATTAACCCATAAAGCTACTATTGAAACGGAATCAAAAGCTGCCGTTGCCGGTGGAATTACTTCATTCATTGAAATGCCAAACACCCTTCCGCAGGCCACAACCATTGAATTGCTGGAAGAAAAATTTGACATTGCTTCCAAAACTTCTTGGGCCAATTATTCCTTTATGTTTGGCGGCACCAATGATAATTTGGAAGAAATTTTAAAAGTAGATCCACTAAAAGTAGCGGGATTGAAATTGTTTTTGGGCTCTTCAACTGGAAATATGTTGGTGGACGACCCAAAGATTTTGGAAGAAATTTTCAGCAAAACGAAATTGCTTATTTCCGCACATTGCGAAGACGAAGCTACCATTAAAAAGAATCTGGAAAAATATAAAGAGGAATTCGGTGAAAACATCCCGATAGAACTTCACCCAAAAATTAGAAGTGAGGAAGCTTGCTATATTTCTTCTTCAAAAGCCATAAAACTTGCAGAAAAAACGGGCGCTCGCTTGCATGTTTTTCATGTTTCCACGGAAAAGGAAACGCATCTTTTCAGCAATAAAAAACCGCTTTCCGAAAAGAAAATTACTGCAGAAGTATGTATTCACCATTTATGGTTTTCCGACGAAGACTATAAAACCAAGGGCAATAAAATAAAATGGAACCCAGCAATAAAAACTGAAAAAGACAGGAACGGCCTACTAAAAGCGCTGCTGGATGATAGAATAGACGTGATTGCCACAGACCATGCGCCACACACCTTGGAAGAAAAAAATAATAAATATTTAAGCGCTCCCTCCGGTGGGCCTTTGGTGCAACACGCTTTGGTCGCGCTTTTGGAAATGTATCACAAAGGGAAGATTTCTTTGGAAAAAATCGTTGAAAAAACAGCACACAATCCGGCAATCCTATTTCAAATAAAGGAACGCGGATACATTCGCAAAGGGTATAAAGCAGACTTGGTTTTGGTGGACTTAAACTCGCCTTGGACCGTGAAAAAAGAAAATATTCTTTATAAATGTGCTTGGTCGCCGTTTGAAGGTACCATCTTTAAATCACGCGTTACGCATACCTTCGTAAACGGAATAGTGGTTTATGAAAACTCAAAATTCCCAAATAAAAGCAATCCCGAAAGGCTAACCTTTAACAGATAATGAAATACTGGACAATCATTTTGTTTTTTAGCTTAGGGGTTTTTGGTTGCCAGGATGTGAAGCAACCGGAAAAACCGAAAGATTTAATCGGAAAAGATAAAATGGTAGATATGCTCACGGAGGCCTATCTGGCCAATTCCGCGAGAAGTGTGGATAACAAATCCATTATAACCAAGGGAATTAAAATGGATTCTTTGATTTATAAAAATTTTGGGGTGGACAGTCTTCAATTTGCAAAGAGCAACGAATTTTACGCTGCAGATATAAATGCATATATGGAAATTTTTCAAAAAGTGGAAGCGAGACTTACCGGAATGCAGAAAGAAATGGACAGTATTCGCGTAATGGAAAAAAGCCGAAAAGACAGCATCAGAAAAAAGGCAAGCCAACCAATTGAACCAAAAAAAGATAGCCTAATTTGATGCTTTTTTAGTTTCTTTCACTATTCTTCCTAACGTCTCTTCTAAAGGCGTAAACTGAAATTCTAAACTACTTTTAATTTTGGAAGCATCATAAAACGATGTTTTGAACATAGAGCGAACAGTGGCTTTAAAGAGCTTTCTCTTTTTCCCAAAAAGTTTGCTTGCCAGCCAATCTGCACTACTTAAAAAAAGCATTATTTTTTTTGAAAGCTTTTTTAATGGCGGCTTTTTCCCGAATAATCGCGCCAATTTTGAAAGCAATTCTTTGTAAGCAATGTTTTCGCCTACCAAAATAAATTGTTCGTTTTTTATTTCAGAATGCATCAGCAATAGCATCGCTTTTACCACATCTTGAATATCTATAACGCCCATTCCTCCCGAAGGATAAAAAGGTATTCCGCTTGAGCCAAGTGCTATAATTGTTCCGCTGCCATCTCCATCAGGCGAGGTTCCTAAAATAACTCCGGGATTTACGATTACTGCGTCCAAACCTTCTTGGGTTCCACGCCAAACCTCCATTTCAGCGCCAAATTTTGTAATGCTATACACGCTGTTTTTTTCCTCAGGATTCCATTGGATTTCTTCAGAAATCAATTCGCCATTTAAGGTGCTTCCAAAAGTGGCCACAGAACTTACGTAACAAATTTTTTGGATATTATTTGCCAAACAGAGATTTACAACATTCGCGGTGCCTTCCACATTTGTTTTTTTAAGAATTTTATATTTTGAAGTATCAAAACTTATAAATGCTGCGCAGTGATAGACTTTCGTTATATTTTCAAAAGCCAAAATTAACTCTGGAATGTCTGTAATATTTGCTTCAACCCATTCAATTTTATTGAAAAGAGGTTCCACATCGGGAGTGTAGAGCGCAAAAACTTTTTTCACAGAGGCAACATCGCTATTTTTTCTGTGTATTGCACGCACCTTTTCGTTTTCCTTTAAAAGAAAATAAATCAAATGTGAACCTACCAAACCCGTGCCTCCAGTAACTAGTATCATAAAGCGAAAATACCTTTTTTTTCTCAAGAAACATGAAATGGCTATCGTTGCTGCCCAATTCTTCATGCTGCATTCCGAATTATTAAATGAGAACCTTATCTTTGCACAAAATTTATAAAATGAAGCTTAAAAATTTCGTGGAAGAACTACAATGGCGAGGCATGGTACACGACGTGATGCCTGAAACAGAAGCACATCTAATGGAAACCATGCGTTCTGCCTACATTGGTTTTGATCCTACGGCAGATTCGTTGCATATTGGCAACTTGGTCCCTATAATGCTTTTATCCTTCTATCAACGCTGCGGGCACAAGCCTTATGCATTGGTTGGCGGGGCAACTGGAATGATTGGCGATCCTTCGGGAAAAAGCGCCGAGCGGAATTTATTGGATGAAAATGCCTTGCGCCATAACCAAGAATGCGTAAAAAAACAACTGTCGCAATTTTTAGACTTTTCCTCCGGGGCTGAAAACCAGGCCGTTTTGTTGAATAATTACGATTGGATGAAGGAGTTTTCGTTTCTTGATTTTATTAGAAACGTGGGGAAACACATCACCGTAAATTATATGATGGCGAAAGATTCCGTGAAAAGTAGATTGAGCGGTGAAGGTGCGGACGGACTTTCGTTTACTGAATTCACCTATCAATTAATTCAAGGCTACGATTTTCTTCATTTGTACAGAAATATGGGGTGTACGCTTCAAATGGGCGGTAGCGACCAATGGGGAAATATTACAACCGGAACCGAATTAATTAGAAGAGTTGACGGCGGAAAAGGGTATGCTTTAACGTGTCCGCTTATTACAAAAAGCGACGGCAGTAAATTCGGGAAAAGCGAAGGCGGCAATATTTGGTTGGATGCAAACAGAACTTCCCCGTATAAATTTTACCAGTATTGGTTGAACACCAGCGATGAAGATGCTGAAAGATATATCAAGATTTTCACCTTTTTGGATAAGCAAACAATTGAAGGCTTGGTGGCTCAGCACAAAGAGGCGCCGCATATGCGATTGCTTCAAAAGCGTTTGGCGCAGGAAGTTACCACAACTGTTCACAGTGCCGATGAATTTGAAAAAGCGGTAAAGGCTTCCGAGATTCTTTTTGGAAATTCCACTTCTGATGATTTGAAAACACTGGACGAAAAAACATTTCTTGATGTTTTTGACGGTGTGCCGCAGGCAGAAATTTCAAAAGAAGAAATTAAGAACGGAATCGCTATTGTTGGCGCCTTGGCAGAAAAAACAGGCTTTTTAAAGTCGAATGGCGAAGCGCGACGGGCTTTAAAAGAAAACTCTATTTCGGTAAACAAAGAAAAGATTTCAGAAGATTTTCAACTTTCCGAAAAAGATTTGATAAACGAAAAATTCATTTTACTACAACGCGGAAAGAAAAACTACTTCGTTATAAAGGCAGTTTAAATTTCAATTTTGCTTCATGAAAAAATCCCCGGCAAAGATTGCACGGGGATTTCTCAATTAACTAACCAACCAAATTATGAAAAATCATCACTTTTTCACGTTTGTTTGGTCGAAGGATTGTAGGAATACTTACGTTATTTTCTTGCTAATGCTGTTAAATATTCTATAAAACCATTAAATTACAACCACGAACATCACTGGAGTCAAAACGGCCCAAAATTTCAAAAGAGCCATCTGCGAAGGTTTTGCCGAGATCTTGCGTGGCAATAAAAGCACAGGAATTTAAATTTACCAAATCAATTACATTTATTCCTCCCGTTTTTCCAAAAGTGAAGGAAAGAGCGTCCTCGGTATCTCGGGTTAAAATTTTCATCCAAGGCGGGCATGAAAAAATCCCGTCGCCAAAGGAATAAGCTTGCGAAAGTAACTCAGTCATTCCGTATTCGCTATGAATTTTAGAAACTCCAAAGCCCCTTTTTAAAATTTCGTGCAGCTCTTCTTTTATCATTTCCTTTCTGCGGCCTTTCATTCCGCCGGTTTCCATCACGATTGTATTTTTTAGCCGGAATTTTCTTTTTTCAATTAAATCGAGCAAAGCATAGGAAACGCCAATTAAAATTGTTTTTTGACCGCTTTCTTCCAAAAGTTCCAGCTTTGCGATTAGCGCATCCATTTCATATAAATAAAAGCCGCTATTTGGGTTGTTAGTTTTTTCAATTAAATGTTCAACCATATAAATTAATGACGACCCGCCGCGTTCCAAATAGGACGGGAGCAAGGCCAAAATGGCAAATTCTGAAGGATTTCCGTATTGTTTTGTAAAGGCTTTCAAAAAACTTTTTTCGTATAATTTAACATCGGCTACGTAATGTTTGCTAGTTATGGCGCCTGTGGTACCGCTGCTTGTGAAGATTGCTTGTTCGATTAAATGTTCGGTGATTACTTTATGGTTTTTGAAAAATTGAATGGGCAGAAAGGGAATATTTTCAACGTTTTTTACCGTAGTAGGGTTTTTGCCCAAAAGGCTGCAGAAGTTTCTGTAAACAGAAACATTTTCATATTGGAAATGGAATATTTCAATAGCGAGCCTTTCAAAATCCTCGGAAGAATTAATATTGAAAATTTCCTCTTCAAGCATATTTTTCATCAATAATTTGGGTTCAAAAATAAGTAAATAAAAAAGCTCCGGCCGAAACTGGAGCTTTAAAAATGAATTTCAAAGTGGTTTATTTAATTATTAATTTTTTGGTGGTGAAATTCTTCTCTTGTTCAATCTTCAAGATATACATCCCGCTTTTTAAAAAAGAAATGTCCATTTTTTCACTATTCAGCATAGTTTTGAAAACTTGTTTTCCCAACACATCAAAAACCGAAATACTTTTCGGCCCCATTATTTTTGAATTTATATATAAATACCCATTTGTTGCAGGGTTGGGATAAATTTTGAAAATGTCAATTTGTAAATCGTTCACGCCCAAAATACAGGCGTTTGAAGCTCGCACCGTTGGGGAATCTACACAAAAGTTTCCAGCGCCATCATTTTGAATTGATTCTGTATCCTTATTTCCGTTCAGATCTTCATCCCATTGAACGGTTTGGTCCAGCCCAGCCAAAAGTTCTGGGTCATCGTCATCATTGGTTCCATAAACAATCGCATCAATTAAGTTTGCGTTGGTAACCGGTGTTCCATTTGGAAAATTGCTGGCATCGTCTTGATGAATGGCAATAGCATCCGGCCCATTTTGAATTGTGTTGCTTGTTCCAATGGAAATATCCACTCCCGGCGTACCACTACTGCCAATGATGAAATATCCTTCAGCATCTGTAACGTATCCCGTTAAATCTACAGTTTTGTAGCTTTCGTTGTCTGAACCATTGTAGAATACCACAATATATCCTTCCAATGAAAAATTTGGGGAATCGGACTGAATTTCTACAAACTCCGTAACGTCCGTTCCAGTTTGATCTGCATCCACTTCATTTATTCGTATTTGCGAAAAAGAAAGGGTAGCGAACAATAAGAAAATAATAAAAGTAATTGTCTTCATAATCAGCTGTTTTTAAGTTATTTATTTAAAGCTAAAAAAAATATTTCGTCATAAAAAATTGAAATGTAAATATTTTTGAACCTGTGTTTAACGTCTAAAATTGGTGCCAATGGTCGTGAGTTTCAATATTATTAAACTGTTACCACAAGATTAACAATAAGTATGCTAAACATTTCCTGCCATTAAAAAGCAGTATCTTTGAACCAGTAAAAACGATGAAAATTTAATATGAAAAAAAAGGATATTACAATTCTGTTGGTTGATGACGAACCAGATATTCTTGAAATTGTTCGTTACAATCTAACATCGGAAGGCTACACCGTTGAAACCGCTGAAAATGGCATAGAAGCTATTGCACAGGCAAAAAAGGTAAAGCCACAATTAATCATTATGGATGTGATGATGCCAAAAATGGACGGGATTGAAGCCTGTGAAAAAATAAGGAGCATCCCTGAACTCGCTGAAACCGTTATTACTTTTTTAACCGCACGCGGGGAAGATTATTCCCAAATGGCGGGTTTTGAAGCTGGCGCGGATGATTACATTACAAAACCCATCAAGCCGAAAGTACTTGTAAGCAAGGTAAAAGCATTGCTCCGCAGATTTAAGGAAGAGGTGGAAGATGAAAAAATAAAACTCGGCAACCTTACTATAAACCGTGAAGAATATAAAATAATTCTCGGCAAAGAAGAAATGGTTTTACCCCGTAAAGAATTTGAACTTTTGGCACTTTTGGCCTCAAAACCCGGAAAAGTTTTTAAACGCGAAGATATTTTGGACAGCATTTGGGGTAACGAAGTTATTGTTGGCGGCCGCACAATAGATGTGCACATTAGAAAACTGCGCGAAAAAATTGGTGATGAAAAATTTAAAACCGTTAAGGGCGTAGGCTATAAGTTTGTACTTTAGCGGTCTATGAGGTTTTCCAAAAGATATAATTTCGCGGCTACCACAGCGCTGCTACTTGCCTTATTTTCAACTGCATCTTTGTGGGTTTTTCTGTATATTTTCTTTAATTTACTTTCCGCTTGGTTGTTACTTTTCTTTTTGATTTCATTTCTTCTTTCATTTTTCATCGTTCAATATCGGGTGGAGAAGTTTATTTACTTCCGAATTAAAAAGATATACAATGACATTCGGATTTTAAATGAAAAAGATTTTCCAAAACCTTCCGTAACTACAGATTTGGAAGTGCTTACCCGCGAAGTTGAGAATTACGTAAACGTTAAAAAACTTGAAATTGAAACCCTGAATGTTCGTGAAAACTACCGAAAGGAGTTTATGGGAAATGTTTCGCATGAGCTGAAAACCCCATTGTTTACTGTCCAAAGCTATATTCTCACCTTGCTTGACGGGGCGATGAAAGATAAAAAAGTTCGCAAAGAATATCTTCGGCGGGCAAGTAAAGGGGTGGAGCGCCTCACTTATATTGTGAAGGAACTCGATATGATAGCAAAACTGGAAGTGGGCGGACTTGTTTTAAACAAAGAAAACTTGAACATAATTGAATTGGTCCAAAATATTTTTGATTTGGTTGATATGAAAGCCGCCAAAAAAAATATATCCCTCGTTTTTGACAAAGAATACACAGATGCAATTATGGTAAATGCCGATAGGGAACGTATTGAACAAGTGTTGACCAATCTTATTGTAAACTCTGTGAAATACGGAAAACAAGACGGCACCACCGAAGTAAGCATAGAAAATATTATAAAAAACAAAGTGCTAATCCGGGTTACCGACAATGGCGAAGGCATAGCGAAGGAACACATGCCACGTATTTTTGAAAGGTTTTTTCGGGTGGACAAAAGTGGTTCCCGAAAGGAAGGCGGCAGTGGTTTGGGCCTTTCAATCGTAAAGCATATTGTGGAAGCCCATACTGAAAAAATTTATGTGGAAAGCCAACTGGGTATTGGCTCTGAGTTTTCATTCACGCTCGAAAAGGGCAAATAATTCTGAATAATTTACAGGTTGATGTGCCATGGTCTTCAACCCTTTGTAAACTTTAATTTGGTCAAGTTTCTTCAATTCAAATTTTTCCTGTTTGCAGGAAGGTACAATCCCAAGATTTTTTAAACGTTTTGCCAAATATTCCTGCTCGTATTGCCCCGGCGTAGGGATAAAAAAAGCTTTCTTTTCAAGCACCGTTAAATCCATAATGGTTGTGTAGCCGGAGCGGGAAATAACTATTTCGCTTTGGTTTATCGCGTTTTCAAGCTCGTCGCTTTTCATAAAATTCACCATTTTTATGTTTTCGAAATCGGTCCACTTTTGTTCAGATTCAACAATTCCACAAACCATTACAATTTTCTTTTCACTTTTTTTAAGACATTTCTTCAGCATTTCCTCCAAAATCGTGCGCTGCGGCTCTGGGCCGGAAAGCAAAACCAAAATATCCGTAGTTTTTTGCGCTTCCTTTTTTTCCATTCGGCTTAAAATCCCAATATATTTTATAGGAAATCGCGGCTGTTTTAAATGGCCAAGTTTTCCGCTGAGGTTGATTATCGCATCTTCTACATCTGGCACCCAACAAACATCAAATTTTTTGATTATTCTTTGGTGCATTTTGCTGGTGAATGCTGTGGTACTGCCTGTTAAAACATTCAGTTGATGGGTTATAAAAGCAGAAGGAACAGCTTTGTTTCTAACCCCAAATCTGTTATCGCTAATAATTCCTTGAATTTTTCCAGCTTTAACGAGTTGCTTAACAATCCTTTTTTCTGCTTCCATCGTTTTCTTGATCTGAGGAAGTTTTAAAAGAATCTTCCACTTAAACTGGCTTCCTTTTTTTGGGTATTTAATATTATAGGAAGGAAGTTCTATAGATTCCAACTCTGGAAATTCTTTTTGGAGAAGCAAAAGCGCCCCGCCGTCTGATGCTAGCAAAACATTGAAGTTATGTGCCAACAAAGCACGAATTATGGGTACACAACGGGTGGCATGGCCCAAGCCCCAATGCAAAGGAGCTACCAATATGGTTTTCTTTTTCGGCATAAAACAAATGTAGCAATAATTGCGGCAGTGGTATATTTCCTTAATTTTACCAAAAAATAAAGTTTTGGGTAGCAAAAACAAACTGAGGCGCTTTAGGGAAAATGAAACCTTTGAAAATGTTGTTCAACCTTCAAGAGAAGAAGTGTTGAACGATTCGTTGGAACTAAAGGGAAACTGGCGAAAAAATTTCTTCAAAAACAATAATCCCTTGGTTTTGGAATTGGGCTGTGGCAAAGGCGAATATGCTGTAAATCTTGCAAAAGCATACCCCACAATTAATTTTTTGGGAATAGATATTAAAGGTGCCCGTTTTTGGCGTGGCGCAAAAATGGCGTTGGAAGAAAATCTTCAAAACGTTGGGTTTTTGCGTACACAGATTGAACTGATTGACCATATTTTTGAAGAAAATGAAGTAGATGAAATCTGGATTACTTTCCCCGATCCACAAATAAAGTACAAACGAACAAAGCACCGTTTGACGAACGAGGATTTTCTTGGGAAATACAAAAAAATATTAAAGACTGATGGAGCGGTACATCTGAAAACTGACAGCGAGTTTATGCACGGCTACACCCTTGGTTTACTTCACGGTTTGGGCGAAACCATTGAATATGCCCACCACGATATTTATGGCAGCCAAGGCGCGCCGGAAGCTGTGACCAGTATTCAGACTTTTTATGAAAAACAATATCTTGAAATAGGAAAAAAAATTACCTACATCCGATTCAAATTCCGTTAGTTATAAATTCAGTATATTCACAAAAACTATCGCTTTAAATGGCAATATTTTACAACTTAATTGTAGGTTTTTTCGGTTCGTTTGTTGGGGTGCTTCCGCCGGGTTTGATAAATATGTATGCTGCCAAAATAAGCATGAAGGAAGGAAGGAAGAAAGGCCTGCTTTTTTCGCTTGGGGTCTGTATAACTGTAATGGCCCAAACCTATATAGCATTGCTTTTTGCTCGTTCTATTGAAATGCATCCCGAAATTGTAAATATGTTGCAAAAAGTGGCTTTGGGGATTTTTATAAGTCTTACAATTTACTTCGTTTTCATAGCTAAAGATACCCGCAGGGAAATACGAGACCGAGAAGCCCACTCCAAGACAAACCGTTTTTTTTCGGGAATTTTCATTGCTTCATTGAATCTTTTGCCGCTTCCGTATTGGGTTTATTTAAGTATTACTTTTTCAGCTTTTAATTTGTTCTCCTTTTCCCAGCTGGAACTATGGATAGCTGTTATAGCTTCAGGTTTGGGAACTTTTGGAAGCTTGGCATTTTACGTTCAGTATTTTAGACCCAAAGAGGAATCCCGTAAAATGAAAATAAATATGAATTATGTTATCGGCTTGGTAACGGCAATAATTTCGGTAATTACATTTTTGAAAATCTTAAAGGAATTCTAAAATGTCCAACACAGGTTTTTTTGAAAAAGTATATCAAGTAGCCTCGCTTATACCTTACGGAAGGGTAACTTCCTATGGCGCAATTGCAAATTATTTAGGCGCAACCGGGAGCGCCAGAATGGTAGGTTGGGCAATGAACGGTAGCGGCAACAAAGATGTGCCCGCACACCGTGTTGTTAACAGAAGCGGTTTGCTCACGGGAAAGCACCATTTTCAAGGCACAAATTTAATGCAGCAACTTTTGGAAAGCGAAGGAATTGAAGTGATTGACAATAAAATTCAAAATTTTGAAAAGCATTTTTGGGATCCAATGAAGGAGCTTTGATTATTTCCTAATTTTTGAAAAATTTACAAATATTTGGAAATATCGACTTTATAACATTCCAATAATCTAAAGATCCGACAACCTAATTTTCCAATTATGCCATTATAAATCATTTCAATACAACGGCTTCGTTTTCCGAAGATTTCCCGTTATATTTGCACTTTAGAATCAATCTAAATATTAAGTAAAATAGAATGAGCATTTCAAAACAAGATATCCTGAAAGCACTTGAAAGCATTACGGTTTCAGGTGAAGGAAAAAATATGGTAGAAAGTGGCGCCGTACAAAATGTAGTCACTTTTGCCGATGAAGTTATTGTGGATTTGAAACTTTCAACGCCAGCCCTTCATATAAAAAAACGAGCAGAGGCAGATGTAATTAAAACCATTCACGAAAAAGTGGATGCAAATGCCAAAGTTCAAGTAAACATTAAAGTAGAGGCACCTGCAAAACCACAAAATCCAAATCTTATAAAAGGAAAACCAATTCCCGGAATTCAAAATATAGTTGCCGTGGCTTCCGGAAAAGGTGGTGTTGGAAAATCTACTGTTACTGCAAATTTGGCTATAACACTTTCCAAAATGGGTTTTAAAGTTGGAATTTTGGATGCCGATATTTACGGCCCGTCAATTCCAATTATGTTTGATGTGGCCCTGGAAAAACCACTTTCCGTAAATATTGATGGCAAAAGCAAAATGAAGCCTGTTGAAAATTATGGTATTAAAATACTTTCAATCGGGTTTTTTACACAACCGGACCAAGCCGTAATTTGGCGCGGACCTATGGCTGCAAAAGCATTGAACCAACTTATTTTTGACGCTGCATGGGGCGAACTGGACTTTATGTTGATTGACCTTCCCCCTGGAACGGGAGACATTCATTTGAGCATTATGCAGTCGTTGCCAATCACAGGAGCCGTTGTGGTCAGTACGCCACAAACCGTGGCCTTGGCCGATGCACGAAAAGGGGTGGCAATGTTCAGACAGGAAAATATAGATGTTCCCGTTTTGGGAATCATAGAAAACATGGCATATTTCACACCCGCCGAACTTCCTGAAAATAAATATTATATCTTTGGAAAGGAAGGTGCTAGAAACTTGGCAGATGATTTGGAAGTACCCTTTTTAGGTGAAATACCACTGGTACAAAGCATTCGAGAAGCCGGTGACGCCGGAAGACCAGCCGCATTGCAAACCGCTACCCAAATTGAAGAAGCTTTTGAGTCCATTACAAGAAACGTAGTAGAAGAAACCGTTAGAAGAAACGAAAACCTTCCTCCAACAGAAGCAATAAAAATTACAACAATGGCAGGTTGCAGCGCCGTAAAAAAATAATATGACAACGCAAGAACTAACAATAAAAGTAGAGGAAGCATTGGACGAAATCCGCCCTTTTTTGCAAGGTGATGGTGGCGATATTTCACTGGTTTCCATTGAAGAGGGGAAAGTAGTGAATATACAATTGCAGGGGGCTTGCGTGGGCTGTTCAGTAAACCAAATGACACTAAAAACCGGCGTGGAAATGACCATCAAAAAATATGCGCCACAAATTGAAAAAGTTGTTAATGTTTCACGATAGTGACAATGGTCATTTATTTTGAACAATTTCACAACTAATTTTGAAATAAAATTAAGAGAGCCTCTATTCATGATTAAAACAGATATTCTCATTATCGGCGCTGGCCCCACAGGACTTTTTGCCGTTTTTGAAGCAGGATTACTTAAATTGAAATGTCATTTAATTGACGCACTCCCACAGCCGGGCGGGCAGTGTTCCGAAATATATCCCAAAAAACCTATTTACGACATTCCCGGATTTCCCGAAGTACTTGCCGGTGATTTGGTAACCAATTTGATGAAACAAATTGAACCATTTCAACCTGGATTCACATTGGGGGAACGTGCCGATACCATCGAAAAACTAGACGATGGTTCCTTTATTGTTACTACTGAAAAAGGAACAAAGCACCACGCCCCAATAGTAGCGATAGCAGGCGGTTTGGGTAGTTTTGAGCCTCGAAAACCACCAATTACCAATCTTTCAAATTTTGAAGATAAAGGGGTGGAATACATCATTCGCGATCCGGAATTGTATCGAGATAAAAATGTAGTTATTTCTGGTGGAGGCGACTCTGCCTTAGACTGGAGTATTTTTTTGACCAATATTGCAAAAAGCGTAATGCTTGTTCACCGTAGAAATGAATTCCGCGGTGCTTTAGACAGTGTTGAAAAAGTACAGGAACTAAAAAACCTTGGCAAAATTGAGTTAATAACCCCAGCCGAAGTTGTCGGTTTGGTAGGAACTAATAAAGTTGAAGAGGTTGTAATAAAACAAGGGGCGGAAGTTTTCAACCGTGAGTGCGACCACTTTATTCCCCTTTTCGGCTTGGCACCAAAACTTGGACCAATAGCAGACTGGGGACTGGAAATTGAAAAAAATGCAATCAAAGTTGATAACTCTTTAGATTATCAAACCAACATTCCAGGCATCTACGCCATTGGCGACGTAAACACCTATCCCGGAAAATTGAAATTGATTCTCTGCGGGTTTCACGAAGCAACTTTAATGTGCCAAAGTGCCTACCAACGCATTTTCCCAGATAAACGCTATGTGATGAAATACACAACCGTTGGCGGCGTGGAAGGTTTTGACGGCAGTAAAAAAGAAGCGCCAAAGTCAGTAATTAAGTCAATTGATTAAAACAATATAGATCTAACAGGTCTACTAAACTTATAAACTCATCGACTTATCGACTTTTTTATGACCGACGTAAAAATTACAATCATTGACCGCCAAGGCGTAAAACATCAAGTTGATGCTCCCACAGATATGAATATGAATCTGATGGAAATAGTGCGTTCGTATGAATTGGCTCCCGAAGGAACCATTGGTATCTGCGGCGGAATGGCAATGTGTGCGTCTTGCCAGTGTTACATTTTGAGCAATCATGCACTCCCAGAAATAAGTTATGATGAAGATATGATGCTTTCTGAAGCATCTAATGTGAAGGAAAACAGCCGTCTTGGCTGCCAAATTTTTATAAAGGAAGAACTTGAAGGTCTTGAAATAGAGCTTGCGCCCGAAGTTTAGCGAATCTTTTTAGAAGTACTTTCAAACATCATTTCAACAAACTTTTTATAAGCCACTTCCGAAGGGTGCAAACCATCTGAAGCAACCAATGCTGTATTTTCCAATCCTTTTTGTGTGATTGGTGTTATGTTCACAAACTTGACGCCTTTTTCCTCAGCAATCTTTTCGGCGAAAGTATTGTATCTCTTTAATTCTGAAGTGATTTTTTCGGCTTTGCCCGATTTTTGTCCGAAAGGAGTGAAAGCATAATCCGGAATGGAAAGCACAATCACATTTTCTGCTTTTCCTTTCGCGAAACCGATTGCCATATCCAGCAATTTCGGAAGTTCCTCTTCATAAACTGCAAAGGGTTTTCCCTGATATTGATTGTTAACGCCAATCAATAAAGTAACGAGATCGTAATCTTTTGAAGGTTTTTCAGCAGCGATTGCCGATAGCAAATCTGTAGTTGTCCATCCAGTTTTCGCAATTATTTTTACTGAAGCTTTTTCATTTGAAGTTTTATTTAAACTATCCGTCAACTGCTTCGGATAGTTGCAATTACTGCAAACGCTTTCACCTATGGTATAACTATCACCCAGCGCAAGATATTTATTTGATATTTTTTCTGAAGAATTTTTCGTTTTTGAAATTCCGCAGGAAACCAGAAGTAGGGCAAGCGCTGATATTGCTATTTTTAAATTCATCATTTTCAGAAATTTCTTCATTAATAATATGATAAAAGATGCTATTCGGTTTTATAATCAATCAACTTTTGTGGTCCTTCCAAAAGCATCTTTACCACTTTCAATGTTCCATCTTCTGTGGTTGAAATTTGCCATTTTATAAGTGAAATTTCTCCATTTTCAATTTCGAGACCAGTTATGCTCCGTGGATGCACACAGCTTCCATCATTAAAAAAAGCAATATCGCCAGGTTCGGGAAATCTGGGTCGGTGCGTATGGCCAGTAATGGTAAAAAGGTTTTTGTTTTCTACAATCCAACGTTTGGTTCTTCTTTCAACTTTTATGAGTTCTTTGTAATTTTTTGCTGGACTGGTAGGGTCGCCAATTCCAAAAATCTGTAACTGTCGCCACAGCACCCGCACCATAAATCGATTGAATTTCCAACCCACATAATTCATCCAATCTGCTTGATGGCCATGCATCATAAAAACTTCCTGCCCAGTTTCTTCGTGTTCCAAAATCAAGCCTTCCGTAAATTGAATTCCGGGGAACAACGGAGCCTCTTTTCCCGTAATTTTATCAAAATAAGTATATAGTGTTTTCGCTACAAATTTTTGGTTCATATAAACCATATCGTGGTTTCCTACCAATCTGTAAAGCCTATTTTCTGAATGAAAAAGCTTCATCAGCTCATAAATATTTTGGTGTGCTTCCATAATATCCTTGAAGAAAAGATTTTCCCAAAGCTCATCACCATCGCCCAACTCACAATAGGTAAACCCATTTTTGTAATATTCCTGCAAAGCGTGGAAGTATATATTGCGGTTGTTTGCAAAACCGTCCGCAAAACTGTTGTCGCCTCGGTGGCAATCACTGAAAAGGGCAAATTTTGAATCATTATTGAATGATACCCGACGCGCGGTTTGGTAGGCTCGGGAAATTCTTTTGAAGGAGGACATTGCTGAAAATTTAAAACCACGAATTCACGAATATAGTATAAAATATTCGTGAATTCGTGGCTTTCTTAAGGGATGTGTTTTGTTTTATAAAAACGCGTTTAGCCCGGTAATATCCAAGCCTGTAATCAATAAATGAATATCGTGCGTTCCTTCATAAGTAATCACACTTTCAAGGTTCATACTGTGTCGCATAATGCTGTATTCGCCAGTAATTCCCATTCCACCGAGTATTTGCCTGGCTTCCCGAGCGATGTTTATTGCCATATCAACATTATTTCTTTTCGCCATTGAAATTTGTGCGCTGGTTGCCGTGCCGGCTTCACGCATTACACCCAAACGCCAAGCCAACAATTGTGCTTTGGTGATTTCGGTAATCATTTCGGCAAGCTTTTTTTGTTGAAGTTGGAATTGGCCTATTGGCTTTCCAAATTGCATCCGTTCCTTTGAATAGCGAAGTGCGGTATCATAGCAATCCATCGCAGCACCAATTGCGCCCCAAGCGATTCCGTAACGTGCGGAATCAAGACAGCCAAGTGGCGCGCCCAGTCCCGATTTGTTTGGAAGCAAATTTTCCTTCGGAATTTTTACATTGTCAAAAATAAGTTCGCCCGTTGCCGAAGCGCGAAGCGACCATTTGTTATGTGTTTCAGGCGTTGAAAACCCTTCCATCCCTCTTTCCACAATTAAACCGTGGATTCTGCCCTCTTCATTTTTCGCCCAAACTACTGCAACCTGTGCAAAAGGGGCGTTGCTGATCCACATTTTCGCGCCGTTCAAAAGATAGTGGTCGCCTTTGTCTTTAAAATTTGTGGTCATTCCGCCGGGATTGCTTCCGTGGTCAGGCTCGGTTAGTCCGAAACAGCCCATCCATTCGCCCGAAGCAAGTTTTGGCAAGTATTTTTTACGTTGTTCCTCGTTGCCGTATTTCCAAATAGGATACATAACCAAAGAAGACTGCACAGAAGCAGTGCTACGAACACCGCTATCGCCACGTTCAATTTCCTGCATAATCAAACCGTATGAAATTTGGTCAAGCCCCGCTCCGCCGTATTCCTCGGGAATGTATGGGCCAAAAGCACCAATCTCGGCAAGACCGTTAATTATTTGACTTGGAAATTCAGCCTTTTGGGCGTATTCTTCTATAATGGGCGATACGTCGCGCTTCACCCAATCGCGGGCGGCTTGGCGTACCAATTTGTGTTCATCGGAAAGTAATTCGTCAAGATTGTAATAATCGGGAGCTTCGAATAAATCTGGTTTCATCTATAAGTTTGTTAAAGGAATACAAATGTAGAAATCACAACCCTAAACACCTACATTTTAAGGTAAAAATCCTGCACCAGATTTTTGTATTCTTTGGTGTAATTGTGTCGTGAAGTTTCAATGGTGAGGTTTTCCATTTTTGGGGAAATTTTTTCAAAGGAAAACTCCAGCATACTTCTTTTTTCTTCGGCAGTTTCAGTGCCGCGAACCCTGCAAATTCTATTTGGAAAAAGGTTTACTTCCGAAGCCATTTTAATGAAATTTTCCTCTTCTTTCCGCGGAATGATAACTGCAAATATTCCTTCATCTGAAAGTAAGTGCGAAGCACTTTCAATCAACTCATCAAAAGGAAGCGCATCGTTGAAACGTGCCATATCCCTTGCTTCATCAGTGGTTTTGTAATCTTCGGTATAGAATGGCGGGTTGGAAATGATGAGGTCATATTTATCATCAATTTCTTCAACAAATTCATCTAAAGCAGCGTGGTAGCAGAATAATCTATCGCTCCACGGGGAGTTTTCAAAGTTGTCAACACACTGTTCGTAGGCATTTTCATCAATTTCAATAGCATCAACCATTTCTGCCTTGGAGCGTTGGGCCAGTTGCAGGGCAATAATTCCTGTGCCGGCACCAATATCCAAAATTGAATATGGTTTGCCCTTTATTGAAACCCAAGCCCCCAGCAGAACGCCATCTGTACCAATCTTCATCGCACAGCGATCTTGGGCAACGGTAAATTGTTTAAATTGAAAAGGCTTCAAAGGATTTTAGATTAACGATTAACGATTGCTGATTGCCGATTGAAGATTAAGTCATTCTTTGGAATTTGGTGCTTGATATTTGGAATTTCCTGCTAAAGGTACATTTCAATCAACCCTTCGGGCACGTTCAACAGAATGGATTTGTTTTCCCGATCCACATTCTTTATGAAATGGTCGATCATGGGTATTAAAATTTGTTTTCCGTTGCGGTCTATTTCAAACAAAGCTTGCGAAGTAGTGTCGTTAACCCCTGTGACTTTACCAATTTTCCCAAAAGATTCATCAGTTGCGGTAAACCCGATAATTTCGTGGTAATAGAATTTATTGCCTTTTAGTTTTGGAAGAAACTCCAAAGGTAAGTATAAATGCGCGCCAATCAAAGCGTTCGCTTCCTCTTCATTTTTTACGTCTTCAAAACGCACGCGAAGCAGTTCACTTTTGTGCAGCGAACTTTCTGCAATAAAAAATGGAATCAGGTTTTTGCGTTGTTCCACAAAAACCGATTCCATTTTGGTAAAAAGTTCGGGTTCGTCTGTATCAAGTTTTATGAGCAGTTCCCCCTTAAAGCTGTATTTTTTAACGATTTTGCCTAAGTAGAAGCAGTTCTCCTTTTGCATCGTTATAAAATTTAAGCTTCTTTTTCGTCTTCCTTAACTTCTTCTGCAGGAGCTTTGGTAGTTTCTTCAGCTTTTGCTTCAGTAGCAGGAGTTTCTTCTGTTGCAGTTTCAGCAGTAGCTTCAACTTCTTCAGTAACTTCTTCTTCTGCAGGAGCGGCAGCTGCAGCGGCATCAGCGGTACGCTTTTCGTTTACAGCTTTTTCAGCAGCAAGTTTTTCAGCTTTCGCTTTGTCTTTTGCATCAGAAAGAGTTGCTTTTTTGTGGTCGATTGAACCTGATTTTTGATCAAGCCATTCGTTGAATTTTGCCTCAGCTTGTTCTTCGGTCAAAGCGCCTTTACGAACCCCACCAGCAAGATGGTTTTTCATTAAAGCTCCTTTGTAAGATAGAATTGCGCGAGCAGTATCTGTAGGTTGTGCTCCATTTTGAAGCCATTTTACAGCGCTGTCCACATCAAGGTCAATCTGTGCAGGGTTTGTTGTTGGATTGTAGAAACCTATTTTTTCAAGGAATTTACCATCTCTTTTTGAACGGCTGTCGGCCGCGATGATCCAGAAATAAGGCTTACCTTTCTTCCCGTGTCTTTGTAGTCTGATTTTTACAGGCATATTAAATTAATTTTTGGGGTTCCCGACCCCGGTTATAATTAAGGACGGCAAAGATAGTATATTTTCTTTTTGAAATTCAACCGATTAAAGTTTTTATTTTACATTTGTCTAAACCCTATTATCTACTTACTTATGAAAAATTTTGTTTTTTTACTTTTAGCTGTACTATCCCTTATTTCCTGCGAAGATAAAAAAGTTAATGAAGTAGCATTTCAGGCAAATGTGGACGATAGGCTCTACATTTCAACAGATGCGCGCGCGGCATTGAATGAGGATGGAAGCGTTACAATCCAGGGTTTTACCAATGAAGAATCTATGACGCTGTATCTTTCGCGTTTAGCCGAAGGTAATTTTGCAATTGGCGAGGGATTTACAAATTTTGCGGTTTTTGAAGATATGGGCGGCAATATTTATACTACAAACCCAAATGGGGAAGGAGTAGTGACTATTTCAGAATTAAACGAAAACAACAAAACACTTTCGGGCATCTTCAATTTTAACGCCTTTCTCCCAGGGATTGATACTATCTATGTTTCAAGAGGAACCCTTTTTAATGTTTCATATACTGGCGGAGATATTCCTGATCCCACAAATGCGGGTACCTTCAGCGCAAAAGTTGATGGCAATCCATTCATCCCGATAACCGTTACTTCTCGCGACACCGGCAACACCATTATTACTTCAGGAAGCACTGTAAATGCTACAATAGCAATTTCTGTTACCTCAAATGTGGAACCTGGCGAATATACTTTACCACGGGGTGGTTTTAGCGCAAAATATCAAGACGCGGATGGCCCAGAGACTACTGCGGAAGGTGTAATAAATATTATTGAGCACAACATCGCCAACAAAACAATTAAAGGTACTTTTTCATTTCTGACGAATAGAACCGAAATAACTGAAGGCCAATTTGATGTTGCATATTAATTAAAGCAATATAAACTCCTGAAAATTTTAAGCCGCTCCCAAAATTTGGAACGGCTTTTTTATTGTGAACAACTCGTGGTAATTTTACTTCCCAAAAGCACACGGATTTTCTATTTTTACTTCTTTGGTTCAACCCTTCGACTGCGCTCAGGGTGACACATTCAAAAATCTAAAATCCGCAATCTAAAATCCGCAATCAAAATGTATTTAATCTTCGATACAGAAACCACAGGTCTTCCAAAACGCTACAACGCTCCCGTAAGCGATACCGACAATTGGCCGCGCTGTATCCAGATTGCTTGGCAGCTGCACGACGGGATGGGAAACTTGATAGAACACCAAGACTATTTGGTGCAGCCCGAGGGTTTCAACATTCCTTTTGACGCCGAAAAAATCCACGGAATTTCTACGGAATTGGCAACGGCCGAAGGAATTCCTTTAAAGGAAGTGATTGAAAAATTCAAAACGACACTTTCAAAAACAAAATTCCTCGTTGGTCAAAATGTTGGTTTCGACTTAAATATAATGGGCGCGGAATTTTTCCGTTTGGGAATAGAAAATCCATTGCCCAATCTTCCGGTATTGGACACCTGTACCGAAACCACTGCCCAGCTCTGCCAAATTTCCGGCGGTCGTGGAGGAAAGTTCAAGCTACCTACTTTGACCGAACTTCACGAGTTTCTGTTCAACGAACCTTTTTTCGAAGCACATAACGCCACTGCCGATGTTGAAGCAACCACGCGTTGTTTCCTGGAATTGGTGCGCCGTCAGATTTTTACGAAGGAAGAATTGGACGTACAGCCCGATTATTTCGAAAATTTTTCCGAAGAAAATCCGAAAACGATCCAGCTAATCGGGCTCGAGCACATAAACCTGAAAAAAGCTTCAGAGAAAATCCGAAAACAAATGCAGACCACTTCGGAAGGACAAAAAATTTCTTCCGAAGAGATAGAGGAAAATATTGCCACGCTTGAAGATGCTCCGTTTGTGCACCTTCACAACCATTCACAGTTTTCAATTTTGCAATCTACTTCCAGCACCTTAGATTTGGTAAACGCAGCGGTTGAAAATAACATGCCTGCCGTCGCAATTACTGATTCCGGCAATATGATGGGCGCGTTCCATTTTGTGCAAGCCGTTTCCAATTACAACAAATCGCTCGCAGATTTACCCAAAAATGACGAGGAAGACATTGCGGCAAAACCATTAAAAGCCATCGTGGGTTGCGAATTTTTTGTTTGTGAGGACCATTTAAATAAATCGCACAAAGACAATGGGTATCAAATTGTAATGCTTGCCAAAAATAAAAATGGCTATCACAATTTGGCGAAAATGGCTTCCATCGCCTATATCGACGGGTTTTATTACGTACCGCGGATCGATAAAAATATAGTTGAAAAATACAAAGAAGACGTCATTGTTTTAACGGGCGGCCTTTACGGCGAAGTGCCTGGAAAGATTTTGAACATAGGCGAAAATCAGGCAGAGGAAGCCTTGCTTTGGTGGAAAGAACAGTTTGGCGACGACCTTTATGTGGAGGTTATGCGCCACGACCAAGAGGATGAAAAGCGCGTGAACGCTGTGTTGATTGAAATGGCTAAGCGCAACAACGTAAAACTTGTAGCCTGTAACAACACCTATTATATAAACAAGGAAGACGCCAACGCCCACGATATTTTGCTCTGCGTAAAAGATGGCGAAAAACAGGCAGCCCCAATCGGCCGTGGTCGCGGCTATCGCTACGGCTTGCCAAATCAGGAATATTATTTCAAGGGGCAGGACGAAATGAAAGTCCTGTTCAAGGACCTCCCCGAAGCCATTTTGAATATTGTGGAAGTAGTTTCAAAGATTCAGCCTTTTTCGTTGCATCGCGATGTTTTGCTGCCCAATTTCGGCATACCACAGGAATTTTTGAAACCGGAAGACATTGATGGTGGCAAGCGTGGGGAAAATGCCTATTTGCGCTATTTAACCTATGAAGGCGCCAAAAGGCGCTATCCTGAATTATTGGAGGTTTCCTATGAAGCACTTACGGATTTTGAAATTCCCGAGGGCGCGTCACACAGAGTAAAGGAAATAAAACAACGATTAGACTTTGAATTGAGTGTAATAGCAAACACTGGCTATCCCGGCTACTTTTTAATTGTGCAAGATTTCATTGCTGAAGCCCGAAGAATGGACGTTTCCGTTGGTCCGGGTCGTGGTTCGGCGGCGGGAAGTGCGGTGGCTTATTGCTTGGGAATTACAAATATCTGCCCTATAAAGTACGATTTGCTTTTTGAGCGTTTCCTTAATCCAGACCGTGTGAGTATGCCTGATATCGATATCGATTTTGACGATGAAGGCCGAAGCAAAGTGATGGATTACGTAATCAATAAATACGGAAGCAATCAAGTAGCGCAGATTATTACCTACGGCACGATGGCCGCAAAATCATCCATTCGCGATACCGCGCGGGTTTTGGATTTGCCGTTGAACGAAGCCGATAGAATTTCGAAACTGATTCCGAATATGACCAAACTGAACAGAATATTCGGATTGACTGATGCGGAATTGCGAAGCCGTTTCCGAAGCGATGAGCTTCCAAAAGTGAATGAACTTTTAACGCTTGCCGAAGGTAACAATCTTGAAGCGCAAACCATAAACCAAGCGAAAATTCTTGAAGGTTCCGTGCGAAATGTTGGAATTCACGCCTGCGGAGTTATCATTACGCCAAGCGACATTACAGATTTTGTGCCCGTGGCTACTGCAAAGGATTCTGATTTATACGTAACCCAATTCGACAACTCGGTTGTGGAAAGTGCTGGATTGTTGAAAATGGATTTCTTGGGATTAAAGACCTTGACGCTTATAAAAGACACAGTAAAACTCGTAAAGCATAAACACAATATAGATCTCGATCCGGATGAATTTCCACTCGATGATGAAAAAACATACGCGCTTTTCCAAAGAGGTGAAACTGTTGGAATCTTTCAGTATGAATCTGCCGGGATGCAGAAACATATGAAAGATTTGAAACCCACGGTTTTTGCAGATTTAATTGCAATGAACGCGCTTTACCGTCCCGGCCCAATGGAATACATTCCCAGTTTCGTAAAAAGAAAACACGGCGATGAACAAATTGAATATGACCTTCCGGCGATGGAAGAATATTTGAAGGAAACCTACGGAATTACGGTTTACCAAGAGCAGGTGATGTTGCTGTCGCAAAAGTTGGCAGGCTTTACAAAAGGTGAAGCCGACGTTTTGCGAAAAGCGATGGGGAAAAAACAGAAATCGGTACTCGATAAAATGAAGCCTCAGTTTGTGGCACAGGCAGCAGAACGCGGGCACGATGCCGAAAAGCTCGAAAAAATATGGAAGGATTGGGAAGCATTTGCGAGTTACGCTTTCAACAAATCGCATTCCACATGTTACGCTTATATTGCCTACCAAACCGCCTATCTAAAAGCCCATTATCCCGCGGAATATATGGCGGCGGTGCTTTCAAACAACATGAGCGACATTAAGCAGGTTACATTTTTTATGGACGAATGCAAGCGCATGGGGCTGAATGTTTTGGGCCCCGACGTAAATGAATCTTTCCACAAATTCACCGTAAACGACCAAGGCGCCATTCGTTTTGGAATGGGTGCCGTAAAAGGCGTGGGCAGCAGTGCTGTAGCAACCATTGTTGAGCACAGAAAAGATGGAAAATACAAATCGGTTTTCGATTTGGCGAAACGAATAGATCTGCGTTCAGCAAACAAAAAAGCTTTTGAAAACTTGGCATTGGCGGGTGGTTTCGACAGTTTTGATACCCACCGTGCGCAATATTTGCATCACGATGGCGACGGCGTTATGTTTGTTGAAAAAGTGTTGCGTTATGCTGCAAGATATCAGGAAACACAGAATTCGGCACAGGTAAGTTTATTTGGAGATACCAGCGAAGTACAGATTCCCGAGCCGGAAGTTCCGCCATGTGAGGAATGGGGCACGATGAAGAAGTTGAAACAGGAAAAGGAAGTGGTTGGCGTTTACATTTCTGGACATCCGCTGGATGACTTCAAAATTGAAATGACAAGTTTCGCCAATTGCAAAGTTTCAGATTTTAACCATTTAGAAGATTATCTCAATAAGGAAATGTGTTTTGGCGGGGTTGTTAGCGATGTGCAGCACAGGGAATCAAAAGCTGGGAAAGGTTGGGCCATATTTACCGTTGAGGATTATGAAGACAGTTATGATTTCAAAATCTTTGGCGAGGAATATTTAAAATGGCGTCATTTCTTGGTTCCGAATAGCTTCATTTATGGCCGGGTTTTAGTTAAGGAAGGTTGGACAAATCGGGAAACCGGGAAAAAGAGTGAACCAAGGCTTCAATACAATAGCATCCAATTGCTTCACGACGTGATGGAAAATCACGGAAAAAAACTGACACTTTCATTTCCGTTGAGCGATTTAAAAGATGGGCGTATCGATTCGCTTAAGAATTTAATAAAAGCACACAAAGGCGAAAAGCAATTGTTTTTTGTGGTTTATGAAAATGATGAAAAAATTCGTTTAACAATGCCCAGCCGAAAACATAAAATCAATATTTCAAAGGAATTGCTGGATGAATTGGAAAGGGAACAGGTGAGTTATAAATTAAACTGAGAACCAGTGTTCAGTAGTGAGTAGTGAGTAGTGAGTAGTGAGTGTAACCTGAAACATGGAACCTGGAACCTGGAACCCACAACTGATAATAGAAAACACCAATACTCGCATTTCCTAAACATATATTAACCCCGTAAGTTTTCGCAAAAAATATGACTACTTTTGTGTATTAATTAAAAATAAGATTATGGCATTAGAAATAACAGACGCAACATTTGAAGAAACCGTTTTAAAAAGCGACAAACCGGTATTGGTTGACTTTTGGGCAGCCTGGTGCGGACCTTGCCGAATGGTAGGGCCCATCATTGAAGAAATAAGCAAAGAATACGAAGGCAAAGCCATTGTTGGAAAAGTAGATGTGGACGCGAACCAAGAGTTTGCCGCAAAATATGGAGTGCGTAACATTCCAACCGTTTTGGTTTTCCAAAATGGGGAAGTTGTAGGGCGTCAAGTGGGCGTTGCTCCAAAAAACGTTTACGCAGAAGCGATTGATTCGCTATTGTAAAATATTTTAGAAAAAGGAAAATTAAAATCAAAAAGGCTTGGCGTATTGCTGGGCCTTTTGTTATTTTAGTGAAATCGTAAATCGCAGATTTACGATATTGAACTAACCCCGCTTTATAGCGGGGTCTCTTTAAACAAATTTAGAACTTGAATTAAAAAGATACCCGCCTTCGCGGGCATGACTATGGAAAAAACAAATAAAGTACAGGATAAAATTGATGCTAAATTACTTGAAGAGCGAAAAGTCTTCATTTGGGGAATGGTTGATGACAAAAGTGCACGCCACGTTGTGGATCGCTTAATGTATCTTGACGCCCTTAACCACGACGAAATAAAATTCTACATAAACAGCCCGGGCGGGTATGTAACTTCGGGATTTTCAATTTATGATACTATTCGTGAGATAAAAAGCCCCGTCGCTACCATTTGTACTGGTTTGGCAGCTTCTATGGGAAGTCTTTTGCTTTCCGCAGGCGAAAAAGGGAAACGTTTTATCCAGCCACACGCCCGAGTAATGATTCACCAACCAAGCGGTGGCGCCCGTGGTGTTGCCAGCGATATTGAAATTACTGCCCAGGAAATTTTGAAAACAAAGGAAATCAGCGCGCGCATACTTGCTGAAAACACCGGCCAGACTTTTGAGAAAATAATGAAGGATTTCAACCGCGATCATTGGATGGGTGCCGAGGAATCTGTTGAATACGGTATTATAGATAAAATTTTAAAATAGAATCAAGAATCAAGAGCCAAGAAACAAGATTCAAGAGAATTGAAGACTCACGATTTATGACCCACGACTCACTATTCACGATTCACGGCCCACGATTCACATATAAAAATACCCTCCAGCGCGTAGATGAACATTGAAAAGGAAATAAATGAGATAACGGGTTTTAAAAACCTGGAGCTGCTTGCAAAACAAGTGGTGGAAGGGTTTATTTCTGGGCTTCATAAAAGTCCTTTTCACGGTTTTTCGGCCGAATTTGCAGAGCATAAAACCTATAATAATGGCGAAAGCACCAAGCATATAGATTGGAAACTTTTCGCCAAAACCGATAAACTTTACACAAAGCGTTACGAAGAAGAAACAAACCTTCGCTGCCATTTAATTGTGGATAACAGCAGCTCCATGCACTACCCACGGCTGAAGCAATTCAATATAAATTCGTTGAATAAAATTGGGTTTTCGGTATTGGCTTCCGCAGCCATTATGAATTTGATGAAGCGTCAGCGCGATTCTGTAGGATTAAGCGTTTATAGCGATGAGTATGAGTTTTATGCTTCCGAAAAAGGGAGTGAGCGCCACCACCAAATGTTACTTCAAAAATTAAATGAAGCCTTACTTTCTTCCAAAGAAAAAACCGAAACCAAAACCTACGAACACCTTCATTTAATTGCTGAAAAGTTGAAGCGCCGTTCCTTGGTTTTCCTTTTTACTGATATGTTTCAAAGTGATACCGAAGCCAAAAAACTTTTTGAGGCACTTCAGCATTTAAAATACAACAAACACGAAGTTATCCTTTTCCATACTTTCGATAAAAAGCGGGAGGTGAATTTTGATTTCAGCAACCGTCCAAAGCGGTTTGTGGATGTTGAAACAGGCGAACACGTAAACCTTTATGCAGATAATATTAAGGAACAATATGAAGCAGCGGTTCAAAATTACTTTACCGAACTGCAACTGCGCTGTGCCCAATACAGAATTAAGTATGTTCTGACAGACATCAACGAAAGTTTCAATAAGATTTTGACTACTTATCTGGTGGAACGGCAGAAGTTTGGTTAATTCGGTTGTCGGTTGTCGGTTATTTTCGTTTTGCTCGTCGTTCGTACTTCCCATTTCGTACTTCGTAAATCGTAAATCGTGAATCGTGAATCGTGAATCGTGAGGTGTGAAGTGTGAAGTGTGAAGCGTGAAGCGTGAGTCGTGAATCGTGAGATGTGAAGCGTGAAATTACAAATTACAGGAAACTCCAAAAAACTTTTTACCCCAACCCTAAAGGGAGTAGCATTT
>JAUYGY010000051.1 GCA_030690315.1 Aequorivita sp.
TTTACCTGTATTCATAGCTTGCCTTAAAAAGAGGGCAAAGCTACATATCAATTCAAATCAAAAAATCAAAGAACGTATATAAGTATTTTAATATCAGTTAATTATAAGCTTTTTAAAAAAATCAACGCATCACTAGTAATTCAAAATTTAAAATTAAGTTCCTTCAATCTAAAATCTAAAATCTTCAATCGTAAATCGTAAATCGTGCAATGCCTTTAGACAAAGTAAAATCCATCATTACCGATATTAAAAATGGAAACACAAAACCCATCTATTTTTTGATGGGCGAGGAGCCGTATTATATTGATGGCATTTCAAAATACATTGAAGAAAATGTACTTTCGGATGAAGAGAAAGGGTTTAACCAAATGGTGCTTTACGGCCGCGATGTTTCCGTAGAAGATATTATTAGCAACGCCAAGCGCTACCCTATGGTGGCGGAAAAGCAAGTGATAATCGTTAAGGAAGCGCAAGAGCTTTCGCGAACCATTGAAAACCTGGTGGGTTATGCCGATAATCCGCAACCAACCACCATTTTAGTACTCTGCTATAAATACAAAACCCTCGATAAAAGAAAAAAATTAGCCAAAGTAATTGCAAAAACAGGTGTTCTTTTTGAAAGTAAAAAATTGTATGAAAACCAAATTCCCGATTGGATAAAACGCGTTTTGGCCGGTAAAGGTTACACAATCACTCCAAAAGCAGCACAAATGCTTGTGGAATTTCTTGGGAATGATCTCAGCAAAGTTAACAACGAGCTTGAAAAACTGCAACTTATCATAAAACCCGGGGAGCAAATAACCCCGCAAATTGTTGAGGAAAATATCGGTATCAGTAAGGATTTCAACAATTTTGAACTTCAGAATGCTATTGGCGAAAAAGATATTCGGAAAGCTTTCGCCATAATTCAATATTTTTCGCAGAACCCAAAAAACAATCCTTTGGTGATGACAGTGGCATTGCTTTACAGTTTCTTTTCAAAATTGCTGAAATACCATGCAATTTCAAACAAAGGTGATGCCGCGAAAGTTTTGGGCGTTAATCCTTATTTCATTAAAGATTACCAAACTGCAGCCCGAAATTACCCCATGAAAAAAGTAAGCGCAATTATTGCTGCAATCCGCGAAGTGGATATGAAAAGTAAAGGCGTGGGCGCCGCCAACCTTTCACAGGGCGATTTATTGAAAGAATTGTTGGTAAAGATTTTTAATTGAAATTACTTAAACCACAAAACCACACCGCTTCAGCTACCCAGGGTACAAAAGACAACAGAGAACTGACAACTGAGAAAAATAAACAATTCGTGTATTCGTGGTAATATAAACTCACAACACACAACAATCACCTATTTCTTATCAACCGAATACTTCCCAGCACCCAAAAGTGCAATTGCAACAAACCCTATTAAGTACAAAATTGCCATTTCCTTTGTTCCCAGCGGGTCAGCTGCGTGAACAATAAATGCTGCAACTGCCATTGTAAGTATTATAGGAATTGCAGACAACCTTGTTTTAAATCCAATAATTACAAGAATAGGGAAAAGCACTTCGCCTAAAACCGCCAAAACCAAGGATGCCGGCTCGCCAATGCCAATGGGATCTCCAAACGACAAATCGCCCGAAATCATTTTTAAAAGTTTAGGTATTCCGTGGGTCAGCATCATTCCGCCGAAACCAATTCGCAGTAAAAGCAATCCTATATTGTGATTGTTTGGGTTGTTCATTTGTAATTATTTTAGATTTTAAAAAAACGAAAATAACCATTTTCTTTTAATGAAATTGTTTAATAACATTCATTTTGCAATTAGGTAATGCTGTGGGCTTTTTTCTTCTAAAGTGCGGAATATTCTTCATCTATTCTTAAAATTGGCTTAAAGCGTTTGCTGAAACGGTAAGGTAATTTAGCGGAAATTTTCTAACACAAAATAACAATGAAAAAAATTACACTTTTTGCATTTTTGCTTTTATGCACGATTTCATTTTCGCAAAATTCTTTTGAAATCACAGAAATTTATTCAGGCCAAGAAGGCGCTGATTTAACCGCTGATTGGTTCGAAATAAAAAATACTGGAGCTACTACTTATGTAGCAGCGGTTGATGGTAATCTATATTATGACGATGAGTCGGCCGATCCTACTACTGCAGATATTATTCAAGGAATTACCGAAATTCAACCTAGCGCATTTGCCATTGTTATTATTGGAACCGCTGCCGATGTTACTGTTTTCACAGATGTTTGGAGTGAAGTTATAGATTTAACGAGCGTGCAAATTGGCTATACAGATGGCGCGGGTCTTGGCGCCGGTGGCGATGCAGTGAGTATTTGGTTGGGCGATCCTTTAACCACTTCTCCGGTTGCTTCGGCTTCCTATCCAGATACATCTTTAAATGACGGTCAAACCTATGATGTTGAATTGGTTGCTTTCAGTGTTGTAGGCAATGCAAATGGTGCCGTTGAAACTCTTGCTTTGGGAGGTGCCAATTCTGATGTTCCAAATATTGGTTCCCCAGGAAATGGAGCTTCGCTGGCAAATTCCTCACAGCTTATTATAACCGAAATATATTCCGGACAAGAAGGTAATGACCTTACTGAAGACTGGTTTGAAATAAAAAATATTGGTCTCGCGGCATGGATTTCTGGAGTTGATGGCGATTTGTTTTATGACGACGAGTCGGCCGATCCAACAACGGCAGATATTATTCAAGGAATTACTGAAATTCAGCCTGGTGGCTTTGCAATTGTTATAATTGGAACCTCAGGCGATGTTACAACTTTTACTAACGTTTGGAGCGAAGTGATTGATTTAACGGGCGTTCAAGTTGGTTACACCGATGGCGCTGGTCTTGGTGCTGGCGGTGATGCCGTTAACGTGTGGGAAGGCGATCCATTAACAACCTCTCCTATTGATTCTGCGTCATATCCTGACACTTCATTAAACGACGGACAAACCTATGATATTGAATTAGTTGCTTTCAGCGTAGTTGGCAATGCTAACGGTGCGGTTGAAACCCTTGCTTTGGGAGGTGATAATGCAGATGTACCAAATATTGGTTCTCCCGGAAACGGTGAAATTGTTTCATTGGTAAGTGTTCAGTTTGAGGCGCCGTATGTTTCGGTTTCGGAAGATGGCGCTTCGGTTACAATTAATGTGGAAGTTTCACAAGCCCCAACAGTTGAAGGAATAGTGGAAGTTTCCCTACTTTCTGCAGGAACCGCTTTGGAAGGAACAGATTTCACTTTTAATGCTTCACAAACGTTGACTTTCACCGCCGGAAGCACAACAAGTCAGTCTATAAATATTCCTATTATAAATAATGCACTTGATGGAAGTGATTTATTTTTTGTTCTTTCATTAAGCAATGAATCAAATTTGATAATTGGCGGCAATGATATTTTTTCAGTGTATATTCTTGATGATGATACTGTTGTTCCATTAGAAAATGCTACTGAACTTGATGTTAATTATCTTGCAAGTTATTTGGTGGAGGCCGGTGGAACTGCAGAAATAACTGCTTATGACCCAGCAACACAAAAACTTTTTGTAACAAACGTTGGCTCGATTGAAATGTTGGATTTTTCCGATCCTGAAAACATAACTTCTTTGGGAACGATAGACATTACTCCTTTTGGAAGTTCTGTTCAGAGTGTTGCAGTGAGAAATGGTATGCTTGCGGCAGCCATTTCTGCCAACGATCCGCTAAATAACGGTTTTGTGGTTCTTATGGATACGGACGGAAACAACCCAACTATATTGATCGTGGGTTCTTTGCCCGATATGCTAACTTTTTCTCCCGATGGAACAAAACTTTTGGTTGCGAATGAAGGTCAGCCAAGTAATGATTACACAGTTGATCCTGAAGGTTCTATCTCTGTGATTGACGTAATGGATGGTTTGGGCAATATCTCCCAAGCCGACGTAACCACTTTAAATTTCAACTCTTTTGATTCTCAGCAAACAGCCTTGGAAGCTGCTGGAGTTCGCGTGTTTGGCCCAGGCGCTTCGGTTTCCCAGGATATGGAACCAGAATACATTGCGGTTTCTGATGATTCACAAATGGCTTACGTAACCCTGCAAGAGAACAATGCTTACGCAACAATAAATCTTGCTACTTTGGAAATTACTGATATTTTTTCCTTTGGAAAAAAAGACCACAGCCTTCCACAGAATTCCTTGGATACTTCAGATGAAATGGATTTTATCTTCAACGCTTCGTGGCCAATAAAAGGTTTGTATATGCCAGACGCAGTGTCCTATTATTCAGCAAATGGAACAGGTTATATTGTTACTGCCAATGAAGGCGACGCGCGCGATTACTCAGGGTACGCCGAAGAAAGAAAACTTGACGATGCAGATTATATTCTTGATCCTGCTGTATTTTCAGATATTGATATTTTGAAACTGGAAACCAATCTTGGAGATATAAATGTTACAGCTGCTTCCGGTGATGCCGATGGCGACGGGCTTTACGAAGAAATCCACGTTTTTGGTAGCCGTTCTTTCAGCATTTTTGAAGCGGAAACTGGAAACTTGGTTTACGACAGCGGAAACGATTTTGAAGTAATTACTGCCGCCCACCCAACTTTGGGAGGGATTTTCAATGCGAGCAATAGCAACAATAATTTCAAAAATAGAAGTGACAACAAAGGTCCAGAGGCTGAAGGCGTGATTGTAAAACAAATTGGTGACCAAGCCTATGCTTTTATATTGTTGGAACGTATTGGCGGAATGATGGTTTATAACGTTACCGATCCTGCAAATCCTGTTTATCTTCAATATGTGAACAGCAGAGGAACGGTTCCGGGAGAACCAGAATCGGGTGATTTGGGTCCAGAAGGTGTTGTTTTTGTTGAAGCTGCCGATAGCCCAACTGGAAAGGCATTGGTTATTCTTTCAAATGAAGTGAGCGCAACGTTGAGTATTTTTTCTTTGGATAATGTGGTACTTTCTGTAAACGATAACGAATTGGCTTCAAACGAAACCTTCAAAATATATCCAAATCCAGCAAAGAGCGAAATATTTTTAAGCAAGCCAGGTTCATATACCATTTATGATATGCTTGGACGAATGTTTTTGAGCGAAAATAATATAGCTTCCTTGAATATCTCTTCCTTAAAAACAGGAACTTATATCGTTAAAAATTCAGAGGGAAGCACCCAAAAATTGATTGTTAAGTAGTTTTTTTTATTATAGTTGTTTGATTTTTAAGCTGCAAAAACCGTTTCTTTAATTAGAGGCGGTTTTTACTTTTTAAGCGTATTTTTGGAGCTTCAAACAAATCCTGCATGAATAAAATTAAAGCTTGGATTGCTGCGGCAAGATTGCGAACGCTTCCACTTTCGGTTTCGGGGATTATTGTTGGGGCTTCACTGGGAAATACAATTTCAAACCAAACAAACCTTGACCTCCCTTTCACTGGCAATTCTTCCCCACACATTTGGCAATCCGGTATTTTTTGGTTGGCAATTTTGGTTACTATTGGTTTTCAGGTTCTTTCAAATTTCGCAAATGATTTCGGCGATGGTGTGCGTGGAACCGATGCCAAAAGACAAGGCGAAAAACGAATGGTTGCTTCGGGAATCATTACACCCAAACAGATGAAAATTGGGATGATTATTACGGGAGTCATCACTTTCTTTTTGGCAACAATCTTGATTTTTATAGCTTTCAGAAATGAGAACCTCATCATTTCTTTTATATTTTTCAATCTTACCATTATTTCCATAATCGCTGCCGTAAAATATACTGTGGGTAAAAAAGCTTACGGGTATTCGGGTTTGGGCGATATATTCGTATTTCTATTTTTTGGTTTCTTGAGTGTTTTGGGAAGTTATTATTTATTCACCCACGACCTTCAGTGGCAGTTATTACTTCCTGCAGCAGCCATTGGTTGTTTCAGCGCAGCCGTGCTAAACCTGAACAATATGCGCGATATTGAAAACGACGCGACGGCTGGAAAAAATACGTTGGTAGTGAAATTGGGCATACAGAAAGCCAAAAAATATCATGCCTTCCTATTGTTATTCGGAATGTTTTGCGCAGTAATCTTTACAGTTTTAAATTACAGTGAACCCTTACAGTTTGTGTATCTAGTGGCTTTTATTCCTTTTCTATTAAACATAAAAACTGTTTTTAAAAATAAAGTTCCAATGTTGCTAGACGGCGAATTGAAGAAGGTTGCGCTCAGTACTTTTTTGTTTTCCCTACTTTTTGTGGTAGTGCAATTATTGGGATGTATTTAGGGGGATAATTAGAGGATATGTTTGTTTTTATTTTTCTTTATATCGAGTTCGTATTTAATTAATGAATTCTGGATGTCGTGGATGTCCTTTGTCATTCTAACAATTTTACGTTGCCGTGTAATAAGGATAACCAACAAAATGACAACAAGGGAACCAATTATATAAATTATTCCGATATACTTATTTTTCTGTTGAAGGATTTGCAGCTTATTATTTTGTTCCTGCAACTCCATATGCAGGAACGATTTTTCCACTTCACTTAAATCCTTTCCTACATTTAGTGAATCGTTATAGGCCAGAGCCAATTTGTTATAACCGACCGCTTCTTTATACATGCCTGTGTCGGCATATATTTTGGAAAGTAGGAGAACATAATCATACAGGCTGTGATAATCCTGGGAGTTTATGATGGCTCTATACCCTTCCAGGGCTTTCTGTTCTGCAATTTTGGGCTGGTCTAAAGCCAAATAAGTGCGCGCCATCAAATAGTCGATTCCTATGTGCTTTGGGGGAGACAGCTTGTACATAGCTTCACTTTTTTCAAAATATGTTATTGATTTTTGGAAGTCATTTTCATAGAAAAAAATCTCGCCAAGGTTTAGGTATCCAATTGCTTCTAAGCGTCCCTTCTGGTTTTTTTTGCCAAAATCCACAACTTCCTCAAAATATGTTTTGGCATTCACATATTCCTTTTCTTTCATATAAATATCGCCAATGTTATTAAATATGGCGGGAATGAATTCCATCAGGTTTTCTTTTTTCGCTAGTTCTAGGCATTGTTCATAATACTGTAGCGCCAACTCACGCTTTTCTGTCATATAGTAAACCGCGGCAATGTTGAACAGGAAATCAACTTGTTCCTTGGGAAGGTCTTCAGTCAGTGCAATCTGATATCCTTTTTTTGCATAATAGAATGCACTGTCATAGTAAATTGCCGATTTATAAAATTCATCTATCAGTTTGTGGTGAAGGGATATTTGAACATTAGGCCGCCTGTCTTCCCCCAGTTTACTCCTTAAGCTATCTATTTTCGAGGTCTGCGCTACACCATGAGTAACGGCAATAAAAAATATTAAGTAGATTATAACTTTCATGGTTGGGGCCTTTATCCCACAATATACTACTTTTATAAAATCTTAAACAGTTATTGGAAAATATAGCAAAGATAAAGATTATGAAAATCACATTCTACGGACAAAATTCCTTGGCAATTGAAATTAAGGGAAAGCACATTTTGGTGGATCCATTTATTTCTGCCAATCCACTGTCAAAAGACAAAATTGACATCAACACTTTAAAGGCTGATTATATTTTGTTGACACACGCACATAATGATCATACATTGGATGCCGCAGCAATAGCGAGAAATACAGGCGCTATTATTGTCAGCAATTATGAAATAGCAAACCATTACGAAGCAAAAGGCATTGAAGTACACCCAATGAACCTCGGCGGAAGCTGGAAATTTGAATTTGGGAAAGTGAAATATGTAAACGCAATCCACACCAGCAGTTTTCCAGATGGCAGTTACGGCGGTCAGCCCGGCGGTTTTGTGATTGAAGGTGAGCACAAGAACATTTACATTGCGGGCGATACTGCCCTTACAATGGATATGAAACTCATTCCAATGTACACAAAACTGGATTTGGCGATTCTTCCCATCGGCGATAACTTTACAATGGGAATAGAAGATGCCATAATCGCCAGTGATTTTGTGCAATGCGATAAAGTTTTGGGCGTGCATTACGATACGTTTGGTTATATTGAAATAGACCACGAAGAAGCCAAGCGGAAGTTTTACGATGCGAATAAGGATTTAATGTTGCTTGAGATTGGAGAGAGTATAGAACTATAAAAATAGCACGCGAAGCCGCAAAGACGCAAAGTTTTTTAAATGCATTCTTTGCGACTTCGCGTCTTTGCGAGAGAAAAATGATAACTTATTTCCAAAAACATATCTTAAACTTCAAAAATCCAAGCGGTACTTCGCGCGGCATTTTGAATACAAAAGAAACCTATTTTCTTATTCTGAAAACCGAAGAAAGCTTTGGAGTAGGTGAGTGCGGACTTCTTCGAAGTTTGAGCATTGACGATAGACCGGATTACGAAGCTGAGCTGGAAGGTGTCTGTGAAAATATTTCTTTAGGTGTGAACGAAGAAGATTTATACGAAGCTTTGCAGGAATTTCCATCAATCCAATTTGGAGTTGAAACCGCTTTCAAATCGTTACATTCAAAAAATCCTTTTGAATTATTTCCTTCTGTATTTACGCGTGGCGAAGCGGCAATCCCAATAAACGGTTTGGTTTGGATGGGAGATAAGGTTTTTATGAAAGAACAGATTTCAGAAAAACTGAAACAAGGTTTCAGTTGCATCAAAATGAAAATTGGCGCTATAGATTTCAAAACCGAAATAGAGCTTTTAAAATCTATCCGAAAAGAATTCTCCGCTTCCGAAGTAGAATTGCGCGTAGATGCAAACGGTGCATTTACACCAAAAGAAGCTTTGGAAAAATTGAAAATACTTTCAGATTTGAAATTACATTCCATTGAACAACCTATAAAACAAGGACAATGGCAGGAAATGGCGAGACTTTGTGAGGAAACGCCACTTCCAATTGCGTTAGATGAAGAACTTATCGGTGTTTTTTCCAGAGAAAAAAAAATAGAATTGATCGAAACAATAAAACCACAGTTCATAATCCTAAAACCCTCACTCATTGGCGGTTTCCGCGGAAGTGATAGTTGGATTAATCTTGCAGAAAAACACAATGCAGGTTGGTGGATTACTTCGGCTTTGGAAAGCAATGTGGGTTTGAACTCCATTTCGCAATATACCTTTACAAAAAACAGTAAATTGCCGCAAGGTTTGGGCACGGGCAGCCTTTACACAAATAATATTGACAGTCCGTTGGAAGTTTCAAACGGAAAATTAAAATATAATCCAAGTATTGAATGGAATTTCAATATTGAAAGTATAAAATAAATGCTATTTTTCACTAATCACTAATCACTAATCACTAATCACTAATCACTATAAATGTATATCCAACAAGCTTTTAAATCCCTTCACGAATGGTGGCGCTATTTGGTAGGTTTTCTTATAATCTTTATCGCTAGCCAAATTGGCTCCATTCCGTTGTTAATTGCAGTAATGTTTAAAGTGCTGTCGGACGGTGGCGATATAGAATCCATTCAGGATCCAAATGTGTTGATGACAGTTTTGGATTCAAACCTTACGCTATTTTTGATGTTGCTCAGTTTTGCAGTGGGTTTATTGGCTGTCTATCTTGTAGTAAAATACCTTCACAAACAGCCGTTTGTTGAACTTACTACATCACGAAAAAAAACCGATTGGGGTCGCATTTTTTTTGGTTTTGGAATTATAACTGTAACCACTTTGGTGGTGACGGGTTTGGATTATTACAGCAATCCCGAGGATTATGTGCTTCAATTTGATCTGGTTCCATTTGTGATTCTGGCTGTAATTGCGGTGCTAATGATTCCGCTGCAAACCAGTTTTGAAGAGTATCTTTTCCGTGGGTATTTGATGCAGGGAATTGGCGTTTTGGCAAAGAATAAATGGTTGCCATTAATTATTACTTCCGTGATTTTTGGATCGCTTCACCTTGCTAATCCAGAGGTAGATAAGTTTGGAAATATTATTATGGTTTATTACATCGGCACAGGTTTCTTTCTTGGAATTATGACGTTGATGGACGAAGGAATGGAGCTTGCTCTCGGTTTCCATGCCGGAAATAATTTAATCACTGCATTATTGGTAACGGCAGATTGGACCGTTTTTAAAACACATTCGGTATTAAAGGATATTTCAGAACCTTCCGCAGGGTTTGATGTAATTGCGCCCGTATTGATTTTATACCCAATTTTTCTCCTCCTTATGGCGTGGCGCTACAAATGGCGCGATTGGGGCAGAAAACTTTTTGGAAAAGTGGAAGAACCAATTGTTTTGGCCGAAGAAAATACCCAGAATTCAACTTTTATTGAATAATGGAACCGTTACTGCATCCCAAATTCAAATTAAACGGCGAAGTTTTTTCTTCGGCGGAAGCTTTAAAGTTATCCGCAAATCGGTTAGTTGAAAAAGGAAAGGATTACGAAAAGGCAATTGGAAAATTTATTTTGGAATGGTTGGACGGAAATGATTTTATAATTGTAAAAACTTCCGGTTCCACCGGAATTCCCAAAGAAATAAAACTTCTTAAAAATCATGTTTTCAATAGCGCAAATGCTACCGTTACCTATTTCGATTTAAAGGAAAAAACAAAAGCACTGCTATGTCTTCCTTCGGAATATATTGCAGGAAAAATGATGCTTGTACGTGCAATGACGGCGGGCTGGGATTTGGACACAATTTCGCCTGAAAAAAATCCACTTGAAAATAGCGATGAAAACTTCGACTTTACCGCAATGGTTCCCTACCAAGTTTTTCATTCCTTGGCAGATTTGCACAAAGTGAAAAAATTAATAGTGGGTGGGGGAGCTGTGTCTTCAGAATTGGAACAACAATTACAAAATGTTAGCACACATGTATTTGCCACCTACGGAATGACCGAAACTATCAGTCATATTGCCGTTCGCCCTTTAAACGGAAAAGAGAAATCAGCCGTTTTTACTGCCCTTTCAAAAGTGAGTTTTTCGCTAAATGAAAAGGGTTGTTTGCAAATTCACGCTTCAGAGATTTTAGAAGAAATTGTTGTCACAAATGATGTGGTTGAATTGCTTTCACCAACTTCCTTTAAATTTTTGGGAAGAATAGACAATGTAATAAATACGGGCGGCGTAAAAGTGCATCCCGAAGTTGTGGAAGAAAAGCTTTCCCTTCATCTAAACCAACCATTTTTTATTGCTTCCGAAAAAGATGAAGCCCTGGGCGATCGGGTAATCTTAATAATTGAAAGTGAAAAGCAATTGAAATTGGAAGATTATTCGAAAGTTTTTGATGTGCTTTCGGCTTATGAAAAACCTAAAAATATATACACTTTGCCGCAATTTTTTTATACTGAAACCGGAAAAATAAAACGGGCTGAGGTTTTGAAAAAGTTGAACAGCTAAGTTTTTAAAACCTCAATGGTTTGCTTCTTTGCGGGCGGGTTTTTAATTCGAATTGTAACCTTTTTATACTTCCAGGAATCTGCTACGCGCTCTGCAATTCCATCCATAAAAGCCCTTCCATTTTTGCCTTCTATCCGCACTGTGAATTGAACACTATTACCCTGGTTTGTGTAATTTATATCGCCTTCCAAAATTGCCATTTTACTTACAGGCTCAATCTCACCCAAAACTGTTTTCACTTCTTCATTTTCCTTTGCTTTCATCAACGCACGTTGAAAAAGCAGAGGTTCAGAATATGCCTTCCCGAAATCACCCAAATGTCCTGCGGTTAATGAAAAAAATAACGTTGTTCCCAAAATAGCTACGATTGAAATGGGCAAAACCAATTTCCAATTTCGTTGAAACCAGTTGTTTTGTTTTATTAAATCATTTTCCATCAAGTACAATTTTCTATCCATTTGCAAACAATTTTGCTTAGCGTTTCCTTTTTGGAAATAACCTCTTCCATAGTTACAAAAGTAGTAACTGCGCGATCATTAGTCTTCCAACTTAACAGCCCGGAATCATCCTTTATCAATTTTTCTCTTGGTATTGGCAATACTCTTGCGCCGCGGTGAAAGATGAGCTGCACATTTTTTGGAGGCTGAATTTTCATTGTAATTCGGTCTTCTCCATTAAAAGTATAATTTGGACCATTCCATTTTATGTTTTCTTCAATCCCAAATTTTGCCGAAAGAATATTTTCACGTAGCACTTCAATTTCCTTACGCAGGGGATGATTTATTTTATCCAAAAAATGGGTTACTTCGAGGTTCATATATTTGAAATTTTCAAAAGCTTCAGTAGTAATTTGCTCATACCAAAATACAAAATTCGTTCAACAATTATAACCTAAGCAATCTAATCCAAAATATCCCAGACTGACAACCCAAAACTTTGCATATAGCTTCAAGCGTACTGAAACTTATGGCTTTTACTTTTCCTGTTTTCAATACGGAGAGGTCAGACAATGATAATTCCACTTTTTCAGAAAGTTCGTTCAATGCCATTTTCGCTTGGACATCGTTAGTGCATATTGCCAAGGAACAATCTATAAGCGTGGTTTATCTACACACGATAAACCTACTTCCCAAACAATAAACTTTAAACTTTTAACCAATATCAATAAGCCACTCCTATATATTTCAACTTTTGGCATATATTATAGTATATTTAAGACGTATTTATAGTATGAATATAGTATAATTATAATATGTTTATAGTATGTTTATAGTATGTTTATAATATGTATATACCGTTTTTGAAACGTATTATACTAGTATAATGGCTACTGTATACTATAACAGTATTTTAATAATAGTATCATGTAACGAAGGATTATCGCCTAATTCTCCATTTCACCTTATTACGACTAAGAAAAAAGGAAGGATTTTGTTCCTATACACTGACTTACAACTAAACGGCACAATAGGTTCACTAATAAATTTCTGAATTTCCCTCACCCAAAACCTGCTTTCCCTCAATCCTTGTTTTTTAGCCCTAATGTGTATGCTAGTTTTACTTCAAGTTTAACACTAAAACCACAAATTATGAAAACAATCTTCACACTATTATTAGTTGTACTGCTGGGTTTCCAGCTTCATGCACAATCAGTCACCATTTCAGGAACGGTGAGCGATGACACAGGGCTTCCATTGCCTGGCGCAAATGTTATTATAAAGGGAACTTCCACGGGCACACAAACTGATTTTGATGGAAATTATTCTATCAATGCAAACATCGGGCAAACACTAGTTTACTCCTATGTAGGTTTTGAAACTGAAGAAGTAGCCGTTGGAGCACACAATATTATCAATGTTTCAATGGCACCGAGTTCAGCTTTAGAAGAAGTAATTGTGACAGGCTATTCAGAAAGTAATGATGCCGTTAGAAAAGCGATGGGATATGGCGTTAGAAGAAATAATACTTATTCACCTTCTTCCAAAAAGGAAAGAAAACAAAAAGGAACAGTTCTATCCTACACTGGTGTACCAATCATTTCAAACCGAGTTTCCGAAAACGAATCCTACGGCCGTATTCAAGAAAACATCTTTAAAAGCGTAAGCACAGCACCACTTTCAACATTCTCTATTGATGTTGACAAAGCTGGTTATAGCAATCTTCGCCGTATGCTCAACAACGGGCAGGAAGTGCCGGAAGATGCTGTGAAGATTGAGGAAATGGTGAATTATTTCGCCTATAATTATCCACAGCCCACTGGCAAAGATCCATTCTCTATTACTGCAGATGTTGTAAACTCACCTTGGAACCAAGACGCAAAATTGGTACGAATTGGGTTAAAGGGAAAAGATATTTCCTTGGAAAACGTGCCGCCATCAAATCTTGTTTTCTTGCTTGACGTTTCCGGTTCAATGGAAGATCCTAACAAATTACCTTTATTAAAAGCTGCATTGAATGTATTGGTAGACCGATTAAGGGAAAAGGATAAAGTTTCCATTGTAGTGTATGCAGGCGCGGCTGGTTTGGTATTGCCTCCAACTTCTGGTGCCGAAAAGTATAAAATCCGAGAAGCTATTGAAAACCTTAACGCTGGCGGTTCCACCGCGGGCGGTGCGGGAATTGAATTGGCATATAAAATTGCAGAAGAAAATTTCAGCAAAGGTGGAAACAATCGTGTAATTCTGGCTACCGACGGCGATTTTAACGTAGGTTCTTCCAGCGATCGTTCAATGGAAAATTTAATTGAGGAAAAGCGAAAAAGTGGTGTTTTTTTAACTTGTTTAGGTTTCGGAATGGGCAATTACAAAGACAGCAAACTGGAAACTCTAGCCGATAAAGGCAACGGAAACCACGCTTATATCGATACTATGCAGGAAGCGCAAAAAGTTTTGGGAACTGAATTCTTTGGAACACTTTATACAATTGCAAAAGATGTGAAAATTCAAGTGGAATTCAATCCCAAAAAAGTGCAGGCTTATAGATTGATTGGCTATGAAAATCGTTTGCTGAATGATGAAGATTTTAAGGATGATACAAAAGATGCAGGCGAATTGGGTAGCGGCCACACCGTTACAGCTTTATATGAAATTATTCCCGCGGGTGTAAAAAGTAAATATTTAAAGGATATTGACAATCTAAAATACACCAAACAAACAAGTGAAAGCTTTACAGATGAAATGCTTACCGTGAAATTTCGCTACAAAGAACCAGATGGCGATGTAAGCAAACTGATTTCGAAAACCGTGAAAGATGAAAATAAATCAATAGAAGTTGCAAACGAAGATCTTAAGTTTTCTGCCGCTGTTGCTCTTTTTGGAATGCAACTTCGTAATTCTGATTTCATAAATACAAAAAAGAAAGAAGATGTAATTATCCTCGCCGAATCAGGAAAAGGAACCGATAAAGACGGTTACCGCGCCGAGTTTATTCGGTTGGTGAAAAGCAGTAAATAAATTCTAAACTATTTTGAGGTGGTTTGGTTTTTTTGAGAGGAAGGGCACGAGAGTGCCCTTCTTTTTTAAAGAATAATTAAACCTGAATAACCCCAAGATTAAAAGCTTTTTCAATGGGAGCATGATTAGCCGCCTCAATGCCCATAGAAATCCATTTTCTAGTATCCAGGGGATCAATCACAGCATCAGTCCAAATTCTGGAAGCAGCAAAATAGGGGGAAATTTGTCGGTCGTAACGCTCTTTAATTTTATTATAAAGCTCAGTTTCGTCTTCTTCAGTAATTTCCTTTCCCTGCTTTTTTAAGGAAGCTGTTTCAATTTGAAGCAATACTTTAGCAGCACTGTTTCCGCTCATCACAGCTAGTTCAGCGCTTGGCCACGCCACAATCAATCTTGGATCATACGCTTTTCCGCACATTGCATAATTTCCGGCGCCATAACTGTTTCCTATAATTATTGTAAATTTTGGAACTACACTATTGCTAACGGCATTTACCATTTTTGCGCCATCTTTTATAATTCCGCCGTGTTCGCTTTTACTGCCAACCATAAAGCCGGTAACGTCTTGTAGAAAAACCAAAGGAATTTTCTTTTGGTTGCAATTCGCGATGAAACGTGTTGCTTTATCTGCACTATCGCTATAAATCACGCCACCGAACTGCATTTCGCTAGGCTTGGTTTTTGCTTTTGTAGTTTTTACCAACGTCCTTTGGTTAGCTACTATTCCAACGGCCCAACCGTCAATGCGGGCGTAACCGGTTAAAATTGTTTGTCCGTAACCTTCTTTGTATTCTTCAAAACCACTATCGTCAACTAGGCGTTTTATAATTTCGCGCATATCGTATTGTTCGGCACGGGATTTTGGGATAATTCCATAAATATCTTCTTGCTTTTCCTTTGGTTTTACTGCTTTTTCACGGTTGAAACCAGCCTTATTATAATCACCAATTTTGGAAACTATGTTTTTTATTTTGTCTAGCGCATCTTTGTCGTCTTTTGCTTTGTAATCGGTAACGCCACTAACTTCACAATGTGTTGTTGCCCCGCCAAGTTCTTCGTTGTCGATGCTTTCGCCAATGGCAGCTTTTACCAAATAACTTCCGGCGAGAAAAATACTTCCGGTTTTGTCAACAATTAAAGCTTCATCGCTCATAATAGGAAGATAGGCGCCACCGGCCACACAACTGCCCATCACGGCTGCAATCTGTGTAATTCCCATACTGCTCATTACGGCGTTATTCCTAAAAATTCTTCCGAAGTGTTCCTTATCGGGAAAAATTTCATCCTGCATAGGGAGGTAAACTCCAGCACTATCCACCAAATAAATAATGGGCAATCGGTTTTCAATTGAAATTTCCTGTGCCCGAAGATTTTTCTTTGCGGTAATCGGAAACCAGGCGCCCGCTTTCACTGTAGCGTCATTGGCAACAACAATACATTGCTTCCCTTTCACATAACCAATTTTTACAACCACGCCGCCACCCGGCGCTCCGCCGTGTTCCTCATACATCCCATCGCCGGCAAAAGCACCGATTTCAATACTTGGTTTTTTTTCATCCAGTAAATATGCAATGCGTTCACGAGCCGTGAGTTTGCCTTGTTCGTGTTGTTTGTCAATTCGTTTTTGGCCACCGCCAAGTTTAACTTTTGCCAGTCTGTTTTTTAATTCCGAAACCAGCAATTTATTGTGATCTTCGTTTTTGTTGAAGTTTAAATCCATTGAAAATGTATGTTTGCGCTAAAATACAAAATGCAGCAAAGTTTTGGGTTTAAAAGTTCAAAGTTTAAAGTTCAAAGTTGTTTTATTAAAACTATTCGCTATTTCCTCTTCGCTAATTCCTTTGAAAACTATGACATTTTGTTAACTAAAATCTGTTTTATATTACCGATATTTGTTTTTGCTCGTAAATTTGGGGCTTAAAAAATAAAATCAACCAAACAGAAATAGATTATGGGAATGAATAAAAATACGATACTGGCTTGGGCCACTTTTATAATGATTGTAGTGGGTGTGGTGCTAATAGGTATGGGCGCTTTTCGTTACGACGATGTTGCTGGCTGGGGCTTTGCAGCGGTAGGTATTGGTTTCTTTGCCATTGCTTGGGTTTTTAACGCTTTAAAAGGAAGGGTTTGATTTCAGCAACCAATAATCCAATAACCAATCAACCAATAATTTATTAACCAGTAACAAAAAAATGAGCGACGATAAAAAAGTAATTTTCTCTATGTCTGGGCTTACCAAAGCCTATCAAAATTCCCAGACACCAGTACTTAAAAATATATATTTAAGTTTCTTCTACGGTGCCAAAATTGGCATCCTCGGTCTCAACGGAAGTGGTAAATCCACTTTATTGCGAATTATTGCTGGCGATGAAAAAAACTATCAAGGCGATGTGGTTTTCGCGCCAGGTTATACCGTGGGCTATTTGGAACAAGAACCGAAATTGGACGAATCCAAAACCGTACTCGAGGTAGTAAAGGAAGGCGTGCAGGAGGTAGTTGATATTCTTGATGAATACAACAAAATAAACGATATGTTCGGCTTGCCAGAGGTTTATGAAAATCCAGCAAAAATGGACGAACTGATGGAAAAACAGGCAAAACTTCAGGATAAAATTGACGCCACAAATGCTTGGGAACTCGACACAAAACTGGAAATTGCGATGGACGCGTTGCGCACACCGGAACCCGATAAACTAATCAGTGTTCTTTCCGGCGGCGAAAAACGCCGCGTTGCCCTTTGCCGACTTCTGCTAAAAGAACCCGACGTGCTTTTGCTTGATGAGCCAACAAACCATTTGGATGCCGAAAGCGTGCATTGGTTGGAGCATCACCTTTCAGAATATAAAGGAACTGTAATAGCCGTAACCCACGATAGATATTTTCTTGACAATGTTGCTGGTTGGATTTTGGAATTGGACAGGGGGGAAGGTATTCCATGGAAAGGAAATTATTCTTCTTGGTTGGATCAAAAATCAAAACGATTGGCGCAGGAATCAAAACAAGCCGGGAAACGTCAAAAAACCTTGGAACGTGAGTTGGAATGGGTTCGACAAGGTGCGAAAGGCCGTCAAACAAAACAAAAAGCACGTTTGCAGAATTACGACAAACTTTTAAGCCAAGATCAAAAACAACTGGACGAAAAATTGGAAATTTATATTCCAAATGGGCCAAGATTGGGTACAAATGTTATTGAAGCCAAAGGCGTTGCAAAAGCGTTTGGCGATAAATTGCTTTACGATGATTTAAACTTCAAACTTCCGCAAGCGGGAATCGTTGGAATTATTGGACCGAACGGCGCTGGTAAGACCACGATTTTCAAAATGATTATGGGGGAAGAAGTGCCAGACAAAGGCACTTTTGAAGTAGGCGAAACCGCAAAAATCGCTTATGTGGACCAAGCCCATTCAAACATTAATCTAGACAAAACCATTTGGGAAAACTTCAGCGATAGCCAGGAATTGATTATGATGGGCGGCAAGCAAGTAAATTCCCGCGCTTATTTAAGCCGTTTTAATTTCAGCGGCAGCGAACAAAACAAAAAAGTTTCGATGCTTTCCGGTGGGGAACGAAACAGGCTCCATTTGGCAATGACTCTAAAAGAAGAAGGCAACGTGCTTTTACTGGATGAGCCAACGAACGATTTGGACGTAAATACGCTTCGTGCTTTGGAAGAAGGTTTGGAAAACTTCGCAGGTTGCGCCGTTATTATAAGTCACGACCGTTGGTTTTTGGATAGAGTTTGTACGCATATCCTTTCTTTTGAAGGGAATAGCGAAGTGTATTATTTTGAAGGTGGTTTCAGCGAATACGAAGAAAACAAAAAGAAACGTTTGGGTGGCGATTTAATGCCGAAACGAATTAAATACAAAAAATTGATACGCTAAGATTATGTGGAAAAACATCATTATAATTGGATTGCTAATAACCATTTTTTCTTGCGGAAGTAAAAAAACTGCAGTGGAAAATTCCGAAAATTCCAAAGAAGTTGTTGTGGGGAAAATTAATACTGTTTCCTATAAAAGTTTGGGCAATGGAGTTGCTTCCATTTCGCTTCAGCTTTTTGAAAATGACACTTTCAAATTTGATTTAAAAAGCATTCCACAGCCTGGCGAAAATGAAAAGCCCGTAAAGATTTCTGAAAAGGGCACCTATATTACAGAAGGAAATTGGAAAATATTAAACTTTAATAATCCAAAATTTTCGCTTGCTGCAATTTTTGACAAACAGTATTCAAATGCTTCAGACTTTCAAGTAATTGACAACGAGAAGGTGAAAATAAATACGGCTAAAAATGCTCTGCCAATTTGGGGTGTGGTTTGTGAGAAGCAATAGAAAAGAATATAACATAAAAAATCCCGATTCAAAAGTTGAATCGGGATTTTTGTTTTTAATGCTTTTGGGCTATTTATTAATCACAAGTTTCTTTGTGACAGATTGTTTTCCACTATTCACCTTCACTAAATAAATACCTGCAGCAATTCCTTCGGTTTTTACTGTGATGGTTTTATTTGTTCCGAAATTCCCTTTGAACAAATCCTTTATCTTTTTCCCCGAAATATCAAAAAGTTGAACATTCCCTTCGGAGGAAAGGTTTTGCGAAATTGTAAATTCTGAAGTTGCTGGATTTGGAAATATTTTGATGGAGTTTTCAGTCAAACTATTATCGTCAACATTTAAAATATCACTCACATCATAACTGTGCATCGCTCTTCCGAAAGTCCCAGCAAAAAGCGTTTGCGTTGGTTCGTGGAATTTTAAATCCATCACTACCGTAAGCGGAAGATTGTTCCCTAAAATAGTCCAATTGGCGCCATCGTCTTTTGAATACCAAACGTTTAAGTCTGTGGCAACAAAAAGTATGTTTTCTGCAGGATAAACAATAATATCGTTCACTGGAATGTTTGGCAAGTTTGAAGAAATATCGGTCCAATTCTGCCCGCCGTCCGTAGTTTTGAAAACGTGCGGCGTATAATCCAAATATTTAAAACCGGAAACGGTAACGTAAGCAGTCAAGTCATTATCCGGTACCATTGCGATTGACGTAATGTATTGATCAGGAAGACCGGCGCTTACGTCCGTCCAAGTAGTTCCACCATCAAAAGTTACGTTTACGTTTCCGTCATCGCTTCCCGTATAAATCACATCGAGATTGTTGAATGAAGAAGCAATTGCGGTAAGCGTTCCAAATGCCAAAGAACCACTTGGGTGAAGCCCATCGGTCAAATCGGGACTAATTACCGACCAAAAAGTAGCTTTATTTGAAGTATATAATCTATTGGTGCCGTAATACAATATTTCGTGGTCAAAAGGCGAAATAATTACCGGTGTATTCCAGTTGTTTCTATCGCTTCCACTAATTCCACTGGTGGCACCGGTAAATGAATTTCCACCATTTGTACTGCGCCCGAGGTTTCCGTATTGTGATTCTACATATATATAATTATTATCCACAGGATCTACATTCACATGAAAACCGTCTCCGCCCCAAATAGAGTTCCAATCGCTTGCGCCCCCCGTAATGGTTCTGATTGTGTTGTTATCTTGCGTTCCGCCGTAAAGTCTTTCCGGCTGGGTTTTATCAACTTCAATATTGTAAAATTGGGTTATTGGAAGATTTAAAAACTTCGTCCAACTACTACCGCCATTATTTGAAATATAAGCACCGCCGTCGTTTCCGGAGAGCATAAAATTGCTGTTTGTGCGTGAAAAATCCAACGCATGATGATCAACATGCATTCCCGGCAAGGTCTGCCACGAAGCGCCACTGTTGGTTGATTTGGCAATATCGAACCCCACAATATACACTTCCGAGGAATTGATAGGGTTAACGCGAACATTGCCAAAGTACCAACCGAAATTTGCGTCAATTCCGCTGAGTGCTCCCGCGGGAGTTACAAGCGTCCAATTATTTCCATTGTCCGTGGATTTGTACAATCCGTTGAATTCATTTGTAATTTCATTTGTTGTGAAACGCGCATAAACAGTTGCAGGGTCTGATTCTGAAACAGCGATACCAATGCGTCCTGTTTGTGCATTTGGAGCAGGAAGTCCGTTGGCCGAGCCAAGTTCGGTCCAAGTTGTGCCACCATCCAAAGAGCGATGGATTGCAGAAGTTACCCCGCCATAATCGCGCTGCCAAGGTTTGCGGGTGCGTTCCCACATTGCAGCATAAATGATGTTTGTATTTGCTACATTCATTGCCACATCTATTGCAGCTGTAGAGTCGGTTACAAAGAGTACCTGTTCCCAATTTGTACCTCCATTAGTTGTTCTGTAAATTCCCCTTTCAACGTTTTTACCATATAATTCGCCAGTAGCAGCGGCAAAAACGCGATCCGGATTTGTGGGATCCACCACAATGCGGCCAATGTGATTGCTTTCTGGTAGGCCTACATTTGTCCAAGTATCGCCACCATTGTCGCTTCTGTAGATCCCGTCGCCAAAATAGGCACCGTCTGTGGCACTTCCGTTTGCTTCGCCAGTTCCCGCATAAATTCGTTGGGAATTTGATGGGGCAATAGCAATATCGCCAATGGAGGGCTTGGTTACTTCATCAAAAATGGGAATCCAGTTTGCCCCAGCGTCATAACTTCTAAAAATTCCTCCAGTTGCTGTTGCTACATAAAGATGGTCGTCGTTATCAGGTGAAATTGCAACGTCTGTAACACGGCCGCCAGTATTTAATGGGCCAACAAATGTCCACTCGCCAGCCATTTCAGGAGATCTGTTTGCAAGGATTTGTTTGGATTGAAGAACAGCTTCTTTGTAAGCTTCTTTATTGATGTAATTGTTTGGATATGCGCGTTGATTGTACATCCACTCTGCCGGATATTCCATTTTTCCGGTTTCTTTTTCTTCGGAATTTTTTTCCGAATTGTTTTTACAGCTCGATAAAAGAAGCGCTGAAAGAAATGTTAATGCAATTATATTTATAGGGAGTTTGTAATTTTTCATCAATATAGATTTAGCATTTTAGGTTTTTAAATAATGGATATTGTAATTCGCTGATTGTAAATATCGTAATTATTTTTTTGGATACCAATCCAACTGTGTAACCTTAATATCAGAGCTTTCGGCTTCAACCAAAGATTTAAATTTTGCAACATCGCTCAACCCTTCCGTGCCGCGATAATGATAGGGATAAACCGCTTTCGGTTTAAAAGCCAAAACCGCTTCGGCAGCTTTCTCCACCGTCATTGTATAGGGAAGATTCATACAAACAAAGGCAATGTCAATATTTTTGAGATTGCGCATTTCAGGAATATCCTCGGTATCCCCGGAAATATAAATACGTTTTCCGTTGCGTTCCAGAACATACCCATTACCTCTGCCTTTTTCGTGAAATTTCAACGCTTCGGGACGAAGGTTGTACATGGGGATTGCTTCAATTGTCATTTCAAAATCGTTGATTAAATCGCCATTGTTTATAACCTGCGTTTTGTTTTGAAGATTTTCAGGTAGTTTTTCAAATACTGCTGTTGGTGAAAATAAAATGGTCTTTTCAACAGCAATGGCTTCAAGTGTTGGGACGTCCAAATGGTCGCCGTGGATATCCGTAATTAAAACCATATCTGGTTCCGAAAACGTTGAAAATACCTCTTTCCCACCAACTGGATCAACATAAATAATAGTGCCATCCCAGTTCAGAACCATACTTGCGTGTTCTACGGGATTAATTGTGAAACCATTTTCATCAGCGGCTTCACCCCCGTCAATTTCTTCCAAAGGCATATCTATTATTGCTTTGGGCTCGGTTTTTTCTGAATTGTTTTTACAAGCTGTAAATGCAATTGCCAAAAACAAAATATGGGCTAGATTTTTCATAAAAAAATTTTTTCGCAATGAAGATACTAAGAAAGAAGCATTTAGAGAGTGACTTTGGGAAAATTAAGAAATTATATCGCTCACCAAATATGCAATCGCTTTGCCCACCTGGTTGGGGAAAAGACCTGTGGATGGAGCTCCTTCGCAAATATGCAGATACTTGGCGTTATGGTTTTGTGAAAAAAAGGAAACAAAATTTCGAGCTTCGGTGAGTGTAAATCCGCTGGGAGAAATGGCGCTACTACCCATCATTTCAATTGCGTCCATATCCAACTCAATGCCGAAGTTTTCATTGCAGCAGAATTTTTCTGCTTCTTTTAAAGCTTTGGAAAAAGATTGTTTTCGCTTTATTGAAATATCTTCAAAAAGACTGAATTTTATTCTTTCGGAATTTTTTTCCATTGAATTAAAAACAGCTTCGGAAGTATAATTTCTATGTAATCCGAAGATGAAGTATTTACTCAAAAAACCATTTTCAAAAGCATACGAAAAACCGTTGCCGCTATGCCTGTGTTCCAATGAACGGAAATCTGTATGCGCGTCAAAATTGATACAGTTTATGGATGAATTCAGTGCATCCGAAGTTCCTTTCAAATTTCCAAAACTATTGTTATGGCCACCGCCGATGATGATTGGAAACTTTTCTGCTGCTACAATTGTTTTTATAACTTCGGAAACTTTATGGTCAATTTGGGTAACAAGCTCGCCAAGTTTTTCGGTGTAATGGTTTTCTTCTTTTAAAATGCTTTTTGCCTGCTTCATTTGCGTGTCGCAATCAATTTCGCCCAAAAGAATTACGTCTTCAGCATTGGTTAAATGAGTATGTTGAATGTTCAAAAGACTTCCCAAAGCAGCTTCCCAAGCTTTTAAAGTTCCGGGATTTCCGTAATTGGCACGAACGCCAATATCTTCAGGAATTCCCAAAAGCACATATTTTGCAGTATGGTTTTTTAAATCTTCGAGCGATTCCACAAAACCTACTTTTTCGCCGAACTTAGTTTCGCCTTCTCTTTGTTTTATAAAAGAAGCAACATCTTTTTCTGAATAAATTTTTAAAAATCCCATTACACTTCTGTCCCGTTAATAATTACTGCGTCAATCATATTACTGCCAAAAGCGTATGGCAAATACCCGTAGGATGGAATTGGTTTTGTAATAATAAGGTTTGCCGTTTTCCCTTTGGTAATGCTGCCGTGGGTTTTGCTCAATCCCATTGCATACGCACCATTTATTGTTGCAGCATTAATTGCTTCTTCGGGCGTTAACCGCATTTTTATGCAGGCGGTGGCTACTACAAAATTCATATTTCCGCTGGGTGTTGAACCCGGATTATAATCTGTGGCGAGCGCCAATGGCAACCCAGCATCAATTATTTTTCTACCGGGCGTATAGGGAATACTTAAAAAGTAGGAGCAGGAGGGAAGTGCCACGGGCATCGTTTCGCTGTTTTTCAACGCTTCCAAATCCTCATCAATTAAAACTTCCAAATGGTCAACGCTTAAGGCGTTGTGTTTTACGGCTGCTGCAATCCCGCCGATGCTGTTAAATTGGTTGACGTGTACCTTCGGAATAAGGTTGTATTTTTTTCCTTCGGATAGAATCCGTTCCATATCAGCCACTGAAAAATAACCTTCCTCACAGAAAACATCTATGAATTCGGCGAGTTTTTCTTTGGCAATCTTTGGAAGCATTTCGTTGCAGAGCAAATCGAGGTAACCGTCTTTGTTGTTTTTATATTCCGCGGGGATTGCGTGTGCGCCCAAAAATGTAGTTTTAATGGTAATAGGATATTCTTCCGAAAGTTTTTTGGCAACGCGGAGCATTTTCAGTTCGGCTTCCGTTGTAAGTCCGTAACCGCTTTTTATTTCGATCGCGCCCGTGCCAAGCTGCATAATTTCTTCCAAACGAACGGCAGATTGATGGTATAAATCTTCCTCCGAAGTTTGTTGCAGTTTCTTTGCACTGTTCACGATTCCTCCACCATTTTCAGCGATTTCTTGATAGCTGAGTCCGTTAATTCTGTCAACAAATTCCTGTTCGCGGTTGCCCGCATAAACTAAATGGCTATGGCTATCACACCAAGCAGGAAGCACAATCTTGCCGTGGCAATCAATAGTTTTAAACCCTTGGTGTGGGCCCATTTTATCCATCGTTCCATAATCTTCAATTATTCCGTGGTTTATAAAAACCCAGGCGTTTTTAAGCGTGGGGAGTTCTTTCATTTCCATTCCGCTCAATTTTATTGGGGCGGTTTCCCGAACCTGTAAGAGTTCTTTTATGTTTATCAGCAAAAGTTTCATTAGCGTATTTCTATTTCTGAAATTAATGTATCCCCAAAATATAATTTTCCGGTGGTCAATTCATTTGGAACCACAAAATATACATCGAGCACATTTTTATCTATGTTATTGGGCCGAAAATAAATAGTATGATTAATAGGTTTTCGGTTTGTTCCAAAATTGAGGGTAATAGGGCAATCTTTATATCCTTCAAAAGAATAATCACCAAAAGTATTTGGTACTGAAGGGTCATAATCTGCAAAAATAGCCTTCTCGGAATCATTATTAGTTAACATTTGAAAACCACTTGTTTGAAAAAAAGTTGCAAATAGCACCTCTGAAACACTAAAACGAGCATCAAATTTATCGCTCAAAAGAGAAAGTTTGTTTGGGTCAAAAATAGTTTGATCGCCGTCCCGCGATTTCACTTTTAGGCGTACTTGCACCCTTTTATCATCTTTTCCTGAAAGAATGTTATATGAACCCGCAAATTGAACTGAAAGCACCCCTATTTTTCGGGCTTTTACCATTTCTATTGAAAGATTGGTTCCTGGAATTTCAACTTGACTATACACAGCAAAGGGAAACACGCAAAGGAGCAACACAACAAGTATTTTTTTCATTTTATAAAGATAGAAAAAAAGAAGAGGTAGCGAAGTCAAAAACTCCTTCGTCTTAAATATAATTTATACCTTAGTCCTTCGAAAAATATATATTATGAAATCAAGAAAAATGGGCATTAACACTATCTGCACCCATATTGGGGAGGTTGAGGACAAACAATTCAAAGGTGCCATTTCTCCGCTTTATATGTCCAGCAGTTATGCTTATGAAGATGTTGATGTGAAGCGTTATCCGCGCTATTTCAACACTCCAAACCAAGAGGCGCTCTGCAAAAAAATCGCGATGCTCGAAAAATGCGAATCTGCACTTATTTTCGGAAGCGGAATGGCAGCCGTAAGCACGACAATGCTTGCGTTTTTGCACAAAGGCGATCACGTTGTATTACCGCAGACCTTGTATGGTGGCACCTATAATTTTGTGGTTGAGGAGTTTCATAAATTTGGAATTGAATACGCTTTCGCGGAAGGTTTTTCCGAAGCGGATTTTTCTGAAAAAATTCAGAAAAACACGAAAGTCATTTTTGTTGAAACACCTTCAAATCCGTTGATGCGAATAACCGATTTGGAAATGATTTCAAAATTGGCGAAGCAACACGGAATTATAACAATGATTGATAATACGTTTGCTTCCCCGGTAAACCAAACCCCAGCCGATTTTGGGATTGATATTATGATTCACAGCGCCACAAAATATATGGGCGGACACAGCGATATTCTGGCAGGAGCAGTTGCCGCAAGTGAAGAACACATAAAAATAATCTGGAATCTTGCCAAAAACCTGGGCGGAAGCCTGAGCGATTATACCGTTTGGCTATTGGAAAGAAGTATGAAAACAATGGTGCTCCGCGTAAAAGCCCAAAACAAAAATGCTAAAAAACTTTCTCGGTGGTTGGAAAAACACCCTCTCGTTGAAAAAGTATATTACCCTCGACTAAAAAGCCACCCAGACCATGAGCTTGCAAAAAAGCAAATGATGGGCTACACGGGAATGCTTTCTTTTGAAATAAATGAATCTTTAAATGTGGGTGAATTTTTAAAAGCGCTGAAAATGATAAAACCGTCCATGAGTCTGGCAGGGGTGGAATCTACCATTCTTTCGCCTGCAAAAACTTCGCATGCTTTGCTTTCAGCCGAAGAGCGGAAACGTCAAAATATTAGCGACGGTTTGCTACGTTTTTCTGTGGGAATAGAGGAAGCTGAAGATATTATTGCCGATTTGGAAGGTGCTTTTCAAAAAGTTTCTAAACTGGAAAAAATTTAAAACGGGTTTTATGAAAATAGATATACTCGCCATTGGCGCCCATCCGGACGATGTGGAATTGGGATGTTCGGCAACTTTGGCGAAAGAAATAAGCAATGGTAAAAAAGTAGGGATTTTAGACCTCACGCGCGGCGAACTTGGAACACGCGGTACAGCAGAAATACGTGATAAAGAAGCTGAAAATGCTGCCGAAATTTTAGGCGTAAAGTTTCGCCACAATCTTGGGTTTTCGGATGGTTTTTTGGTGAATAACGCTGCATCTCAACTTGAAATAATTAAAATCATCAGAAAATACCAACCTGAAATAGTGCTTTGCAATGCTATTGACGATCGCCACATTGACCACGGAAAAGCAAGCAAACTTGCCAGCGATGCGTGTTTTTTAAGCGGCTTGCAAAAAATAGAAACTATACAGAATGGCAATAATCAAAAGGCTTGGCGGCCCAAACACGTTTACCATTACATTCAATGGAAAAACATTGAACCAGATTTTGTGGTTGACGTATCGGGTTTTTTGGAGAAAAAACTGGAAGCTGTTTTTGCTTATAAAAGCCAGTTTCACCAAAAAGAAGTTGATGAGCCGGAAACACCAATTTCTTCAATCAATTTTAGGGATAGCATTACGTATCGAGCACAGGATTTGGGAAGGCTAATTGGAACTGAATATGGGGAAGGCTTTACGGTGGAACGTTATCCCGCAGTAAATTCGATTTTCGATTTAATTTAATTTTCTTAGAGTTAGTATTGCGCAACCGTAAGATTTGATTTATATTTGCCTCCGCTTAGCAAAGTTGTGTGTTAAGGCACAATAAATGGTGGTTGTAGCTCAGCTGGTTAGAGCATCGGTTTGTGGTACCGAGGGTCGCCGGTTCGAACCCGGTCTTCCACCCAAAAAAAAATCCTCCCTTTTTGGGAGGATTTTTTCGTTTTAGGCTCTATGTTTCAGGTTTTAGGTTTTTTGTTCACTTATTTCTCCTTTTGTCGTGGATCAAAATGTCGTGATTCTTATTTTCCTTTAGTCCTAAATAATTTACTCCTATTTTAAAGTGATTCTCTTATCGCGATTGGCTACTTCCCAAGCCGTATAAAAAATTAACTGCGCTCTTTTTGCCATTAGATCATATTCAATTTTATCGGGAGTATCAGTGATTTTGTGGTAATCTTCGTGAACCCCGTTGAAATAGAAAATAATAGGAACATTGTTTTTTGCGAAATTATAATGGTCGCTTCGGTAGTAAAAACGATTTGGATCGTTGGGATCGTCATATTTATAATCCAGTTCCAAATTTGTGTATTTGTTGTTCATCTCTGCTGAAACGTCCTGCAATTCCTGGCTCAGCTTGTTGCTGCCAATTAAATATATGTAATTTGGATTATCCTTTTTCTCGGGATCAATTCTTCCAATCATATCAATATTGAGGTTGCAAACTGTATTTTCTAGTGGAAATATTGGATTTTCCACATAATATCTTGAGCCGTAGAGCCCGATTTCCTCTCCAGTTACGTGAAGAAAAAGTACGGAGCGTTTTGGGCCGTTGCCATCTTTTACGGCTTGTTGAAAAGCTTGGGCAATTTCCAAAATTGAAACTGTTCCGCTACCGTCATCATCGGCGCCATTAAAAACATTGCCATCTTTGTCTGTGCCCACGTGATCTAAGTGCGCTGAAATTATAATAATTTCATCTGGCTTTTCGGAGCCTTTAATAAAAGCAACTACATTTTCAGAGGCTTTCGCATCTTTTCGGCCCTGAAAAAAGCTGGCTGGTACATTTTGATAATAATTGTTTTTCTCAATGGGCGATTCAATGCCTTCGTCCATGTAAAAATTACGCAGATATTCCGAAGCCATTTTCTGGCCTTTTGAGCCTGTCATTCTCCCTTCCATTTCATCACCGGCATAAATATACAGATGCTTTTTAAGGTCTTGGGCGTTTATTGTATTGGCATAATCAACACTGGGGGTTTTTTGGCCGGAAGTTTGTTGCGTTGAATTACAAGAAAAAATAAAGGGCGAAAAAATAAAAAAAAGGATAATTTTCATAAAGATGGAAACAAGGGATTATTCAAAAGAAATGAGTTCGTAATCTTGGGGAGACAGGCCACCTTCACCTATTTTTTTATAATTGAAAGTATGTGTCTTTATTATTTCATTGCCTTCCCTGTCCTGTGATTTTACAGTTACTTTCACTAAATAACTGAAGCCTATAAAAGCTTCTTCGCTTTCGGCCTCTGTTACTTCAATGTTTTCGTTGTTGAATGTTGTGCCTTCGGGAAGTTGCAATTTTTCAATGGCATCTTTTTTGGCAAGTTCGCGTACAACTTCTTCCTGCTTTCCTTCGGTGGAACAAGAAACGATGAGCAATGTTATTAAAAAGAATGCAAGTTTTTTCATAATGGTTTAGGTTGCGCAAGTGCGTAAAGATAAAATAAGTTCAATGTGTTAATGCAAAAGTTTTGTGAAAATAGATTTTTTGGAATCTACTTCTGAATATTTTAGAAATTACAATTCTTATATTTGTTGAAAATAGAAAATAATGAAGGTAGAACAAATTTACACCGGATGCCTTTCGCAAGGTGCATACTACATTGAAAGTAATGGCGAAGCTGCAATTATAGACCCTTTGCGCGAAACAAAACCCTATTTGGAACGTGCCGAAAGAGACAACGCTAATATTAAATATATTTTTGAAACCCATTTTCATGCAGATTTTGTAAGCGGACATTTAACCTTATCACAGCAAACAGGCGCATCCATTATTTATGGGCCACACGCGAATCCTACTTTTGATGCATTACTAGCAAAGGATAATGAAGTGTATCAACTGGGAGCTGTAACTATTACTGCAATCCACACCCCGGGTCATACAATGGAGAGCACAACCTATTTACTGAAAGACGAAAATGGAAAAGATTATGCAATATTCAGTGGAGACACATTATTTCTTGGCGACGTAGGCCGTCCCGATCTTGCCCAAAAAGCGAATGAAATAACTCAGGAGGATTTGGCTGGAATTCTGTTTGATAGCCTTCGCAATAAAATAATGCCTTTGGCTGATGATGTAATTGTTTATCCAGCACATGGTGCTGGTTCAGCGTGTGGAAAGAATATGATGAAGGAAACCGTGGACACTTTGGGCAATCAAAAAATTATGAATTATGCCCTTCGCGCCGATATGACCCGTGAAGAATTTATAAAAGAAGTAACAGACGGTTTGGCACCGCCACCGCTCTATTTTCCAATGAATGTGAAAATGAATCGGGAAGGATACACCGCTTTTGACGAAGTAATTGCACAAGGAACAACCGCACTTGACCCCGAAATTTTTGAAAGGATTGCAAACGAAACGGATGCTGTTGTGCTTGACGTTCGCAACCAAATTGAATTTATTGACGGTCACATTCCCCGTTCAATTTTTATTGGATTGGATGGAGGGTTTGCACCGTGGGTTGGCGCTTTGCTGGCAGATGTGGAGCAAATAATTCTCTTGGTGGTTTCTCCCGGAAGGGAAGAAGAGGCCATTACAAGATTGTCCAGAGTTGGTTTTGACAGAACGCTAGGTTATTTAAGCGGCGGAATTGATTCGTGGAAAGAAGCCGGAAAGGAAGTGGACACTCTGGAATCTGTTAATGCGGAAACTTTAAAACAGCAAATGGAAAACAAGGTGCCAATTATTGATGTGCGCAACGATGGCGAATTTTCCAACGGTCACATTCCCAATGCGGTTCATGCTCCACTTGGTTTTCTAAATAACTACTTGAACGATTTTCCAAAAAACGAAAAATTTTATGTGCATTGTGCGGGTGGGTATCGTTCCGTAATTGCGGCCTCAATATTAAAGAGCCGCGGAATTCATAATGTAGTGGATGTGGCTGGGGGTTTTGCAGCAATCAAAAATGCAGGGATTGCAGTTGAAGCATAAATAAAATAAGGTTTTAAAAATCGGAAAGCCCCGAAACAATAAAGTTTCAGGGCTTTTTTCTTGCCATTTCTCTTCTTCATATTGCTGAGTTATTCAACATCGGCAAGGTCTTCTAACGTTTTAACTCGATTAAGGGTATTGTGGATTTCGGTTGCCTGATTTTGCAGAACACCGGAAATATTTGAAGGAAAGTTTTTATTTTGTAATTTTTCTTCATATTCTTTCCAACTAGCTTTTTCACCACGGATACATTCTTCCAATACAGCTTCATCTGTATTTCCGGCCACAGAACTTTTAATATCAATCCAAGTTCTGTGCAAATCGCCAGTAAAGCTTCCGCTATCTTTTGGTTGCTCATTTAAACTTGTAATTTCATGACTTAGCTCGTTTACAAAACGTCCTCTTTGCGATGCTTGTTGACGTAAAAATCGTTTCAAATTTTGATTTTTTGCATCTTGCATTGCTTTGGTAAAACCTTTTTCGGCATCATAATTTTTCTCCAATAAATCTTGAAGATTGCTTACAATTTCTTTGTGAATGTTTTGATCTGCTTGCTCTTTTGTAGTTTTCATATTTTTTATTTTTTATGAATTTTTATTTAAAGGTAATTCTATATACTGTTTCAAATTCTTAGCATTTTCACAATTGAGAACTGTTTAACGGTAGTTGTTAATGGATTTTAAGATTTTCCCTTCATTATTGGTAAATAAATATTAAACAATATTTTCAAAGCAATAGATTCAGTAACTTTCCTAAAAAATATTATGGATATCCGTTCAAACGAGCCTTTCTGGCTCATAAAAAATGCCCTTCCCCAAAGTTATCCTTCCCTTAAAAATTCAACATCCACCGAAATATTAATTATTGGCGCTGGAATAACGGGCGCTTTGATTGCTTTTAAGCTTATTGGCGAAGGAAAAAAAGTTATTATGGTGGACAGCAGGGATATTTGCAACGGCAGCACCGCCGCGAGCACTTCAATGTTGCAGTACGAAATTGATGAGCCACTTCACAAACTAATTGAGCAAGTGGGCCTTACGTGTGCAGTTTCCAGTTACCAAAATTGTGAAAAAGCAATTAAGGATTTAAAGAAAATAGTTGTTGAAGTGGGAAGCCACTGCGATTTTGAATATAAAAAAAGTGTGTATTTCGCTTCCTCAAAAAAGGATATTTCCTTTTTGAAAAAGGAATTTGATGCAAGACAAGAGCACGGTTTTAATGTGAAATGGCTTCCGAAAGAAAAAATAAATGAACTTGGTTTGAAAGCCTATGCCGCCATTGAGTCGAAGTCTGGGGCGGTTATGGATGTGTATAAACTAGCGAATGACATTTTAAAATACTGCAGCAAAAAAGGTTTGCAAGTTTATGATCGCACAGAAATTGCAGAAATAAAGTCGAAAAAAGGCAAAACAATTGCAACAACAAAAAATGATCTTTCAATTGAAGCGGACCACGTGGTGCATTGCACGGGTTATGAAAGCATAGAAACGCTGAAAGAAAATATTGTTAATCTTAAAAGTACATTTGCGTTGGCTTCCGAAGCGTTTGAAACACTCCCCCAGGCTTTTAAAAACAGAATTTTTTGGAATACAGATTCGCCATATTTATATTTCCGAAGCACTGGAGATTGCCGTATAGTTATGGGCGGGGGCGATAGGGATTTTAAAAATGCAGTGCGTCGGGATGCGTTGCTGCCACGGAAAGAGAAAGAACTTTCCAAAAGTTTTAAAAAATGTTTTCCTGAAATTCCTTTCATTGCTGATTATTCGTGGGCTGGAACTTTTGGTGAAACAAAGGACGGTTTGCCTTATTTTGGAAAACCAGACCCCAAAAAAAACGAGCATTACATTTTAGGTTTTGGCGGAAATGGGATTACTTTCAGTGTGATGGGAATGGATGCAATCCTGCATTCTATCAATAAAACGCCACATCCATATTTAGAATATTATAAATTTCATCGGTGATGTATTATCTTTTTTTTAAAGGTTTCGGAGATTTTTTTTCAATTTCATTATTTCGGAATTTTACTATTTCCTCAATCAATTTCCAAGGCATTTCTTCATCAATAGGGAATTGGATAGAACCTTTTCCTGTTTTATAATTTGCCAGTTTCTTCTGAAAAGCTTCGTTACCGGAAGGAAGGGCATAAAACCCAATATGGCTTTTGTAACCGCCAAAATAAACCAATGGTTTCCCATTAAGTTTGAAAGCGGGCATTCCGTAACTAATGCTTTCCACGGAAGTTGGTGCACTTTTCTTAATGGTATCTCTCACGCTTTGAAGAATTTCCTGAACATTTTCAGGAAATGTTTCAATGTATAAATCGATATTTTCAGGTTTATTTAAATTCATATTAATTAAAATGAATGGTGAATGCCATCGTTATTTTAAAAGTTCAACAACCTTTGGAATTCCTATGGAAGCATTTTCGGCAAAAATCGTGATTCTTCTGCTTTCTGAAATGGACGGTTTTGGATCTACAAAATAAATATGCGCATTACTTTTTGCATATTGCACCAAACCTGCCGCTGGATAAACCTGCATTGAAGTGCCCACGATGATCACCGCATCTGCATTTTCAACTACTTCTGCTGCCACTTCAATCATCGGTACCATTTCACCAAACCAAACTATGTGTGGGCGCAATTGGTGGTTGTGTTCGCAAAAATGGCCAAGGTTTAAATCTTCCTTCCAATCCAAAACCAAGGCTTCATCAAAGGTGCTGCGCACTTTCAGCAGTTCGCCGTGAAGATGGATTACATTTGTACTTCCGGCACGTTCGTGCAGATCGTCCACGTTTTGGGTAATTATGGTAACGTCGTGTATTTTTTCGAGTTCTGCTAAGGCAATATGCGCGGCATTTGGTTTAACCGTTAAAAGTTGTCTTCGGCGTTGATTGTAAAAATCCAGCACCACGGCGGGATTGCGCTCAAAACCTTCGGGAGATGCAACTTCCATTACGTCGTGGCCTTCCCAAAGTCCGTCGCTGTCGCGAAAGGTTTTTATTCCACTTTCGGCACTCACTCCAGCTCCTGTTAAAACTGCTATTTTCATTGGGATTAACGATTTTAGATTAACGATTTTTGAGCTCTGAACTGTTCACTACCAACTGAACACTGAACACTAATTTAGTATCTTCGCTTAAAATTAATTATTTACTTTGGATTTAACATTATTAAAACACCTTCAATCTTTTTTAACGGAGCGCAGAAATAATCTCTTTCAAAAAGTACTTTCAGAAAGAACTCGCCATTTTACGGTGGTTACTGAAGACGTTTACCAACTTCACAACACCAGCGCGGTAATGCGAACCTGCGATGTTTTTGGCATTCAGGATTTGCATGTGGTTGAGGAAAAAGTGAGCAAGCGAATTGACAAGGAAATAGCAATGGGCGCACAAAAATGGGTTGATTTCAAAAGATACCATTCCATTAAGGATTGCATACAAAACTTAAAAAGTTCAGGGTATCAAATCATCGCAACCACGCCACACGACAATTCCACTTTGCTGCATGAATTTGATGTTTCAAAAAAGAGCGCCTTTTTCTTTGGAAAAGAGAGTGACGGGCTGAGCGATACGGTGATGAATGCAGCGGATGGTTTCCTTAAAATTCCAATGTACGGCTTTACTGAAAGTTTGAATATTTCGGTTTCCGCAGCGATTATTCTTCAAAGTGTGGTTACAAAAATGAAGCAGAGCGATGTAAATTGGCAACTTTCCGAAGAAGAAAAGTTTGAACTTGAAATGCAGTGGTTGCAGAAAACCATTAAAGCTTCGGAAGAGATAATTGCACGTTTTAAAACTGAAAATCCCAAATAACAATTACCAAATTCCAACCAAAGGAATTCAAAATACAATCAAAAATCGTAAATCGACAATCGTAAATCGTTAATCAAAATGAAACTAGTCTTCGCCACCCACAACAAAAACAAATTTGAAGAAGTAAAAGCAATGTTGCCAGACTATTTGGAACTGTTGAGTTTGGACGATATTGGCTGTAGTGAAGACATCGCCGAAACTGCCGAAACCATTGAGGGCAATGCAATATTGAAAGCAGATTATATTCGGAAAAAATACAAATTGAACTGTTTTGCCGATGATACCGGTTTGGAAGTAAAATCTTTGAACAATGAACCTGGTGTTTTCAGCGCGCGTTACGCCGGTGATTCAAATAACGCAAATGCAAATATGGAAAAACTTCTGAAAAATTTAGAAGGAAAACAAGACCGGAGCGCCCGTTTTAAAACCGCAATCGCGCTAAATATGGAACGCGAAGAAATTATGTTTCTCGGAATTTGTGAAGGGGAAATAACAGAAAAACCCCGTGGCAATTCAGGGTTTGGTTATGACCCGATTTTCCAACCCAATGGTTTCAATAAAACATTTGCAGAAATGACTTTGGAAGAAAAAAGCAAAATAGGCCACCGTGGAAAAGCAATGCGGCAACTGATTGATTATTTGTCAAAATAATTCAGAATATATAAAAATTAAAAAAAACTGCCAACTGTAACTGCCAACTGAAAACTAAACATTACTTTTGCGCCTTGAAAAATCCAGCTCGATAGACTTTGGGTTTTCAAGAAAAACCCTCAGGGTGAGGGGTGTTATAGTGAAGCTGTCCGTTTTTTATATGTCCAGTAGCTTCCCGTTAGCACACATATAAAAACTTTATTAAATAAAATGACAGCATTTAAAGCACTCGGCTTAGAAGAACATCTTCTAAAAGCCATCGCCGACTTGGGTTTTGAAACCCCTTCAGAAGTACAGGCAAAAGCAATCCCAATTCTTTTAGAGCGCGAAACCGATATGGTTTCCCTAGCACAAACTGGAACTGGTAAAACCGCAGCGTTTGGATTCCCCATGTTGCAAAAAATTGACGTAAAAAGTCGCACGACCCAAGGTCTTATCCTTTCGCCAACCCGCGAACTTTGTCTTCAAATTACAAATGAAATTATAGCTTATGGCAAGTATATGCCAGGGCTAAACGTAACCGCAGTTTATGGTGGTGCGAGCATAACCGACCAAGCGCGGCAGATTAAAAAAGGTTCTCAGATTATCGTTGCAACCCCGGGCCGTATGAAAGATATGATTGGCCGTGGGTTGATCGATATTTCAAAAATTGAATATTGTGTGCTCGATGAGGCCGATGAAATGCTCAACATGGGCTTTTATGAAGACATCACCGAAATTCTTTCACATTCACCAAAGGAAAAAAGCACGTGGCTTTTTAGCGCAACGATGCCGAAAGAGGTTTCTACCATCGCCAAAAAGTTTATGCACACCCCAGTGGAAATCACTGTTGGAACGAAGAACGTTGGCTCTGACCAAGTTTCACACGAATACTATTTGGTGAACGCCCGTGACAGATATGATGCTTTGAAAAGATTGTCCGATGCAAATCCAAATATCTTTTCGGTAGTTTTCTGTAGAACCAAACGCGATACCCAAAAAGTTGCAGAGCAACTCATTGAGGATGGTTACAACGCTGCGGCACTACACGGTGATTTAAGTCAAAGCCAGCGAGATACGGTAATGAAATCATTCCGTGCCCGCCAAATTCAAATGCTTGTTGCAACTGATGTTGCCGCTCGTGGAATTGACGTTGATGATATTACACACGTAATAAACTACCAACTGCCAGACGAAATTGAAACCTACACCCACCGAAGCGGCCGTACCGGACGCGCTGGGAAAACAGGTATTTCAATGGTCATTGTTTCAAAAAGTGAAGTGAGAAAGATTTACACTATTGAAAAAATGATACAAAAGAAATTCATCGCGAAGGAAATTCCTTCAGGGATGGAAATCTGTGAAGTGCAGATGTTTCATTTGGCAAATAGCATAAAAGACACTAAAATAAATCACGAGATTGATGCCTATCTTCCAAATATAAATGAAGTATTGGCAGATTTCTCCAAAGAAGAACTTATCCAAAAAGTATTTTCGGTTGAGTTTACCCGCTTTTTGAATTACTATAAAAATAGTAAAGACCTCAATGTTACCGGCGAACGCAATTTTTCGGAAGAAGAGAATAAAGACAGCACACGCTATTTTGTGAATATCGGTAACAAAGACGATTTTGATTGGATGAGTTTGAAGGATTTTCTTCGAGATTTGCTTCAACTTGGAAAGGATGATATCTATAAAGTTGACGTAAAAGACAGTTTCTCCTTCTTTAATACCGATACAACACACCAGGAATTGGTAATGGGTATCTTCAAGGATTTCAAACTTGACGGAAGACAGATCAATATTGAAATTTCTAAAGACACGGGGCGTAGCAAAGGCAGAAGTAGCGGCGGCGGCGGACGTGATCGCGACCGTGGAAAAAGAAGAGGCGATAGAAACGACCGTGGCGATAGAGGAGGAGACAGAGGCGGAGACCGTGGAGATCGCGGCGAACGCAAAGGCAGTTTCAAAAAACGTAGCAGTGGTGGTTTTGGTGGAGGCGACAAACCTGCTTTTAAAGGCAAAAGCCGAAGCAGTGGTACCGATCGTCCAGATACCAAAGGCACTGGTGGCAGACGAAGAAGAAAAGATTAATCAGATTTCATTTTCGATTTCAAAAGATTAAACTTTAGTACCACTTTAACGTCTATATATTTATATTTACGGGCCTTTTATAACGAGGCCCGTATTTTATTTAGGCTTATGCAAACCTTTAATTTTCTACAGGAACATATATTGGAAAATGACGCAGTGCGGCTAAATCCGCTGCATCATCAAGACATTGATAAACTTTTGCATTTTTCAGAACAACAACACGATCTTTGGAAATACTCCCTGCAACCCGCCAATGGTTTAGAAAATTTAAAAACTTACATTGATTTCGCTTTGAGCGGAAGGAAAGAAGAAACTTCATATCCATTTATTGTTTTCGATAAGCGTACCCAGCAAATAGCAGGCAGCACCCGTTTTTATGATTTTCAGAAAAACCACAACACCGTTCAGTTGGGTTACACATGGTATGGCAAGGAATTTCAGGGAACAGGCCTTAACAAGCAATGCAAACTGTTATTGCTTGAATTCGCTTTTGAAAAACTTGGCGTAGAACGTGTAGAGTTTCGGGCAGACGCAAAAAACCAGCGCAGCATCGCAGCCATGAAAAGCATTGGTTGTACCGTGGAAGGCATACTTCGAAATAACTGCGCAGCCCCAAACGGCAGGCGCGACAGCATCGTTTTAAGCATTTTGAAAGACGAATGGTTTGGCGGCATAAAAGAAACATTGAAATCTAAAATTGAAAAAGAAAGGAACATTTCGCCACGGTGAAATTTTTCCGTATATTAAAAAACCTTATGAAAAAGATTATCCTACTAATTGCCCTCCTTTTTATAACCGCAATCTCCTTTGCGCAAGATAGTAACACCATCAAAGGAACCGTGATGAACGATGCAGATGATAAACTGTTGGAAAACGTGAACATCGTAAACTTAAATCAGGTAAAGGGAACCACAACAAATGAAAAAGGGGAATTCACAATTAAGGCTGCGGTAAACGATACGCTGTATTTTTCATATTTAGGTTTTAAATCAATTCGTGTTCGTGTAACCAATGACTGGCTTAGTTTTGGGGATATTAAAATAAAAATGACTGAGTTGGGCATCGCTTTGGAAGAAGTGGTGATTAGACCCGTACAACTAACCGGTTATGTAGAAATTGACGCAAAATTAATCCCAATTTACGATAATTACAGATACCGTATTTCAGGCCTCAGCACAGGTTACGAAGGTGGAAGCAATCAGCCCGGCGCCGTCAGCAAAGTGCTCAGCTCTATTTTCAATCCAGCAGATTTCCTCTATAACGTCTTCGGAAAACGTCCGCGGCAGATGAAAAAACTTCGCCAAATGAAGGAAGATGACGAAATACGCAACCTTCTTCAAAGCAAGTTCGACCGCGAGACATTGATGGCCGTGCTCCAACTGGAACGTGCTGATATAGATGAAATATTGAATAAATGTAGCTATTCCAAAGACTTCATCCGCACTGCCAACGATCTTCAGATTCTAGACGCCATTAGCGGCTGTTATGAAGAGTATAAGATTTTGAATAGGGATAAATAAAATAAACTGACATTTTTAGGCTTCGTTTTAAAATCATTTCCCATTTTAGAAATGTTATCACAAGCGCTAAAGTTGATTTTTTTATATGAAGAAATACATATTCCTTTCCACCCTCATTGTTGCGTTCACATTTATTTCTTGCGCACCGCCAAAAGCGAAGATAATCGCCATAGACGTTCTGTTAATTCCTTCAGAAGAAATGAATGCGCAAGCCATTCAACTAAACACGTTGATGAAAGAGAACAATCCCGAAACCATAAAGCTGGATGAAAACCACGTTCCGCACATAACACTTTTGCAATGTTTCATCAAAGAAGAAGATATACCGAAAATAAATAAAGCTTTGGATGGTCTATTTGAAACTATTGTCAAAGATTCATTGAAGGCCGAAAGTCTTTTTTATTACGAAGAAAAAGAAGAAAGTTTTGCAATGATTCGTGTTGAAAAGTCCGCACATTTAATGGGAATACACAAAAAAACAATTGAACTCATGAAACCATATATAGTGAAAAGGGGCTCAGAAAAATCATTCGTTCAAAACCCAGACGGAAGCCCAATTAGTGAATCTACCGTCAATTATGTTCCAGATTTTGTAAACAAATACAGTTTCGAAAATTTTGATCCGCACATTAGTTTGGGGGTGGCTCAGAAAACCTTGTTGGACAGTTTGGCACAACACGTTTTTAAACCCATTCATTTTAAAGCCACATCAGTAAGCGTTTATCAATTGGGGGATCATGGCACTGCACAAAAATTACTTTGGAAGTCGGAATAAAATAAAAGCTATCTTTTTGAATGCTTTTTAGAGAGAAATCTCTGTGCAACTCTGTGCTTCTCTGTGTATCTTTGCGTACTAACCCACATACAATTAATATGGATTACACAGCAAAAATGCTTCGCGACGACGCCCTAAAAGGAAAAACAATAGTAGTAACCGGCGGCGGAAGCGGGCTGGGAAAAGCAATGACAACCTATTTTTTGGAACTTGGCGCAAACGTGGTCATCACTTCCCGAAACATAGAAAAATTGCAAGCCGTAAAAGAAGAACTTGAAACAGCAACCCGCCAAAAAAGGGGCGGGCAGGCCGGCGGAAAAGTATTGCCCGTGCAGTGCGACGTTCGCAATTATGAAGAAGTGGAAGCAATGGTTGCAGCTTCCGTTAAAGAATTCGGAAAAGTAGATGTGCTGTTGAACAACGCCGCAGGCAATTTCATTTCACCCACCGAACGGCTTTCAGCAAACGCATTTGACACTATAATCGATATTGTTTTAAAGGGAACAAAAAACTGCACACTCGCCTTCGGAAAACATTGGATTGAGAAAAAGGAAACAAATAAAACGGTTTTAAATATAGTAACAACTTACGCCTTTACAGGTTCTGCATACGTTGTTCCCAGCGCCACGGCAAAAGCTGGTGTATTGGCAATGACGCGTTCTTTGGCGGTTGAATGGGCAAAATACGGCATCCGTTTTAACGCCATTGCACCGGGGCCATTCCCAACAAAAGGAGCTTGGGACAGATTGCTTCCGGGGGATTTAAAGGAAAAATTCGATCCCGCGAAAAAAGTCCCCGTAAAACGAGTGGGCGAGCACCAAGAATTGGCAAATCTTGCGGCCTATTTGGTTTCAGATTTTTCAGCATACATCAATGGCGAAGTAGTAGTAATAGACGGTGGCGAATGGCTAAAAGGCGCCGGACAAATGAATCTTCTCGAAGAAATACCCCAAGAAATGTGGGATATGCTGGAAGCAATGATTAGGGAAAAGAAGAAAAATTAAAATCCAAATAGCAAACAACAAATTTCAAAATTCAAAAGGTTTAAAGGTAATTTTATAAATCCTTTGATTTTTTTATAATTGCTTTTTGGATATTATTTGGAATTTGGAATTTTTTAAATTTGGAATTTCCCCAAAGGGGCATTGTTTACTTCCTGTTAACAAAATCATTTTCTATCCCCATAATTAATCGTACTTTTAACTGCTAAAATTTCAAGCAAATTAATGGGTAAAATTATTGCAATTGCAAACCAAAAAGGAGGTGTGGGCAAGACCACGACCTCGGTAAATTTAGCGGCCTCCTTGGGCGTTTTGGAGAAAAAAGTTTTACTTATTGATGCAGATCCGCAAGCCAATGCAACTTCTGGGTTGGGAGTTGACGTTGAAAGTGTGGAAATTGGAACCTATCAATTGCTTGAGCACAGTGCCACTGCCAAAGAAGCCATTATTTCCACCAATTCACCCAATCTTGATTTAATACCGTCACACATTGATTTGGTGGCTATCGAGATTGAATTGGTTGATGTTGAGAACCGCGAATATATGCTGAAAAAGGCCATTGAAAGCCTAAAAGCCGATTACGATTATATACTTATAGATTGCGCACCGTCATTGGGATTGTTAACATTAAACGCATTAACGGCAGCTGATTCTGTAATCATTCCAATTCAATGTGAATACTTCGCTTTGGAAGGTTTGGGAAAACTTCTGAATACTATAAAAAGCATCCAAAAAATACACAATGAAAACCTTGACATCGAAGGGCTTTTATTGACAATGTACGACCAACGTTTGCGCCTTTCAAACCAAGTGGTTGATGAGGTTAAAAAGCACTTCAACGAAATGGTTTTTGAAACAATCATTCAGCGAAATGTGCGTTTAAGTGAAGCGCCCAGCTATGGCGAAAGCATCATCAGCTATGACGCAGCGAGCAAAGGAGCCGATAATTATTTAAGTCTGGCGCACGAATTAATTAAGAGAAACGAAAAGAAATAAATGGCGAAAGCGACCAAAAAACAAGCCTTAGGCCGCGGACTTTCAGCATTGTTGAAAGATCCTGCCAATGATATAAAATCTGTTGCAGACAAAAATGCCGACAAAGTGGTGGGCAGTATTGTAGAACTGGATTTGGGCAGTATTGAAGTAAACCCTTTTCAGCCGCGAACTAGTTTTAACGAAGAATCGCTTCGGGAATTAGCTTCTTCCATTAAAGAATTGGGCGTTATTCAGCCCATTACGGTTCGGAAATTAGATTTCAATAAATACCAACTAGTGAGTGGCGAACGCCGTTTCCGTGCTTCAAAACTGATTGGTTTGGAAGCTATTCCCGCATATATTCGAATTGCCAACGACCAGGAATCCTTGGAAATGGCGCTGGTTGAAAATATCCAAAGACAGGATCTGGACCCCATTGAAATTGCACTTTCATACCAACGTTTGATTGAAGAAATTAGCGTCACCCAAGAAGAACTTAGTGACAGGGTAGGAAAGAACCGTTCCACAATCGCAAACTATTTACGGTTATTGAAACTTGATCCAATAATCCAAACCGGAATGCGCGATGGTTTCATCAGTATGGGCCACGGCCGTGCGTTGATTAATGTGGACGATTTAAGCGAACAGCTGGATATTTACGAAAAGATTTTAAGCCAAAACCTTTCAGTGCGCGACACCGAGGCGTTGGTTCGAAATTATAAAAATCCCAATGAAAAAGCTGCGCCCCAAAAAGCAAGCGCGCCTCCTTTTGCCAAAAAAGCAAAGAAGGAATTGACCGATCTTTTTGAAACTTCGGTTGAAGTAAAGGTTTCAAAATCTGGAAAAGGGCAGCTCGTTGTTCCCTTTAAAAATAAGGAAGACTTTGAACGTATTTTGAAGCTAATCAAAAGTGAAAAATAACTTCTTATATATTTTTCTTTTATTCCTTGCCACACCTTTGTTTGCGCAGACTACCGATTCTTTAACGGTAAAAAAGGATGAAAAAGTAATTGTGGTAACAGATTCTCTATTGCCAAAGGAAGAATACAATCCATTGGCACCAGCAAAGGCCGCTTTTTATTCGGCCGTAATTCCTGGCCTTGGCCAAGTTTACAACAAAAAATATTGGAAAATCCCGATAATTTATGCGGGAATGGCAGCGGGGATTTATTTCTACAAGCAACAGGATAAGGATTATGATAGTTTTAGAAATGCCTACAAAAGAAGACTTGCTGGATATACAGACGATGAGTATTACGGGAATGGAGCGGAACCATTAATTAGCAATGATAGATTGATTAATGCCCAAAAATCTGCCCAAAAAAATAAGGATCTCAGTATTGTTGTTACGGTAGCTTTTTATTTGTTGAATGTGGTTGATGCTAATGTTGATGCGCATTTAAGGCAATATGAAGTGAGCGAGGATCTTTCGCTTGTGCCAAATTTTGAGATGAATCCTTTTAATGCACAAACTCAATACGGAATGTCTTTGACTTATAGTTTCAAATAAAGTTTATATGAAAATTGCACTCCTCGGTTACGGAAAAATGGGCAAGACAATTGAAAAATTGGCCTTGGAAAAAGGCCATTCCGTAGTTTTTAAAAGTACAAGCGATTCTTCCGAAGGAAATTTTGATGAGGCTGAGGTTGCTATTGAATTTTCTTCTCCCGAAGCTGCTGTTTTAAACATTTCAAAAGCGCTTGAAGCTGGAATTCCAATTGTTTCCGGAACAACAGGTTGGCTTGAAAAATACGGTGAAATGGTAAACTTATGTGAAAAACGTAACGGAAGTTTCATCACTGCGTCCAACTTCAGCATTGGAGTAAACCTTTTTTTCAGTATTAACGAATACGCCGCAAAGTTGATGGCGCCGTGGAAGGAATACAATGTTTCGGTGGAAGAAATCCACCACCTTCAAAAAAAAGACGCACCCAGCGGCACCGCAATTACGATCGCCGAAGGCATTTTAAAACACAGCGATAAAAAAGATTGGAAGCTAAAAACTTCTCACATGTCCGCCGCGGCGGAAGAAAACAGTTTGAATATTACAGCAAAAAGGGAAGAAGACGTAAAGGGAACACATATAGTTTCCTATGATTCAGAAATAGATACCATTTCGTTTAAGCACGAAGCGCACAGTCGCGAAGGGTTTGCAAAAGGCGCTATTTTGGCTGCGGAATTTTTAAAGGATAAAAAAGGTATTTTTACAATGAAGGATGTTTTGGGATTAACGATTGATGATTAACGATTTGCGATTTTAGAATTAAACTTCAATAAAAAATAAATAATAGTAATAGAAAATAAGAATATGAGTTGGACAGGTTGGTTTATATTTTTTTTGATAGTTCAGGTAATCCATTTTGCAGGAACTTGGAAATTGTACCAGATAGCAGGTAGAAAAGCTAGGGAAGCGGCGGTACCGGTTTACAACGCAGTGGTTTTGATGAAAATCATCAACCGCCCGTGGTGGTGGACCATTTTGCTTTTTGTTCCCATTGTAAATTTAATTATGTTTCCCGTGGTTTGGGTAGAAACCTTGCGCAGTTTTGGCCGTAATTCCACAACAGATACCCTATTGGGAATTTTCACTTTTGGCCTTTATATTTATTATATCAACTACACCCAAAATGTTACCCACCTAAAGGAAAGAAGCTTAAAACCGCGTACTTCAACAGCGGAGTGGGTAAGTTCCATTCTTTTTGCCGTTGTTGCCGCTACCATAGTGCATACTTATTTTATGCAGCCATTTACAATTCCAACTTCTTCCTTGGAAAAAACGCTTTTGGTTGGCGATTTCCTTTTTGTCAGTAAATTCCATTACGGAGCTCGCGCGCCTATGACGCCTGTTGCATTCCCAATGGTTCATGACACTATTCCGGTAGTGCATACAAAATCATATCTTTCCGAACCACAGATTCCTTATTTCAGATTGCCTGGTTTTCAGGATATAAAGCGAAACGATATTGTGGTTTTTAACTGGCCGGTTGATACCGTTAATGCATTTCAGCAGTATGGCGACGGAAAGTATTATTATAAACCCATCGATAAAAAATCAAATTACGTTAAGCGTTGCGTTGGCTTGCCGGGTGATTCTTTGGAAGTGCGTGACGGCTATGTTTTTATAAACGGGAAAAAGAACGATTTGCCCGATCGTGCAAAAATCCAGTTTTCCTATGATGTGAAAGTAAACGGCACGCTAAATCCTGAAATGCTTCACAATCGTTACAATATAACAGACCGCTATGGCTTCGAAGGCGATACTTACCGTTTTTCCGCTATTTCTGAAGAGTCTTTGAATATGCTGAAAAACAATCCAAATGTGGTTGAAATTACACGCCTTCACAGCGAAAAAGGACAATGGGATGAAGGTATTTTCCCCAACAATCAAAACTACCGGTGGAACAATGATTTCTTCGGGCCGTTATATATTCCGAAGAAAGGCGCCACGGTTTCCATTACACCCGAATCATTGCCATTTTACAAGCGCCTAATTGAAGTTTATGAAGGAAGCGAACTTGGAATTAATAATGAAATTACGCAATCTGGAACTGAAGTTTTGCTAAACGGCAAGGCCATTACAGATTACACCTTCAAAATGGACTATTACTGGATGATGGGCGATAACCGAAACAACAGTGAAGACGCCCGTACTTGGGGTTTTGTGCCTTTCAATCACGTGGTAGGAAAACCTGTTTTCGTGTGGATGAGTTGGGATGGTATCAATAAAAAAGTACGTTGGGACCGACTATTCACCACCGTTGGCGGTAGCGGAAAACCAGTTTCTTACTTTATGTATTTTGTGATTGCAGTAATTGGTTGGTTTGCTTTTGATTTTTACAGAAAGAGAAAGAAAGGGGCTAAAAAGTAAATAAATTCAACCATGAATACACGAGTATTTTTTAAATAATAATTCGTGTATTCGTGGTCTTTTTATTGAGGAATTAATCTAAATATTCCCTGTCCTTCCACAGCGATGTAGATTAATCCGTCCGACCCTATTTTTACATTTCGAACACGCCCAATATCTTGTGCAATTTTTTCACGATTGGTTACTTTTTCGCCTTCAAGGGTAAGCAATTCCACATAAGAAAACTTCAACGAGCCTACCAATAATTTACCTTTCCACTGTGGGTATTTATCACTGGTAACGAACGCCATGCCACAGGGTGCGATTGAGGGCACCCAATAATAAATAGGGGGTTCAATTCCAGGTTTTGTGGTTTCGTCGGTAATTTTTGTCCCGCTATAGTTCACGCCATAAGTAACAGTCATCCAACCGTAATTTGCTCCTTTTTTTACGATATTTATTTCATCGCCACCTTTTGGTCCGTGCTCGTGAATCCAGATTTTTCCCGTTTCGGGATGTTTTGCCATCCCTTGCGGGTTGCGGTTTCCGTAGGTATAAATTGCTTTTTTTGAATTCTGTTCGTTATAAAAAGGGTTGTCTGTCGGGATGCTTCCGTCATCATTCAATCTGTAAATTTTTCCACCATCGCGGGTTATGTCTTGTGGATTTACTTCCCGCTCCCCACGTTCTCCAATTGAAAAATATACAAAACCTTCATTATCAAAGGCAATGCGCGAGCCAAAATGTTGTCCGGCGGTGGTGTTGGGCGCAGCTTTATATAGGGTTTCAATAATTGTGAGGGAATTACCCTCCAGTTTACATCGCATTAATGCCGTGTGCCCACCTTCGCCGGGGCCTTCTTCCGATGCATAGGTTATATAAATCCAGCCATTTTCTGAATAGTTGGGGTGCAATTCAATATCCATCAACCCGCCCTGGCCACTGTTGTAAACTTTAGGCATGTTAGCTATTTCAGTCTTTTCATTATTTTTAAAATGAATCAATCTGCCGTCTTTTTCTGTAATGAGCATACTTCCATCGGGCAGCCATGTCATTCCCCACGGATTATTGAGGTCTTTTACAACTTCTTCAATTTTATAGGATTGTGGTTCCGTTTTTAATGCAACATCGTCTTTCTTTTTCGGCTGGGCACAGGAAACGGACAAGCTCAAGAAAAGGAGAATTATGAATTTTATTTTCATCTGTGTAAAATATTTTTGAAAGTGATTTTTTTGTTTTTTTTGACAATTTTGCTTTCAAAAAGATACTGAAAATATACCAAAAAAAAGACGTCTTGTGATATTTGTGATTTAAAAAAGAATTCATTCCCACATTAAAAAATTCTTGGGATAAAAATACTATCAAATTAAAAAAAATTGTAACTTTTTAAACTCCTCACAAAAAAGCAATCCCCATATTTAATTACCTCATATCTAATTAATTAAAGCTAGGATTGAAAATTTTACCTTATTTTTATTATTCCTTTAAGTTGTTGAATTCGAGTGTTGTATGCTTTAATTCGGATTTTGATAAGATAGATTTAATTATTTTTTAAAATAACCTAATACCATAAATATGGAGCCAATTAAAAAACTTGTGGTCTATGGCCAAAAGGAAATCAGCGCAGAAGGTACCGTAGTGTATAATTTGGAAAGCAGTAATCGCGATGTTTCCAACCAGCATGAAATTCAACTTCAGGAAGACCACAAACTGCAATTGGTGCTTAGCGACGGCACAACGTGGATGTGTGATTCGTCTACGCTTCACGAAATTTATCCGGAACTGGATCCGGCATTAAGACCACCCGGCACTCGCGATATGCAGCCCGATGTTTTTGTGCTACCAGAATCGGTTGAGGCGCCAGCAACCGAAAGGGGAATCGTTGGAAAAATTGCGGTGAAATTACTTAAGGTTTTTGCCAAGAAAGCCGTTGGCGGCGGAGTGATTGCGCTTGCCAAAAAACTGGAAAACGAACATCTTCAGCATAAAATTGACAAAAGTGTGCTGGCAGCAGATTTTCTAGAAAAAGGAGCGGCTGTATATACTGTTGATAGAGAATTTAATTTCGGAAAATTTGATGGCAAGCCTTCCAATATGCCGTTCTTTCTTTTTATCCACGGAACCAATTCGGATACTTTTGGAGCTTTTGAAGATTTAAAAAACAGTACAACTGTTTGGAACAGCCTTCACCAAATGTATGGAAACAATGTAATTGCATTTCAACACAGGACTCTTTCTGAAAGTCCGTTGGAAAATGTAGTAAAGCTTGCCGAACTGTTGCCCGATAATTCCGTGGTACACTTGCTTACCCATTCCAGGGGAGGAATTGTTGGCGATATTTTGAACAGATACAGCAGCACGAACGATGAAGCGTCCATGGGGTTTACGAATGACCACATAGCCCTGCTAGAAAAAGAGGAAGGCAGGGAAAAGGATATCGAAAATATTGAAGCACTCAATAAAATATTTAAAAATAAGAAAATCACCGTCGCGAAATTTATTCGGGTGGGTTGCCCAGCGGCGGGAACAAAATTGGCTTCAAAAAGGTTGGACCACATTTTAAACGTCTTTTATAATTTGATTGGGTTTGTTGGCGGAATGTTTGGCGATATTTTAATGGAACTACTAAAAGCGGCGGTGGAGAGCAAAGATGATGTGAATGTGTTACCCGGATTAGAAGCCCAAAGACCTGAATCGCCATTTATAAAAATCTTGAACGATCCTTCCCCCGAAAGGGCAATCGATGGAAAACCATTGGCCATAATCTCTGGAAATGGAAGGGTGAGCCTTTCTGGCGAAGGGCTTTTCAATATTCTCGGCAAATTGTTTTATTGGCAACGAAATGATCTCGTTGTAAATACAGATTCCATGTATTTGGGAGCAAAGCGCAAGAACAATATTCAATATTTCTTTGATCAGGGCGCAGATGTAAACCACGTTAAATATTTTGAAAACGATAAAACGCGGGAAGCCATAAAACTGGTACTTGAAACGCCCGAAGGACAACTTATTCCCGGGTTTAAATGTATTCCGCAGGATGAAATTCCGGGAACTGACAGAGCATTGGTTGAATCTGGTGAACTGTATCCAGATCCAAAACTGCCTTCAGGCAACAGGCCTATTGTTGTAATGATTCCAGGAATTATGGGCTCCAATCTTTCCCAAAAAGACAAAGAAATCTGGCTGCATTATGGGCGAATTCTTAGCGGCGGACTTATAAATCTGAACTATTCCAATGTAAACAAGATAGTGGCAGATTCCGTGGTAAAAACTTCATATGGCAAGCTTTACAAATGGCTATCTGCGAAATACGATGTGATTGTTTATCCCTTTGATTGGCGCAAACCCCTACCAGAATGCGCTATTGAATTCAAAGTAAAAATTCAAAGTCTATTAAAAACGGGACAGCCCATAAAAATTATAGGCCATTCCATGGGCGGACTTTTGGTTCGGGATTTCATCATTAATCATGACGATGTTTGGCAAGATTTAAAGGCTTCAAAAGGGTTCAAATTACTTTTTCTTGGTTCGCCATTGGGCGGTTCCTTCCGCATCCCTTCCGTACTTTTCGGGGAAGATGCAATTATCAAAAAACTGAGCGGCCTGGATTTGTTTCATACGAAAGAAGGCCTGATTAAAATGTTCGCGAAATTTCCCGGAATTTTGGCACTACTACCAATTACCACAGATGCTAAGAATGATTTTGCAAAACTGGAAACCTGGGAAAATATGCGCTCTTTCTTCGGAAAACGGGACTGGCCCTTGCCTTTAAAAGATGATTTAGACTATTTCAAAAATTACCGCGACAATATTCTGAAAAAAAGAGATGCGATTGATTATTCAAATATGGTTTACATAGCGGGGAAGGATAAAATGACGCCCTGTGGCTATTATTTGGACGAAATTAAACCCAAAAAACAATTGTATTTTCTGTACACCAGCGAAGGTGACCAAAGCGTTACCTGGGAATCGGGCATCCCGAAACAACTTATTGAGACAAATGCTGTGTATTATTCTCGAGTTACCCATGGCGCACTTGCCAATGATCCAGACCTGTTCAATGCTATTGAGGAAATTTTATCCTCCGGACAAACCAAATTATTGCGAAACACAAAACCACTTTTACGTGGCGAGGAAAAAATATTCAGGGCCGAACCGGATATTGATTTCGATCTTTCTGAAAGTGGATTGGAAAAAACCATCTTGGGTCTAGGTACTGAAATTGAACCAATAGGTAGCCAAATTCCGGTTACCATTACCGTGAGCAATGGCGATCTTCGTTATGCATCGCATCCTGTGATTGCAGGGCATTTTTTAAATGACGGAGTGCTTTATGCTGAAAAAACCATAGATTATTATCTTAACGGAAGCCTCACTTCAAAACACCGATTGGGGCTTTATCCGGGAGAAATTGGTACCAACGCCATATTCGGAAAAATGGAAGGAAGTGACTTTGAAGGAGCCATAATTGTGGGCCTTGGAGAGCCCGACCAGCTTACCTCTTTTCAATTTTCAAAATCGGTGGAATCTGGGGTACTTAACTATCTACTCAGCATTCCTGCAGATGCATCCCCAAAAAAGGGCATTGGCGTTTCCTCATTGATTGTGGCTACCGGTTATGGCGGTCTTACCGTTGAGGGCTCTATGAAGGCAATTATTGAAGGTGTTAACCGCGCTAATGAAAAGGTGAAAGCATTGTCCGATTCTGGTTACAAAACCATCCAAAGCATTGAATTTGTTGAAATTTATGCCGACCGTGCCCTCAACTGCATGTATATTCTGAATAAAATAGCCAATAAAGAAAATTCAACTTACAATATTATTGTTGGAAATAAACGCATCAAAAATTTGATGGGGATTAGAAAAAGAACGCCTTTAGATACTTCCGAAGATTGGTGGAACCGCATTACAATTAAATACAAAGAAGCCAACGAACTCACCGGAGAGCCTGCAAGTATGACGTTTGGTTCTTCCACTAGCGATTCGCGGGAAGAGGAAAACGAACTATACAGCAGCACGCCGTTAATAGATCTTTTTATATCTGAAGTTTCCACCAGCAACCAATGGTCCGCCTGTACCGCAAAAACGCTTTTTGAATTATTGATTCCAAATAATTTAAAAGAAAAGCTTAAAAGAAAGGGCAATATTTCGTGGATACTCGATTCAAAAACTGCCGCCTATCCGTGGGAACTTTTACAGGACAATACCACGAATGCAAAACCGCTTTGCATCAACGCTGGAATGATACGGCAATTATCTACTAAGGATTATAGAATAAATATAAAACGCGTTGCAGAAAAGGGAGCATTGGTTATTGCTGACCCCGTTTTAAATGGATTCATTTCCCAATTGCCCGGAGCAAAAGAAGAAGGAATGTTGGTTAAAGACACTTTGGAAAATGTAGGTTATCCCACCACATCACTTATTGGTACCGATGCGGAAAGCATAGTAAAAAACTTCTTCTGCAAAGATTACACGATAATCCATTTGGCCGGCCACGGGGTTTTCAATCCAAAATCTCCCAAAAAATCGGGAATGGTAATCGGGAAGGATATTTTTCTAACCGTATTCGAAATAGAACAAATGCCCGTGGTGCCAGAACTTGTATTCGTAAACTGCTGCCACCTCGGCTACAGCAGTGCGGATGATGAAATGTTATATCAAAATAGATATAAACTTGCCGCAAACATTGGTACCCAATTGATTAAAATAGGTGTGAAAGCTGTTATTGCCGCTGGTTGGGCGGTGAACGATGCAGCCGCACACGATTTTGCCCAAGTTTTTTACAGCAGTATGTTCGCTGGAGAAAATTTTGGAGACGCGGTGAAAAATGCCCGAAATTCAATTTATGAAAAACATCCCGATAATAATACATGGGGCGCCTATCAATGCTATGGCGATCCATTTTTCAAACTTAAAAATATTTCCGCCAGTAGCGGCAGTTGGTCGCCATCTTACATTGTGCCGCAGGAAGCTGAAATAGATTTGGACAATCTTCTCAACCAATTACAAATGGCCACAAGTGCAAATAAAGATCATCTTGCAGATCTGAACACGATTATGAAGGCAGTGGAACGGGATGTTTTTAAAACCCCTCAAATTATTGAACGAGTGGCCAAAATCTATCAGGAACTTGCGCTTTATATTGAGGCTTGTGGCAATTATGAAGAATTGTTGAAAATGGAAAACGCCGACTTTTCATTTTCCTGTATGGAAAAATACTGCAATACCCGTTCAAAACTATACATACGCGAAATTTTTGAAAATGCAGCGGCAACACCCGCCAATAAAAATGAAGCCTACAAAAAAACGCAAAGAGTGATTAGCGACCTGCAAGTATTGCTTTTTGCTGGCGAGACAGCTGAGAGGCTCAATCTACTGGGCAGTACATACAAACGTTTGGGAATGTTGGCACCGGACAATAAAAAGCGAATGGATGCCTATAAAGCTGCAATAGCCCATTATGAAATGGCTTATGATAGCAATAACAATTCAAACAAAATCTATTCACTTGCAAACTCCATTGAAATTGCCTGTTTGTTAGTTCTCAATGGTGCAATTAAAGACGGTGGTGAGTTTACCGTGGACAAGAAAAAATATAAATTGAGAACGGTAGCAGAAACCCAAGAAATACTTCAGAACCAAAAAAATAAACTCACTGAGATTAAGGAATATGACAATTTGGAATATTGGGATATGATAGCGGAGCTGAATATTGATCTATGTCTTCTTTTGGTTTTGGAAGATGAAAATATTGATTCAAAATGGACAGAAATTATCCAAAATTTCAATAAAATTTGGAGCAAAGCCGGATCCGATGCCAAAAAGAATTCGGAACTCGAGCATCTCCAATTTCTTACGGATGGACTAAATGCAGCCGTTGGTTTAAAGAATATAGTACCTAGTTTAAAAAAGGATTTGCAATCCAATATCAGTGACTTGAGAACTGCCCTAAGTGCTATTCGAAAAAAACTTAAAACACAACCCATTGCCAAACCAAAAACTTCGGAGAAAAAGAAGAATATAAAAAAGAACACAAAAAAGAAACCGTAAAAATCATATTTTCATCTTCATTCTCACTTTGAACGCAAGCAAAATGCTTTGTGGTTCAAACCATTAATTTCAGTTTCACCCAATCCCATTATTTTACTAAGTTTGGTAAGGGTGTAATCTTTTCACAAATACTATCTTTATAAAAATTTCTATCCATGGAAGAAAAATTTAAAGCCATTGTGAACGGTACTTTTGAATTCCCGCTGTTTCGCAAAGACCTCGAAACTATTGATATAGTTTCAGAAAATAAAAATGCCAATGTTGTTTTCAATAATAAATCGCTGGAAGTTGAGATTCTTGAAAATGATTTTCGCAACAGAAAATATATTTTAAAGGTCAATGGAAATCGGTATGAAGTTAAAATTGAAAATGCGTTGGACGCCCTTATTTCAGAAATGGGGCTTTCGCTTGGCAATGCTTCGGTTGAAGACGAAGTGCATGCCCCAATGCCGGGAATTATTTTGGAAGTAAATGTTTCTGAAGGCGATGAAGTAAAAAAAGGCGATTTCCTTTGCGTTCTCGAAGCCATGAAAATGGAAAATACGCTCACCGCGCCCCGGGATGGTATTGTAAAATCAGTAAACATCGCAAAAGGCGAAACAGTAGATAAAGGAAAATTGCTAATTGAATTTCAGAAAAATGATTAAAAAAATACTGGTAGCCAACCGAGGCGAAATTGCTTTGCGAATAATGAAGACGGCCCGAAATATGGGCATTAAAACGGTTGCCGTTTTTTCCGAAGCAGATAGAAATTCGCCCCATGTAAAATTTGCTGACGAAGCTGTTTGCATCGGCCCGCCACCTTCCAACGAATCCTATCTTTTAGGTGATAAAATTATAAAAGTCGCAAAAGAGCTGAATGTTGATGCGATCCATCCCGGTTACGGATTTTTGAGTGAAAATGCTGAATTTGGAGAAAGCGTAGAAAAAAGCGGAATGGTTTTCATCGGTCCAAAATCGCACGCCATTCGCGTTATGGGAAGTAAATTGGCCGCGAAGGATGCCGTGAAAGAATACAACATTCCAATGGTTCCCGGTACCGCTGAAGCTATTACAGATGTTTCTGCAGCAAAGGAAATTGCAAAAGAAATTGGGTTTCCAATTCTCATAAAAGCTTCAGCGGGTGGTGGCGGAAAAGGAATGCGAATCGTGGAAAACGCAAGCGAATTTGAAGACCAAATGAAACGCGCCATAAGCGAGGCCGAGAATGCCTTTGGTGATGGCTCCGTTTTTATTGAAAAATATGTCACTTCTCCCCGACACATAGAAATTCAAATATTGGCTGATAATTTCGGCAATACCGTTTATCTTTTTGAACGAGAGTGCAGCATTCAGCGGCGCCATCAAAAAGTTGTGGAGGAAGCACCTTCTTCTGTTTTAACTCCGGAATTGCGCAAACAGATGGGTGAGGCAGCGGTAAAGGTTGCTAAAGCCTGTGATTATGTAGGTGCTGGGACTGTGGAATTTTTGTTAGACGACAAACTCAATTTCTATTTCCTTGAAATGAATACGCGTTTGCAAGTGGAGCATCCCGTGACTGAAATGATCACAGGCCTCGATTTGGTGGAACAGCAGATAAACGTTGCCAATAATGAAAAACTTGCCTTTTCGCAGGAAGATTTAAAAATTAACGGCCACGCTTTTGAACTTCGCGTTTATGCCGAAGATTCGCTGAACAATTTTATGCCCAGCGTTGGAAAGCTTGAAGTTTACCGTCCGCCGAGCGGAAAAAATATTCGGGTGGACGATGGGTTTACCGAAGGAATGCAGGTGCCCATTCAGTACGATCCGATGCTTTCGAAACTCATTACCTACGGAAAAAACCGAAACGAGGCCTTGCAGCGCATGCTTGAAGCCATTTCGGAATATGATATTGAAGGCGTAAGCACAACGCTTCCGTTTGGAAAATTTGTTTTTGAGCACGAAGCCTTTCGAAGCGGAAATTTCGATACCAATTTTGTAAAAAAATATTATTCCGAAGAAAAACTTAAAGCAATAAACGAAGAGGAAGCGAAGGTGGCGGCACTTTTTGCATTGAAACAATATTTAAAGGATTCAGAAAAACTACGATTACCAAAAACTCTGTGAAGCTCAGCGGCTCTCTGTGCAACTCTGTGAAACAGCTATTACACAGATTTTCACAGAGAAAACACAGAGTTACGCAGAGAAATAAGTAAAATTATGACCGACAACAATAAAAAACTGCACGAAATACTTTCCGAAGCCAAAAAAGGCGGCGGAGAAAAACGAATTGCAAAACAGCACGAAAAGAAAAAACTCACCGCCCGCGAGCGTGTGGAATATTTGCTGGATGAAGGTTCTTTTGAAGAAATGGGTATCCTCGTAACGCACAGAACCACCGATTTTGATATGCAAAACGAAGTGTATTACGGCGATGGGGTTGTTGCGGGCTACGGTACCATAAACGGCTGTTTAGTATATATATTCGCACAGGATTTTACGGTTTTTGGCGGTGCGCTTTCAGAAACCCACGCCGAGAAAATCTGTAAGATAATGGATCATGCCGTGAGGGTTGGAGCACCGGTAATTGGTTTAAACGATTCCGGCGGGGCACGAATTCAGGAAGGGGTTCGCTCTTTGGGAGGTTATGCAGATATTTTTTATAGAAATGTACAAGCGTCCGGTGTTATCCCTCAGATTTCGGCCATCATGGGCCCTTGTGCCGGTGGAGCGGTTTATTCCCCAGCAATGACCGATTTCACTTTGATGGTGCAGGACAGCAGCTATATGTTTGTTACGGGACCGAATGTGGTAAAAACCGTTACCAATGAAAACGTAACTTCCGAAGAACTTGGTGGGGCGCGAACGCACGCCACCAAAAGCGGCGTAACACATTTCACGGCCGCGAATGACATTGTGTGTTTGGAACAGATTAAAACCTTGCTCAGCTATCTTCCACAGAACAACAAAACTGTCACGGAAAAGCTTCCGTTTAAAAGTTCGGATGAGTTTCGGGATGAATTGGAAACCATTATCCCAGATTCCGCAAATAAACCGTATGATATGCACGGAGTGATAAAAGGAATAATAGATATCGATTCCTTTTTTGAAGTGCATAAGGATTACGCAGATAATATTATAGTTGGTTTTGCAAGACTTGGCGGAAGAAGCATCGGGATTGTTGCAAACCAGCCGATGAGTTTGGCGGGCGTTCTTGACGTGGACAGTTCCAAAAAAGGTGCGCGGTTTACGCGTTTTTGCGATTGTTTCAATATCCCGCTTTTGGTTTTGGTGGATGTTCCTGGGTTTCTTCCGGGAACGGATCAAGAATGGAATGGAATTATTCTGAACGGCGCCAAATTGCTTTACGCATTAAGCGAAGCCACCGTCCCACGCGTTACTGTAATTACCCGAAAAGCTTATGGCGGCGCCTATGATGTAATGAACAGCAAACACATTGGCGCCGATATGAACTACGCTTGGCCAACAGCTGAAATTGCAGTGATGGGAGCGAAGGGAGCCAGTGAGATTATTTTCAAAAAAGAAATTTCGGAAGCTGCTGACCCAGAATTGAAACTTTCGGAAAAGGAAGCTGAATATGCGGAAAAGTTCGCAAATCCCTTCAAAGCTGCACAAAGGGGATTTATTGATGAAGTGATTCAGCCGCGGGAAACCCGTAGAAAACTGTTGAAAGCTTTCGCAATGTTGGAAACCAAAGATGTGCCGAGGCCAAACCGAAAACATGGGAACATTCCATTATAGAAAATGGAAATAAATCAGCTGGAAAATTCTTTATAAAAAATATAAATTCCCATAAGCAATACAAACCAGCCAAACCCTTTTTTGAGTTTTTCCCCGTTTACGAATGAATTCAGTTTTATCCCAATAAAAATTCCCACAATTGAAATTGCCGTGAAGGTTAAAAGGAATTTCCAGTCAATTTCAAGTGTGGCAAGATCGCCCGTAAAGCCTATCAATGAGTTTATGGCAATAATAAGCAATGAGGTTGCCACTGCTTTTTTCATTGGTAATTTCGCCAATAAAACCAAAGCAGGAATAATTAAGAATCCTCCGCCCGCCCCAACGGCACCGGTTACAAACCCAAGAAAAATTCCTTGGATAATTATTAATGGATAATTATAAGAAACTATACTTCCAATTTCGGGTTCGGGTTTTTTGTTGCTTATCATAGTGATGGAAGCAGCTAGCATTACGAGGGCAAAAAATAACATTATTGCAATGTCCTTTGTAAGCGTAAAGCCATCAACCACCAATAGGTTTTCAGGTAATGCTGGAAGGACAAATCTTCTTGTTAAATAGACAGAAATAAAGGCGGGAGTTGCAAAAATGAAAGCAGTTTTAAAATCAACAAGTTTTTTCTTCATATTTCTAATTGCGCCAACCAGAGCAGAGATTCCAACCACAAATAGCGAATATCCAGTTGCAATAATTGGGTTTAAAGAAAAGAGATAAACTATTACAGGAACGGTCAAGATAGAGCCGCCCCCGCCTATTAATCCTAAAACCACACCAACCAATAATGCTCCCAGATAACCTGCTATTTCGAGAATTTCCATTTAAGGACTTAATTTTTTTAAATATTCATTACAAGATTAGCCATTATTTTAAAAAATTGGCCATTACTTTTAGAGGAATTTTTAATTAAAAGAACAACGAATAGTTAGAGAAATCTTCATTGATTATTATCATAAAAAGTGAGATTGATATTTTATAAATTGTAAGGTTTAAATTTCTCAGGAGTATGGCTATAAAAAACTTTGATATTCAGGGACTTTCAGATTTGGAGGTTTTAGATTCTCGGAAAAAATTTGGAACAAACATTCTGGAATCAAAAAAGAAGAATCCAATTCTTGAAGCCATAGTCGCATTGCTGAAAGAGCCGATGGTCATTTTGTTGCTGGTTGCCGCGGCACTTTATTTTTTCACGGGGAATACCGGCGATGGAATATTTTTGGCAGTAGCAATTGTTTTAGTGGGGGCAATTTCCTTATATCAAGATGCCAAAACCCATAGCGCCATTGAAAAGCTAAAGCAGTTATCACAACCGAAATGCAAAGTAATTCGAAATAGTAAGGTTGTAGAAATCAAAAGTGAGGAGGTTGTAGTAGGTGATTTTTTGATGGTAGATGAGGGATCAACCATTGTAGCCGATGGCAAGATTGTACATTCCAATGATTTTTCGGTGAATGAGTCCATTTTGACAGGCGAATCTTTTTCAGTCAACAAAGATGCTTCCTCAAAAAACAATACTATCTACATGGGGACACAAGTTTCTGGCGGGCTTGCGATTGCTGAAATATTTGCAGTGGGCAGCCATACCGAAATTGGAAAAATAGGCAAAAGCATTGAAGAAATAGTTACTGAAAAATCCACACTCGAACGCCAAATTAACAATTTCGTAAAAAAAATGGTAATCGCAGGAGCTGTGATTTTTATTTTGGTTTGGGGCTTCAATTATTATAATACAGGCAATGTTTTGGACAGTTTATTAAAATCGCTAACGCTAGCTATGAGCGTTTTACCGGAAGAGATTCCCGTGGCATTTACCACTTTTATGGCTATTGGGGCTTGGCGGTTAATGAACTTGGGGGTAATTGTGAAGCAGATGAAAACTGTGGAATCCTTGGGTAGTGCGACTGTGATTTGTGTTGACAAGACTGGAACAATTACCGAGAACAGAATGCAGCTGGATAAGATTTATACTTTAGAGACCGATAAAATTACTTCAACCGAAGAAGTTCTATCAGAAAGCGAAAAGAAGCTTATAACAATAGCAATGTGGGCCAGCGAGCCCATTCCTTTTGATACCATGGAGCAATCGTTACATGCATTTTATGGAAAGATTACTGCCAAAGACGAAAGGCCCAATTTTAAAATGGTTCATGAATATCCGCTGGATGGAAAACCACCGATGATGACCCATATTTTTGAAAATGAACAAAAAATCAGAATAATTGCTGCCAAAGGGGCGCCCGAGGCATTAATGGCGGTTTCAGGTTTAAATGAGGAGCAAATTCAAAATTTGAAGCAGAAGATTATTATTTTGGCAAAGGAAGGATACCGGGTTTTGGGGGTTGGGATTTCAAACTTTGAAGGAACTCTTTGGCCGAAAAAACAACAAGATTTTAATTTTGAATTCAAGGGGTTAATTGCGTTTTATGATCCTCCAAAGAAGAATATTTCAAAAGTTTTCCAAGATTTTTATAATGCCGGGATAGCGATAAAAATCATTACAGGCGATATTGCGGAAACAACGATGGCTATTGCCCAAAAGGTAAATTTCAAGGGTTCGGGCGAAGTTATTTCGGGTGATGAGATTGCTTCTTTGGACGATGTGGAACTACAAAAAATTACTTCAGAAAAGAACATTTTTGCCCGTATGTTTCCGGAAGCAAAGCTTAAAATAATCAATGCGCTGAAGGCACAGGGCCATATTGTGGCGATGACTGGTGATGGGGTAAATGACGGGCCGGCACTCAAGGCTGCAGACATAGGAATTGCGATGGGGAAGAAAGGAACCGAAATTGCAAAACAATCGGCTTCACTTTTATTGGTAGATGATGATCTTTCAAAAATGGTGGATGCCGTGGCGATGGGGCGTAAAATCTATTCAAACCTTAAAAAAGCCATTCAGTATATCATTTCAATACACATTCCAATTATACTTACGGTTTTTATTCCATTGGTATTGGGGTGGGTATATCCCAATATTTTCACACCGGTACACGTAATTTTATTGGAACTGATAATGGGCCCAACTTGCTCCATTGTTTTTGAAAATGAACCCATGGAAAAGGATTTAATGCTTCAAAAACCAAGACCTTTTACCAGTACTTTTTTCAATTGGAGTGAACTTTTTACAAGTATAATCCAGGGGTTGGCAATTACAGCAGGAGTGCTCACGGTTTATCAATTGGCGGTTAATGATGGGTATGATGAAGCCGCAACTCGCACCATGGTTTTCACCGCGCTCATAAGCGCAAATATTGCCCTAACTTTTGTGAACAGATCTTTCATCTATTCTATTTTTACGACATTCAAATATAAAAACAAGCTGGTACTGATTATGGTAGGCATAACCATTGGCATCACTTTGTCACTTCTTTTTGCACCTCCATTTACTGGATTCTTTGGTTTTGAAAGAATTGGGTTAAACCAGATTGGTACTAGTGTTGGGATTGGAATATTAAGTGCTTTATGGTATGAAATCGTGAAATGGTGGAAACGCCGAAAACACTCTTCAAACTAAATAAAAGTTTTAAGTTATTGATAAAGAGTACTAAACTGATTTTTATCATTGTAAATAACTTGTTTCCCGACGTAATTTTGGATAGTATTTAATTAGAACTTAAGCATTATGAAGAAATACAGTTTTTTGTTTGTGGCAGTAATCCTGCTAATTTCCTTTTCTTCAAAAGCACAGGAAAAATGGACCGTAGAGTTCAGGCCTGGTCTTAGTTTTCCAACGAGTGATGCGGGCAATACCAACACAAAAGTTGGTTTTGGTTTTGAATTTACGGGCGCATATAAAATTATGCCTCATTTGGCAGCATATGCCGGCTGGGGTTGGAATCAATTTAAAGGTGAAGATAAACTATCAAACGAGGACGTTACTTTGGATGAAACGGGATATACCTTTGGTTTCCAGATTATACATCCCATTGGCACCTCCCCATTCTCTTACGTAGGTCGGGCCGGTGCAGTTTATAACCACATAGAAATGGAAAATAATGCTGGCGACATTACCGCAGATACTGACCATGGTTTTGGGTGGCAGGTAGAAGCTGGCGTTGATTATGAGTTTGGTCCAAATCTATCTTTTAGACCCACACTTCGGTATCGCTCTCTTTCGAGGGATTTGGAGATTGCAGCTATTTCCACAGAATTAAAGCTCAATTACGTTTCTTTCGGAATTGGGTTAGCTTGGGAGTTTTGATTTTTTATTTATGTGATTTTTATATTTTTTCCATTTTTTACCCCGCCCTAAAGGGTGAAACCGAAAAAATATAAAAATGCACATCGGCTTGATATTATTGATTAACTCATAAATTTTTTGAAGTTTAATTAAAGTTTCTTAAAATGAAAATTGTATTCGTCATCCTTCTCTCTATTCACGGTCTTTTGCATTTGATGGGATTTTTGAAGGCTTTTGGCTTTGCTGAAATTCCACAACTTTCGCAAAGTTTTTCTAAACCAGAAGGACTTTTATGGCTGGTGGTTGCTCTGGCTTTTTTGTTTGTTGGAGTGCTTTTTCTGATGAAAAACAACCTTTGGTTTTGGGTTGCTATAGCAGCAGTTCTATTTTCTCAGGTATTGATTGTTATGAATTGGCAGGATGCAAAATTTGGAACCATCACTAATTTGATTGTGTTGGGTATTGCAATAATAGCAATAGCTAGTTGGAATTTTGAAAGGCAATACAAACAGGATGTTTCCCAATCGTTCCAAAATGTGATAATTTCTGAAGAAATAATTTCCGAAAAGGATATTGAACATCTTCCCATTTCAGTTCAAAAATATTTGGAATACGTTGGGGTTCTTGGGACGCCAAAAATTAATACAGTCAAGGCTATTTTTAATGGGGAAATGCGTGAAAAGGGAAAAGATTGGTTTGCTTTTACTTCCGAACAATATAATTTTTATGAAAACCCCACGCGGCTTTTTTTTCTAAAGGCAAATTTTAAGGGGCTTCCAACTCAGGGCTATCACTTCTATAGAAATGGAAGTGCATCAATGCTGATAAAGCTTTTATCTCTTTTTCCGGTTGTGGCTATAGATAAACCCGAATTATTCAAAACGGAAACCGTTACTTTTTTTAATGATAAGTGTCTTTTTGCTCCCGCCACATTAATTGACAAAAATATTGAATGGCAAACTATTGATGAAACAACGGTAAAAGCAACGTACCACAATAAGATTGCGACAATTTCGGCAATGTTGTATTTTAATGAAGAAGGGCAATTAATTAATTTTGTTTCCGAAGATAGGATGGAGGTGAATTCCAACCAAAGCGTTCCGTTTTCTACACCCGTTACAAAATACGGTAGTATCAACGGCTATAATTTACCCATTGCGGCAGATGCCGTTTGGCATTTTCCAGATGGTGATTTTGTTTATGGGAAGTTTATTCTTCAGAACGTTCAGTATAATTTAAAAAATTTGGATTAAAAATGGTGGCTTCACCAAATAACAAACTACTTTTTATAAAAATAATCCACACAGTTATTTGGCTGTTTTTTAATGTGGTGATATTTTATCTTTTATATGCGGCAATTGCCAACAAAATTGACAAATGGGTTTGGATTTGCATAGGGCTTGTTTTTGGGGAAGGTTTGGTATTGCTCGCTTTTAAAATGTTTTGTCCGCTAACTGTTTTAGCCCGAAAATATTCAGATTCAAATGAAGATAACTTCGATATTTTCCTTCCCAATTGGTTGGCCAAACACAACAAACTTATTTACACCACTATTTTCTGTATTTCATTAATTATTGTGTTTTACAGATTGGTTTTTGATTAAATTTTTGGAAGGGCAAGTGAAAATACCAAGCATCTATTTCTCAATTGATTTATGTCATAGTAAATGACTTAAGCCAACATTATATTTGATTTTTCAACTTTTAATGGATAAAACAAGCACCATACTTACCCGCACTAAATCATTCTTTGCCGAAATTGGTGATATGACTTTATTTGCGGGACGTTTTTTTAGGGAAGTTTTCAGCCCGCCTTTTGAGTTTACAGAATTGCTTCGCCAATGTTATAATATGGGGAATCGTTCTTTGTTATTGGTTGGCGTTACTGGATTTATTCTTGGGTTAGTGTTCACACTACAGTCGCGGCCTACTTTGATGCAATTTGGCGCCCAATCCTGGATGGCGTCTATGGTGAGTCTTTCTATTGTCCGCGAAATTGGCCCTGTTATAATCGCACTTATCTGTGCGGGGCGAATTGGTTCGGGAATCGGTGCGGAACTTGGTTCCATGCGAGTTACGGAACAGATAGATGCAATGGAAGTTTCGGGCACCAACCCTTTTAAATATTTGGTGATTACCCGTATTGTGGCCACTACTTTAATGTTGCCTCTATTGATAATTATGGGAGATACAATCGCTCTTTTGGGATCAGCTATTGTTGAAAATTTAAAAGGGGATGTTTCCTTCTTGCTTTACTTCAACCAAGTTTTTGATGCCTTAAGATTTAGCGATATACTTCCAGCAACGGTAAAATCGGTTTTTTTTGGCTTTGCAATTGGATTGGTTGGCTGCTATAAAGGCTATAATTGCTCTAAGGGAACCGTAGGAGTTGGAGAGGCTTCAAATTCTGCCGTGGTCTATATTTCGATGCTGCTATTTGTGATTGATTTTATTGCTGTTTTTGTAACCGATATATTTTTTTAACTAGAAATGAATTCTGAAAAAAACAAGAAACCTGTACTCGAGTTGAAAAACTTACATAAAAGTTTTGGTGATAACCATGTGCTGAAAGGTTTCAACCTAAAACTTTTTGAAGGCGAAAACCTGGTAATCATGGGGAAGTCGGGTTCTGGAAAATCGGTAATGGTAAAATGTTTGGTGGGATTAATTCAACCTGACAAAGGAAGTATTACAATAAATGATGAAGATATTATTACCTTGGGCCATAAGGAATTAGACATTCTTCGAACTGAAATTGGTTTTCTTTTTCAGGGAAGTGCGCTATATGATTCTATGACGGTGCGTGAAAATTTAGAATTTCCTCTGCGGCGCCATAAAGATAAAATTGAAAATTTTCAAGGAACCGAAATTTTGGTGAAGGAAGCTTTAGAGAATGTAGGCCTATCAAATGCTATAGATTTGATGCCCGCAGAACTTTCTGGCGGGATGCAGCGGCGGGTAGCCTTGGCGCGAGCGTTAATCTTGAAACCAAAAATTATTATGTATGACGAGCCAACAACGGGTTTGGATCCTATTACGGCTAAGGAAATTATTCTGTTAATGCGAAATATTCAAAAAAAATACCATACCTCATCCCTTATCATCACCCACGATGTGGACTGTGCGAGAGTAATCTCAAATCGAATGATTTTATTGGTAGACGGTATCAATTATGCCGAAGGATCTTTTGAGGAGCTTTCAAATTCAAGTGACCCACAAGTACAGGCATTCTTTAAAAATTAATATTATGGGAAAATCAACATCACAAAAAATAAAAGTCGGTGTTTTTGTAGTGATAGGAACAATTCTTCTGGTTGCCGCACTTTACTTTATTGGAAACAAGCAACATATGTTCAGTAAAAATATTGAAATCTATGCCACATTCGCAAATGTGAACGGCTTAATATTAGGCAACAATGTACGCTATTCCGGAGTTAACATTGGTACCGTGAGCAAAATTGAAATGGTTGATGAAGGCACCATAACCATCCAAATGATGGTGGAAGAAAAAACTTCAAAATTCATCAAAGAAGACGCCATTGCGTCCATTGGTTCAGACGGATTGGTTGGAAGTATGGTTGTGAATATCATTCCGGGAAAAGCGCAAAATGCAAAACCGATAACTTCGGGTGATACCATTCAGTCTTACAGTAGAATTGGCGCTGACGATATGCTTTCCACATTAAATACAACCAATGAGAATGCCGCATTACTGACTGCCGATTTATTAAAAATAACCAATCAAATCCTTGAGGGCAAAGGCACTTTAGGAGCATTGGTTAATGATACTTTGTTGGCGCAGGACATCAAACAGTCTGTGGTGCAGCTTAGAAAAACGGCTACGGGCGCTTCCGCTGCAATCTCAAATATCAATGCCATTATTTCAAAAATAAATTATGACGAAAGTGCCGCTGCAGTGCTTTTGAGCGATACCGCTTCTGCCAATCAAATAAAAAAAGTATTTGCCAACCTTGAAAAATCCAGTCAAGATATTAATGTGGTAACTAAAAATATGGAGGAATATATTAAGGAAATAAAATCGGGAAAAGGAACTTTAAATTATGTTACCCAGGATGAAGTGTTGGTCAAAAATATTGATTCGACCATGGGCAATATAAAAGAAGCTGCCGAAAAGCTGAACGAAAATATGGAAGCCCTAAAGCACAATTTTCTTTTCCGGGGCTATTTTAAAAAGCTCGAGCGCCAAGAAAGAAGGGAAGCAAAGGAAAACTGATTTTAATTTGGTACTTTCGTTCTTTCCACAAACCACCTAAAATATTGTTGCATGCTCCATTATTTAAAAGAAAATTTCACTAACATTTTTGAAGACGAATTGATTGAGGAAATAAATCAAGTTGGAACTTTAAAAGAAGTAAAAGAAGGTGAAAAACTAATAGAGATTGGCGATTATGTGCGATCTATGCCGTTGCTTATTTCTGGAGTAATAAAAATATTGCGGGAAGACGAGGATGGTGACGAGCTATTGCTCTATTTTTTGGAACGTGGCGATACCTGTGCTATGACATTAACCTGCTGTTTGGGCCAAACTAAAAGTGAAATTCGCGCAATCGCTGAAATTGACACCACTTTAATTATGATTCCTATCCAAAAAATGGAGGAGTGGACGGGCAAGTACAAAACTTGGCGCAATTTTGTGTTCCAAAGTTACCACGCCCGTCTCACAGAAATGTTTGAAACCATTGATAGTATTGCTTTCTTGAAAATGGATGAGCGATTGGTAAAATACCTTCAAAACAAACAAAAAGTCACCAATGACTCCCTGATCAATTCTACCCATCAAGAAATAGCCTATGAGCTGCACACTTCCCGGGTGGTGGTTTCACGTTTGCTAAAAAAACTGGAATCACTTGGAAAGATTGAACTATACAGAAACAGCATTAAGATAATTTCGCTTTAACGAGTTTTAAATTTTTCCATAAATATTGTATGAAGTGTAACTTTTGTTACTGCCAACTCCTTCTTTTGGGGGTATTTTTATATTTCAATATTTAAAAAAATAATTACTAATGAAACTATTTGCAATAGCTGTATTGGCAGGCATTTTATTCGGCTGTAATACACAGAACAAAAAATCGTATTCGGATATTCAAAATGTTTCAGATTTGGCAATGGCCGAAACACAAGAACATCCCGGAAAGAAGTTAATGGAAAACAACTGTTACGCTTGCCACAATCCAAAGACTTCCGAAGAAAGCATGATTGCCCCACCAATGATAGCGGTGAAAATGCGTTATATTTCTGAAGAAACTTCCAAGGAAGAATTTATAAGTTCAATGGTGGAATGGGCCAAAAAACCTTCAGAGGAAAATTCAAAAATGCCTGGCGCGGTTAAGAAATATGGTTTGATGCCTTACCAATTTTTCCCAGAGGAAACCATTCATCAAATTGCAGATTATATATACGAAAGTGAAATAGAAACCCCGGAATGGTTTGAGGAACATTACAACAGTATGCACGGTGACCGTCCAATGATGAAAGGAAAAATGGGCCGTGGCAAAGGAATGGGGATGAATAACCCCCAAATCGAAACTGATAAAAGACCTTCCTTTGAGGAACGCGGAATGATGATTGCCCAAACTACAAAAGCAGAACTCGGTAAAAATTTAATGGGCCAAATACAAAAAAATGGAGTGATTGCAGCTCTTGATTTCTGCCATATTCAGGCGCTACCTATAACGGACAGTATGGCTACCATTCATAAAGCATACATCAAGCGTGTTACAGACAAGCCCAGAAACTCCAAAAACAAGGCCAACGCTGCGGAATTGCAATACTTAGAGAATTTTAAAAAACAAGTTGCAGCAGGTGTCGAAGTGAAACCCATTACCGTACAAATGGGAAATGAAACCGAATTTTATTATCCAATTGTTACAAACTCGATGTGTTTAAAATGTCACGGAACTCCCGGAAAGGAATTGGAAACCCTTACCTTGGCTAAAATAAAGGAGCTTTACCCAACAGATAAAGCTACTGGTTACAATGAAAATGAGGTGCGCGGCATTTGGAGCATCAAATTTGAAAAATAACTAATGGATGATTACGAAACTTTTTGGAACCACAAATACAGCGCGGGAGAAACTGGCTGGGATATAGGTGTAGTTTCCACGCCACTGAAAGAGTATATTGATCAAATTACCGATACAGATTTAAAGATATTGATTCCGGGTGGCGGAAATTCCTATGAAGCGGAATATCTTTTCAACAAAGGTTTTACAAACGTTTTTGTAGTAGATATTTCAGTTATTCCTTTACAAAACCTAATGAAACGTGTTCCCGCTTTTCCGAAGGAAAATCTGCTGCATTCCGATTTTTTTGAACTTGATGAGCGCTTCGACCTAATTTTAGAACAAACCTTTTTTTGTGCGCTCCAGCCCAGCCTTCGGAAAGAGTATGCTTCAAAAATGCACAAGTTGTTAAAACCTGGAGGAAAAATTGTCGGGTTACTATTCAACATTCCGCTTAATAACGATACGCCACCTTTCGGCGGAAATAAAGAGGAATATATTTCGCTGTTTGAAGAATACTTCAAAATTGAAAAAATGGAAACTGCATATAATTCCATTCCGCAGCGTGCTGGAAATGAACTTTTTTTTCAGTTGAAAAAGAAATAGTTTTAAAGTTTTGTTAGAATTTAGCCACTGTATCATTCTTTTCAAAAGTCTTTCTTAAATTGAATAAAAATACGAAATATGAAGATTAAGCAATTTGAATACAAACCACTTTCACATTATTCATACGCCATTATCAGCGATGGAAAAATGGCGTTGGTAGATCCAGAGAGAAACCCAATGCAGTATTACAAATATGCCGAAGAAAATGACGCCGAGATTGTTGCTGTTTTTGAAACCCATCCCCACGCCGATTTTGTGAGTTCGCACTTTCAGATTCATAAAGAAACGGGTGCAACATTATACTGTAGCGAAAAGACGGGGGCAGAGTATCCGCATTCCCCTTTTGATGAAGGCGATGAAGTTAGGATGGGCAATACAATATTTAAAGCTATAAATACCCCAGGACATTCTCCAGATAGTATAACTATTGTGGCTACCGAAGAAAATAAAACTGCGCTTTTTACCGGGGACACTTTATTTGTGGGTGATGTGGGTCGTCCCGATTTACGGGAAAAAGCCGGCCACATGAAAGCGAAAAGGGAAGAGCTTGCCAAATTGATGTATGACAGTATTCAAAATAAGTTTACAGATTTGCCAGACAATGCATATGTATATCCTGCACACGGCGCAGGTTCACTCTGTGGAAAAGGGATGAGCGAAGATGCCTCGTCCAGCACACTTGGCAACGAACGCGTAGGCAACTGGGCGTTTAAGAAGCAAACCGAAGAACAATTCGTTAATTATTTGCTGGAATCCCAACCATTTATTCCGCACTATTTTGGATATAATGTTAATGTAAATAAGAACGGAGCGAAAAATCTGAGCACTGCTTTGGGTGAAATTCCTTTTCGATTAAACGTAAACAATTTTACTAAAGATGCGTTGATTGTTGATATGAGGGATGGAAGTGAATTCAAAAAGAACCATTTTCCCGGAAGCATCAATATTATGGCTACTTCCGAAACTTCCAAATTTGAAACTTGGCTTGGATCTGTTGTGCGGCCTGAAGAAAAATTCCATATAGTTGTAGATTCAGTGGAAAATGCCGAAAATATTCTTCAGCGAATCGCAAAAATTGGCTATGAAGTGAACGTTAAAACTGTTCTTACCCTTGGTAGCGAGGTATTGGAAAAATCAATTGGCTTCAATCTTGAAGATTTCAAGAATAATAAAGATGCCTATACAATTGTGGACATTCGTAATGAAAGCGAAGTTGCGGAAGGCAAATTTTTTGAAAAAGCGATAACTATTCCCTTATATCAGTTGCGGGAAAAAGCAGATGAAATACCAACGGATAAGCCTATTGTTGTGCATTGTGCAGGCGGATACCGAAGTGCGGCGGGAGCAAGTATTCTTGAAAGAGAATTAAATGTGAAAAAGGTTTTTGATTTAAGCGATGCTGTGGAAGATTTTAAATAATCATAATTTTTCACCAAAAGATAGGTCGCCCGCATCGCCCAAACCCGGTACAATGTAGCCCCGGCTATTTAGTTTGTCATCCACCGCTGCAATCCAGAGATGTGTATTTTCCGGGAAAACATTTTGAATATATTCAATTCCCGGTTTTGAACCAATGACTGAAATAATGTGAATTTGCTTAGGAGTTCCGTGACTTTTAAAAGCTTTTAATACATTTTCAAGTGTTGTTCCTGTTGCCAGCATTGGGTCTGTCAACACCAAGGTTTTTCCTTCAATAGATGGTGATGCCAAATAGTTCACAATTACTTCAAAAGCATCGGCGTTGTCGGGATGGTACCGATAGGCCGAAATGAACGCGTTCTCCGCAGTGTCGAAAAAATTTAGAATACCAGTGTGTAAAGGCAGCGCCGCTCTCAAAATGGAACAAACAACCAGATCATTTTCAGGAACTCGCATTTCTTTTTCTCCAAGGGGAGTTTTTACAATTTTGGTTTTATAATCCATGGATTTGCTCATTTCAAAACTGAGCACTTCCCCAATGCGTTCAATGTTTTTTCTGAAGCGCATAGCATCTTTTTGAATAGTAACATCCCGCATTTCCAATATAAATTGGTTAAGGATGGAATTTTCGTTACTGAAATCGTGGACTATCATATTTTAAAATAATTAGTGCGAAGTTATAATTTCCTAATGATCAAGAGATTAATTCAATAGAGATATTTTTGGACTGTGTAACAAAAGTTACCAATTTACTTAATAAATAGTTCCATTTTTGAATGATATAATTGATTCATTTTAATATGATTATAATCATATTTTAGTTCTTGTTGATGAAGTAAATTAGAATTTTAAATCTTTCAATCATGGCGAAAATTGTAATATTAGGAGCGGGAATCTCAGGTCACGTAGCGGCATCACACCTCCGCAGAAAACTGGATAATACACACGAAGTAGTTGTGGTTTCGCCCAACAGTAATTATCAATGGATACCTTCAAACATATGGGTGGGAGTGGGCCGAATGAAATCTGATCAAATTCTTTTCCCTTTGGCGCCTTTATACAAGAAAAAAAACATCGGCTTTAAACAGGCAAAAGTAACCTCCTTTTTTCCCGAGGGCGATAGCGATAATGCAAAACCCTTTGTAATGGCGGAATATGTTTCAGAAGAAAAAAGAGGGGAGACCGAAAAAATAACTTACGATTATCTGATAAATGCTACCGGACCAAAACTAAATTTTGAAGCAACCGAAGGCTTAAACCCTGGAACCAATAAGACGTATTCCGTTTGTACCTATACGCACGCAAACCATGCGTGGCAAGGTCTGCAAGCACTTATTGGAGAATTGAAACAAGGAAAGGAAGCCAGAATTGTAATTGGTACTGGTCACGCCAAAGCAACCTGCCAAGGCGCGGCCTTTGAGTATATTCTGAATGTAGAACAGGAACTCCGCCGACAAAATGTACGGGACAAAGCAAAAATTACGTGGATTTCCAATGAATATGAATTGGGAGATTTTGGAATGGACGGAATGTTGTTGAGTTACGGAAGCAATATTATGAAATCGCACGAAATGGTGGAGATGGTTTTTGAAGATCGCGATATAGAATGGATTCTTGGGGCGGGAGTTAACAAAATTGAAGATGGGGTAGCGCATTTTGAAACTTTGAACGGAGAGCACAAAACCATTGAATATGATTTTGCAATGTTGATTCCTTCCTTTTCCGGACACGGATTTAAAGCCTTCGATAAAAATAATCAGGACATCACCGAAAAACTTTTTAAAGGGTTTATGATAGTTGACGCAGATTACACGCCAAAACCCTATGAGGAGTGGACGGTACAAGATTGGCCAGAAACCTATCAAAATCCAAGTTACCCAAACATTTTTGCTCCGGGAATAGCTTTTGCGCCCCCACACAGCATCTCCAAACCTCGGAAAAGTCCAAGTGGAACTGAAATATTCCCATCGCCACCACGAACAGGAATGCCTTCGGGGATTACTGCAAAATTGGTAGCCGATAATATTATTGATAGCATTATGCAACAAAAGGAATCGCTTCACCACAAAGGCTCCATGGGCAATATGGGTGCTGCCTGTATCGCCTCGGCAGGTTTTGGGATGACCAAGGGAAGCGGAATCAGTATAACCACATTTCCTATTGTTCCCGATTATAAAAAATACCCAGATACCCAAGGCCGAAAACTAGGGAAAACTTTCGGTGAAATAGGTCTTGCGGGCCACTGGCTCAAACTTGCGCTGCACTATGCCTTTATTTATAAAGCCAAAATGAAACCTTTTTGGTATTTAATTCCTGAATAAAAAATATAATTATGACACGTAGAATATCAAACTTCAAACGATTTGTGATGATGAATCCCATCATCCAGTTTTTTAGATTTCTGTATTTGAGCATAAAAGTGCTGCTCATTGTTGCCGGAGGACATGGAGGAACGCGTAAAATTTGAGAGTGAGACTTTCAATAAATAAAAATGAAGAAACTATGGATTATTACATCAGTACAACATTAAAAAACACAACTTTTAAAGAGGCTATTGAAAAAACAACGGCAGCTTTAAAAGAGGAAGGTTTCGGTGTGTTGACCGAAATAGACATTAAAGCCACATTGAAAAAGAAGTTGGATGTGGATTTTTACAATTACACCATTCTTGGTGCCTGCAATCCATCTATGGCGTACCAAGCGCTACAAGCTGAAGACAAAATCGGGACGATGCTTCCTTGTAACGTAATAGTTCAGGAACGCGAACCGGGAACTATCGAGGTTTCCGCAGTAAATCCTGCGGCATCAATGATGGCGGTTGAAAATGATTCTTTAACAACTTTAGCGAAAGAGGTTCAAATGAAATTGACCAAAGTCATTCAAAGTATTTAATAAATCCTATGGAAACTGTAAAATATTCTAAAATTTACCGAATTATCCATTGGGGTATAGCAATTACTTTTCTGCTGTTATTAATAACTATTTTTCTGAGATTGACTTGGATGAATAAAGAAAATGTGGCAGATATTATTCAGAACTACCTAAGTAGCACCGATCAATCGTTATCTAGGGAACAGCTCATCGTTCTTGCAAAACAAATAAGAAAACCCATGTGGGATTGGCATATTTATTTAGGTTATGTATTAACTGGTTTGTTCAGTTTGCGTTTCCTGCTTCCTTTTTTCGGAACTATGAAGTTTCAAAATCCTCTGGTCAAGAACTTATCCTTTAAACAGAAATTTCAGAAATGGACGTACATCATTTTTTATGTATGTGTCGTGATATCATTAGTTACAGGGCTAATAATAGAATTGGGGCCTAAAGATTTGAAAAAACCAATGGAAGAAATTCATATACTTAGTATTTATTATCTGATAGCTTTTATTGCAATCCATTTGGGAGGTGTAATAATTGCAGAGTTTACAAGTGATAAAGGAATCATTTCAAGAATTGTACGCGGCTCTGATGAGCAGTTTTAATATAAAAAAACATAGAATTGTATTGAAAAAATTGGCGAAAGCTATCAAAGCATTTAGGAGTGTTTAGGTATTCGTTTTTAATTGAGCGGATTTAATATTGATGAAAAGCACCCCAAGCGGGTGTTTTTTTCTTTGGTAACATTAGTTACTGACTGGCCTTGATTCGTAACCTAAATTTGCATCAAAATAAATAATCCATGAAGATTAAAAATATAATTACACTAATTGGTTTGCTGCCCACAGTGATTTTTGCGCAGCAAACAGTGCCCATTTCCAAAGCAGAAGTGTTGGAAAAGGTAGTCCAACAGAACAATAAACTAAAAATTGGCGAACAGGATGTGCTTGCCGCAAAGGGCGATTATAACCAAACCAACGCGGTGTTTCTTCCAAACATCACGGCTTCGCACAGCGGAATGGCAACTACCAATCCGTTGATGGCTTTTGGTTTTAAACTGAACCAGGAAATAGTTACCCAAGCCGATTTTGATCCGAACAAACTCAACAATCCTTCACAGATTGAAATCTTCGCTACAAAATTTGAAGTACAGCAACCTATAATAAACCTTGATGGAATTTTCCAGCGGAAAGCCGCGAAAGCAAAATGGGAAGCTACCCAAATGCAGGTGGTGCGAACGGGAGATTACCTTTCGCTAGAAACTGAAAAGGCCTATATGCAATTGCAATTGGCGTACAAAAGTGTAGATGTTTTGAAAAACGCTTTAAAAGCAGCCAATGAAAACCTGCGTTTGACTAATAATAGTTTCAAGCAAGGCTATCTACAACAAAGTGATGTTTTGGCCGTGCAGGTGCGCGTTACCGAAGTGGAAAATCAGTTGCAGTACGCAAACAGTAATGTGATTAATGCTTCGGAATATCTCGCTGTGCTTATGAATGAAGAGGTTTCCGGCGTTTTGAAGCCAACAGATTCTTTAATGATTTCTTCGGAATTGATTGCCGCCGAAAACATTTCCAACACCCGAGCCGATATTCAAGCTATGGAGTTTGCTGCCGAAGCCTACAAACAAAATTACAAAGCCGATAAAATGACTTTTCTGCCACGGCTGAATGCTTTTGGAAGCTACGAGCTTTATGACGATCAGGTTTTTCAAGCAGATGCAAGTGGCTATTTATATGGCGCAGCCTTGACGTGGAATCTTTTTGAAGGCTCAAAGCGCTTCGGTAAAACACAAAAGAGCAAGGCCGAATTCAACAAAGCGAATCTTGAACTGGAGCAATATAAGGCGGACAGCCAATTGGAACTGAATAAAGCAAGACGAATGTTTCAAGACGCCAAAAACAATCTAAAGCTGACCGAATTGGCATTGGAACAATCAAAGGAAGCACTTCGCATCCGCACCAACAGATTTACGGAAGGGCTGGAAAGAACTACCGATTTATTGAACGCTGAAACACAGTTTTCACAAAAGCAGTTGGAATATTACAACACCGTTTTTCAACATAATTACGCCTTGGCATACCTACAATTCTTAACCAAAAACTAAATTAATAATGAAAAAGATATATACCATTCTTTTATTTTCGGCAATACTTGGGTTTACAGCCTGCAACAATACTTCCGAAGAAAAAGCCATAGATAAATTTCCTGCAGTATCAGTAACGGTAAGTTCTGTAGCTGCTGAAAACAACACGCCTTTTTTAACCGCAAGCGGAAAAATAGAAGCGGCCAACAGTGCCTCTCTCAGCACCCGAATGATGGGGTTTGTTGATAAAGTGCACGTAAATGTGGGCCAAAAAGTTACAAAGGGACAATTGTTGGTGAGCATCAACAATTCCGATCTTTCAGCAAAGCAGGCACAAACAAGTGCAGGAATTACCGAAGCACAAGCCGCTTTCAACAATGCGGAAAAAGATTACCAACGATTTCAAAACCTCTATGCTGAAAATAGTGCGAGCCAAAAGGAGCTCGACGATCAGCGCGCCCGTTTCGAAATGGCAAGAGCCAGATTGGAAGGCGCAAAGCAGATGAAAAATGAAGTGCAGTCGCAGTTTGCGTATGTAAATCTTCGAGCTCCTTTCAATGGGGTTGTTACGAATAAATTTATTGAAGCTGGCGCTATGGCAAATCCGGGCGAACCATTAATATCTATTGAAGGTCCCGGCAATTTTGAAGTAACGGCTTCAGTTCCCGAAAGTGAGATTTCAAAAATAAAATCAGGTTCTGCAGTGCAAGTGATTGTAAAATCTTCAGATATAATACTTCCCGGCACGGTTACCGAAGTGAGCACTTCAGCAAAAAACACGGGCGGTCAATATTTGGTGAAAGTAGTTTTAGACAAAACCGATGCGAGCGTTCTTTCGGGAATGTACGCCACTGTTCAGTTTCCAATAGAAAAGAAAACCGATGTTAGCATAGTGTTGGTGCCGCAGGAAGCTTTGGTGAAACGCGGACAATTAACAGGAATTTATACGGTAAGCCAAAGCAACACCGCTTTGCTGCGCTGGTTGCGATTGGGCCGAACGTATGGCGATAACGTGGAAGTACTTTCAGGCTTAGCAGCAGACGAAAACTATATAATTTCTTCTGAAGGAAAACTTTTCAACGGGGCAAAAATAACCATTAAACAATAATCATGAAGGACGGATTTGCTGGCAAAATTGCCAAACTATTTATAAGCTCGAAGCTTACGGTACTTTTGATGATTGTTTTTATGGTCATCGGAGTTTACAGTTCGTTTTTAATACCGCGGGAAGAAGAACCACAAATTGATGTGGCCATGGCCGATATTTTTATAGGTTACCCCGGCGCATCCCCCACCGAGGTAGAATCCCGGGTAGTAAAACCACTTGAAAAATTGCTTTCAAACATTCCGGGGGTGGAATATGTGTATTCCACTTCCTCAAAAGAAGGGGCAATGGTAATTGTGCAGTTTTTTGTGGGTGAGGATATTGAGCGGTCGTTCGTGAAGCTTTACAATGAAATGAACAAGCACATGGACAAAATGCCTCCGGGCGTTACCATGCCGCTTGTAAAACCGCGCGCCATTGATGATGTACCAATGTTGGGGATTACGCTTTGGAGCGAAAGTTATGACGATTTTCAACTGAAACAAATAGCAGACGAGCTTACCCAGGAAATTGAAAAGGTAAGCCAAGTTTCAACTACCCATAAAATTGGAGGACGAAATAGACAATTGCGAGTGGTGTTAGATAAAGATAAACTGGCCGCAAGCGGATTGGACTTTTTGGGCGTTGCCGAAATGATAAAGGCAAACAACCAGCAAATGAGCTCGGGCAGTTTTGATAGAAATGATACTGAATTTTTGGTTACCACTGGAAATTTTCTAAAATCTGCAACCGATGTTGAAAACTTGGTAGTAGGAGTACAGCAGAATCAACCCATTTATCTTAAACAAGTTGCCAATATTTTTGATGGTCCCGAAATTCCGAGTAAATATGTTTCCTTTGGTTTTGGGGGAGCTAGTGAAAATGTAACTAAATATGCTTCGGAATATCCTGCGGTAACAATTTCTGTTGCAAAAAGAAAAGGTGCAGATGCGATGAAAATTGCAGATGTAATTATCGCCAAAGTTGATCATTTGCGAAGCAATTTAATTCCCGACGATGTTCACATGGAAATCACGCGGAACTATGGCGAAACTGCTTCCAATAAAGTTTCGGAATTATTGATGCACCTTATAGGAGCCATTATAGCAGTTACGCTTGTAGTAATGCTCGCAATGGGTTGGCGTGGCGGTTTGGTGGTTTTTCTTTCGGTGCCAATTACCTTTGCGCTAACGCTTTTGAGTTACTATTTACTCGATTATACGCTGAACAGAATTACGCTTTTCGCATTGGTATTCGTAACAGGTATTGTGGTGGACGACTCTATCATCATTGCCGAAAATATGCACAGGCATTTCAAGATGAAACGCTTGCCGTTTAAGCAGGCAGCTATTTACGCAATAAACGAAGTGGGGAACCCAACTATTTTGGCGACCTTCACTGTAATTGCTTCCGTATTGCCGATGGCGTTTGTGTCCGGTTTGATGGGCCCCTATATGTCGCCAATGCCTATTGGCGCTTCTATTGCAATGATACTGTCGTTGTTTGTGGCCTTGACCATTACCCCTTATTTGGGTTATATTTTCCTTCGCGAAAAGGAGAAAAAAGGGAAAGCGCCGAAACCCGAAAAAGCATTGGAGGATACTTTTATTTATCGGATTTATTCCAAATTCGAAATTCCTTTAATTGAAAACAAAAAAACACGATGGCTGTTTTTGGGAATTACAATAGTCCTTCTTATGGGGTCTATGCTTATGTTCTTCACAAAATCTGTTGCTGTGAAAATGCTGCCTTTCGACAATAAAAATGAAATGCAGGTGGTAATTGATATGCCCGAAGGTACCACTTTGGAACGCACCGCAGTAGTTGCGCGCGAGATTGGACAATACCTTTCAACGCAACCCTTGGTTGTAAATTATCAAAATTATGTAGGCACTTCGGCCCCGATAACCTTTAACGGCTTGGTGCGTCATTACGACCTTCGTGGAGGTAGCAATATGGCCGATATTCAAGTGAATTTGGTAGGGAAGGAAGACAGGGACTTACAGAGTCACGATATTGCAAAATTAATTCGTCCGCAGATTCAGAAAATTGGAAAAAAGTTTGGCGCGAATGTAAAAATAGTGGAAGTTCCACCGGGCCCCCCAGTACTTTCAACCATTGTTGCGGAAGTTTATGGGCCAAATTATGACCAACAAATTGCAGTTGCAAAACAACTTGAAAGCATTTTAAATGAGACCCCAGATGTGGTGGATGTAGATTGGATGGTAGAAGCCGACCAAAGAGAATATGAATTTGTTATAGACAAAGAAAAAGCAATGCGTTATGGCGTAGCGCCACAACAGATTGTTTATACAATGGGGATGGCACTATCAGACAGACCCGTAACAAATCTATATGCTGAAAACGCTACGGAACAGGTGGGAATCCTTTTGATGTTGGATGAAAAGGAAAAATCCACAATTCAAGATATTTCACAATTGCAAATTGCCTCAAAGCAGGGTAATATGGTTTCTATTGGCGATTTAGTGAATATTCAAGAAAGCACCCGTGCAAAAAGTATCTATCGCAAAAACCAAAAAAGGGTTGTGTATGTTTTAGCAGATATGGCAGGAGAGCTTGAGAGTCCAGTCTACGCTATTTTGGGAATGACTGATAAGTTGAAAGACATAAAATTACCGGCTGGTTACAGTATGGACGAATTGTATTTGGAACAACCCGAATTTGAAGATAACTTCACCGTGAAATGGGATGGCGAATGGCAGATAACTTTAGAAGTTTTTCGTGATTTGGGAATTGCCTTTTTGGGCGTAATCATCATCATTTATATTTTAATCGTGGGTTGGTTTCAAAACTTCAATGCACCTATAGTAATGATGGTGGCAATACCTTTATCGTTGATAGGAATTGTTTTGGGCCACTGGATTATGGGCGCTTTTTTCACAGCTACTTCCTTTATTGGGATGATTGCTTTGGCAGGAATTATGGTGCGGAACTCGGTGCTGTTGATAGATTTTATAAATCTACGCACAGCAGACGGAGTCCCACTTAAGCAAGCCGTAATTGAAGCTGGTGCAGTACGAACTACACCAATTTTATTGACTGCCGGAACCGTTGTAATCGGTGCGTTTGTAATTCTCTTTGATCCAATTTTTCAAGGACTCGCCATTTCATTGATGGGCGGAACCATTGTTTCCACAGTGCTTACATTGCTTGTGGTACCATTGGTTTATTATATGATTGAACGAAAAAACTTTAAAGAATAGACTAAAGACCGCTTCGCTAAAAGACGTAAGACGTAAGACAAAAAAGAAGGTTTGAATAAATAAAAAATAATAATAATCAATAAATAATAAACAGATGAAACTTTTAATTGTAACCGTTGTGGACCAATTTCAGAAGGAAATACTGCAACTTTTCAAAAAAGCAAATATTGAGAGCTATAGCGGTTCCGATATTGAAGGCTATAAAAATGCTTCTTCTTTTATGATGAACTCTAGTTGGTTTCCATCTGAAAAGGGAGGAGCAGACAGCAGTATGTTTTTCTCATTCACGGAAGAGGAACAGATTGATGCGTTTTTCACTTTAGCGATAGAATTCAATAATAATATGGAAACCAACAATCCCATTCACGCGGTTGTTGTTCCCATTGAAAGAAGCATGTAAAATCTTCCCAACTCCCCAAAGGTGCGTATTATGTGCGTTCCTCCTCCTTTGGTGGAGTTTATGGGAAGAATACAGATAAAATAAACGTTAAAATTTAATACAATGATAAACAGATATATTAGGGCAATAGCCGGGACTTTTATTTTAATCAGCCTTATTTTGGCGGTTTATGTGAATATTAATTGGCTGTGGTTTACCGCATTTGTGGGTGCCAATTTGTTGCAATCATCATTTACGAAATGGTGCTTGATGGAGAAAATACTTAAAAAATTAGGCGTAAAAGACGAAAATGAAAATTGCTGTGCCTAATTGATTCATTTAAATATCTTTTCTTAAAAAAACCTGTTTCTTTTCAATTGAAACAGGTTTTTTATTTTTTCATAACAAACAAATTATATATATGACATTGGTCATTTCAAAAACCGCAAATTTGGGATATATTTGAAGTATTAACCAATATAATATATCATGACTATAAACATTCAATACGTGAAAATGCCTACCAGTGAGGCAATGAGCGAATATGTAGAAAAGAAACTTCAAAAAATTGCGGAAAAATATGAGTGGCTAATTAGAGCCGAAGTAAGTTTTAAATTGGAAAACAATGTTTACGGAAAAGGTAATATCTGCGAAATGGAACTGAGCCTTCCGGGACCGAAAATTTTTGCAACTTCAAAAGAAGCAACCTTTGAAGCCGCTGCAAAAGAAACAATATCCGATTTGGAAAAACAACTTAAAAAACGCAAAGCAAAATTCACAACCCATTAAAACCAATCAACATGAAAAAAATATTTGTTCCCGTAGATTTTTCACAGCATTCCGAATATGCTATGGAAGTGGCTGCAAACATCGCCAAAAAGCATAATTCAGAAATAATCGCTGTGCACATGATGGGCCTTAAGGAAGCCGTAGTTACACGCGATGAAAGCAAGGAGGTTTTTGAAGCGATGTATTATATGAAACTTGCAGAAAAGCGTTTTGATGAATTTCTAGATAAAGACTATTTGGAAGGAGTTAATGTAACCGATACCGTTCACAACTATAAAAATTTTAGTGAATTGAATGATTTAGCACAGGAATTTCATGCAGATCTAATTGTAATGGGATCTCACGGAAGCTCAGGTTTGAAAGAAGTTTTCGTTGGCAGCAATACCGAAAAGGTAGTCCGCACTTCTGAAATCCCTGTACTTGTAATTAAACATCGTGCAGAAATTTTCAATCCGCAATTAGGTATTTTTGCTTGCGATTTTTTAGAAAATTCTGTTGGTCCATACAAGCGCGCAAAAAAAATGTTTGATGCTTTGGGAATCAATATGCAGATGCTCTACGTGAACCTTGCAGGCGATTTCCGCAGCACCCGCGAAATTGAAAAACGAATTCTCAACTTTTTGAAAAATGCTGGAGAAGTAAATCCATTAGAAAGTTTAAACAAAGTAATTCAATACAACGAATATTCTGTTGAAGGCGGCATTTTCGGTTACAGCCAAGTAAGCAATGCAGACATCATTGCACTGCCAACGCAAGGGCGCCAAGGTTTGGCGCATTTCTTCTCTGGAAGTATTGGGGAAAATGTGGTAAACCATTCAGATTTACCGGTGTTGACTTTTAAAGTATAGTTAATTGCTATCGACAACAATTAACGAGAAAGAGCAGGAATTTCATTTTTTTTGGATTCCTGCTTTTTTGTTTCTAAATTAAAGTATTCAGCGCAATCTCAATCATTTTTGAAAAGCTACTTTCGCGATCATCGGCAGAAATAGTTTCTCCTGTTACCAATGAATCTGAAATTGTGAGAATTGCCAATGCTTTCACATTAAATTTTGCTGCAATGGTGTAAAGTCCGGCGGCTTCCATTTCAACGCAAAGCACTCCAAAATCTGCCCATTTCTTATAACTGTTAAAGTCATCTTCATAAAACTGGTCGCAGGAAAGTACGTTTCCAGCTTTTATGGGAATATTGTTTTCCTTTGCGTAAAGCGCTGCTTTCATAAATAAATCGAAATCTGCGGTAGGAGAGTAGTCACAGTTTTCAAACCGAGTATTGTTGATGCCGGAGGTAGAAGAGGCTGCCATTGCAATTACAATATCGCGAAGCTTAATGTTTTTTTGATAACTTCCTGCGGAACCAACTCGGATAAGGTTTTTTACGCCATAATCGTTAATAAGCTCGTGGCAGTAAATCAGTGTCGATGGAATGCCCATACCCGTCCCTTGAACGGAAATTCGCTTTCCTTGGAATGTGCCTGTAAAACCTAGCATGCCGCGAACGTCATTATAGCATTTGGCGTTTTCAAGAAACGTTTCAGCAATCCATTTGGCCCGCATGGGGTCACCGGGAAGAAGCACAGATTCTGCAATTTCTCCCTTTTTTGCTTCAATATGTGTGCTCATCTGTGTCTTTTTTTAAGGAAGTTACAATTTCAATTCCCGAAGAAGTACCAATTCTGCTAACGCCCATTTCGATATATCTTTTAGCGGTTGCAGTATTTTTAATTCCGCCCGAGGCTTTAATTTTTAAAGTGTCGCCCACTTCATCAATCATAATTTTTACAACGTGTTCCGTGGCGCCATCTGTTCCAAAACCAGTAGAGGTTTTTACGTAATCTGCCCCAGCTTGTTTGGCTATTTGGCAAGCTATGCGTATTTCATCATCGGTTAAATAACAGGTTTCCAAGATTACTTTTAATAATGAACTGCCAATGGCTTCTTTTATCGCTGAGATTTCCTTCCGAACAGATTCGTACATTTTGGCTTTTAGATAGCCTATATTCAAAACCATATCGATTTCATCGGCACCATCTTTTATGCATTGTTCCGCTTCACAAACTTTGGAGCGAGTACTATTTGAACCTAAAGGAAAACCAACTACAGAAGCAATTTTTACATCGCTGTTTTGCAATTCATTTGCAGCCAAAGAAACGTAACAACTGTTTAAGCAAACTGCATAAAAGTTGTATTCCTTTGCTTCGTTGCAAAGTTTTAGTATGTCTTGTGGGGTAGCGGTAGCTTTTAAAAAGGTGTGATCTATATATCGGTTTAAATCCTTCAATTTTTATATTGATTGATGATGGAAACCAAATCATTTTTCTGCAAAACACCGCTTTGTCGCCAAAGTTGTTTTCCGTTTTTGAACAAAATCATAGTGGGCACGCCACGTACTTGGAATTCTGCTGCCAACGGCTGATTTTTATCGACGTCAATTTTCACGATTTTTACGTTGTCGCCCAATTCATCCTTTACTTGTTTCAGAATGGGAGCCAGCATTTTGCACGGTCCGCACCAATCTGCAAAGAAGTCGACCAAAACGGGAGTTTCGGAATTGATTATATCTTTAAAATTGCTTTTCATCCTATCAGTTTTTAGCCGAGCAATGGGTTCTTTTTGTATTTTCTTAAAACAGGCATTAGCCTTTTCAGTGGAATTTGGATGGAATAGGTTCCCGTGTAGGATGGGCAAATGATGCAATCGTCAAAATAATATTCCACTACATCATCATTTATTACGAAGTTGTTTTTGGCATTGAAGAAATCATCGGCCGAAATTGCCCAACAATCGTAATACATTTCGCCCGAGTTGATTTTTTCTTTTAAAAGTTCGTTCAAGATTTCGCGAAGCTCTTCTTCGGTACCGTTATTGAAAAAATCTTCATAGTTCATAAAAGCGGCACGCTCCAAATCAAAATTTAGGGTTTCAAAGGTATAAGCTGCATGGGCTGCGCCGGTGTATTGGTTTTCTTTGTAAAAAAGCACGCTTATAAGCCGGTCATTTAGATTGTAAATTTTGTAATCTACCATTCTCTTTTCCATTTGCTTCGGGATTCCCAAGGAATCGCAAAGTCTTTTTTCTTCCAAAATTTGCGCTTCAATACGCTTGGCATCAACAAAATGTTTATTGATGTATTCGTTGAAATTTTCGAATTGTGGCTTAATTTTTTCGTTGAGGTAGGGATATTTAAAATCAAGAGTGTACCCATTTCCTTCCTTTAAAAGCGATTTTGAAATAAGCAGATTTTCCATTTCTGCTTTTGCATCTTTTTTCTCGATAAGTTCCTGCCGTTTTAGGATTAAGGTTTTTTGCTGGGTTTCAAAATTTTTATCGGAAATGCGCAAAGAATCTACAATCTCTTCGGAATTAATTTCAGTATCATTATCAATTTCATCTTTTTTTGGATCGTTTTTACAACTAAAAAAAACGAATAAAATTAAAACTGGCAGAAGCATTTTCATAGTCTGGGGTTTTATTTTATAAAATTAAGTAAACAATTTTTAGCAGAAGAATGAAAGCAACCATAAAGCAATTTAATCTTTCAACAAATTTTTCAATTTTGCGAGCAGGATTACTTCACTTTTATTTTTGCCTGCAAATGAATTCGCAATAGCGCTTGCGGTTTTCCAAATAAGTTCTTTTCGTTCTTGGTTAAAAAGGCTTGGTTTTTCTTTATAAAAATCGGCAAAACTTTCAAAACAATCATTTGCGTCCAATTGCTCATAATCAAACCAATCAAAAACCACTTCAATCTGGTGGGCCGCATCGGTATGGAAGGGATCTTCATATTCGTCCAGATTTTTCCACTGTTCTGTAACTATTTTTTTTAAGGTGTCATATTCTGCCTTTCGCACCATTTTGTCTGCCGCGGCAATGGAATAAAAAAGCTCTCCCATTTTTTGGTAAAACAGTAGTTGAGGTTTATTTACGGTTCCCATGATTCTCTATTTTTTTAAATTTTTTAATGCTGTAAATCTAAAATGTTTTTAGGCTGGATTTTATGACATTAATCAGTTAACAAAAACTGTTTAAAATTCTTACTTTTGGAGGATGAAGGTTTTTGAGGAAAATAACGGGAATATTTTCAAAATTCTTTCCGAAGCAATTTCGGAAGGTATTGTTATTGTAAACGAGCATCAAGAAATTGTGACCTCAAACGATGCTGCGGATAAAATGTTCGGTTACAAGACCGAAGAACTTTTGGGAGAAAACCTGAGTATATTAATTCCTAGGGAATATAGGAATACCCATCCCCAACAAGTTGACAAATTTTTAGAAAAAAGCGATCCCAGACAGATGGGCCACGGGCGTGATCTTTATGGCCAGCGCAAAGATGGAAGCGTTTTTCCGGTAGAGGCGGGGCTAAACCCGTTTAAAATTTCCGGGAGCCAATTTGTTATGGCTTTGGTTACGGATATTTCAGTTCGCAAAAACCAGGAATTGGAAATAATTGAATTGAACTCCCATCTAGAACAAAAAATTGAAGAACGCACAAAGGAACTCAATGAAAACATCAAAATTTTAAAGGATGAAGTTACCAAACGCAAGCAAGCAGAGAACAAAATGAAGGAATCCTTGCGGAAGGAACGCGAGCTGAACGATTTAAAAACGAAGTTTCTCTCTCTAGTTTCGCACGAGTTTAAAACCCCCTTGAGTGGCATTCTTACCTCGGCTACGCTTGCCGGAAAATATACCGAAACAGAGCAACAGGATAAAAGGGAAAAGCATTTAAAGACCATTCAGAGTAAAGTAAAATACCTAAATAACATTCTGAATGATTTTCTCTCCATTGAACGCTTGGAATCTGGCAAAACCAACTATAAGTTTGATGTCGTTCCGTTAAGTAAAGTGGTTAACGAGGTGATCTATAACTCTAATATGTTGTTAAAAGACGGACAGAAAATAAATTATCCCAGTAATATTGACGATATTTCCATAAATTTTGACGAAAAAATTCTGGAGCTTTCCCTCACAAATCTCATAAACAACGCCATTAAATATTCACCAGAATATACAATCATTGATGTTATTGTAACGCCCAGAAAAGATGCTGTTGAAATAAAAATTGAAGATCAAGGCATGGGCATTCCAAAGAATGAACAAAAGTTTATTTTCAATAGATATTTTCGTGCCGCAAACGCTCTTTTGGACCAAGGAACGGGTATTGGGCTTAATATTGTGAAAAGCCATTTAGAGAATCTTGGTGGTACAATCAAATTTGAAAGTGTGGAAGGCAAAGGCAGTACCTTTACCATTTCTTTTCCTACAAAAAATAATTTAGAATATAATGAAAACAATACTTCTTATTGAAGATGACAGCGCATTAAGAGAAAATACCGCTGAACTCTTGGAGCTTTCCGGCTACACCGTTTTTACGGCGCCAAACGGTAAAATTGGAATCGAAAAAGCAAAAAAAGAAAGTCCCAGTATCATTATTTGCGATATAATGATGCCCGAAATAGATGGCTACGGAGTTTTGGAAGCCGTGGCTTCTGAAGAAAAAACCAAACATATTCCTTTCATTTTCCTTTCAGCAAAAACCGAACACAAAGAAATACGTAAAGGGATGGATATGGGGGCAGATGACTACCTCACCAAACCCTTTGATGAAGAGGAACTACTGAGTGCTGTGGAAAGCCGTTTGGCAAAAGCTACCATTTTGGCAATGCGCAAAAATAATAATGAAAACTCTACAGCAGATGATGAAAACCCGCAGAACCTGAATCAATTAAAAAACTTTTTTTGTGATGAAGGCGAAGCAGCCAGTTATAAAAAAGGAGAAACAATATTCCAAAAGGGGGACCATTCCAACAGTATGTTTCTTATTCTGAAAGGAGTAGTGAAAACACACACAATGGACGCCAATGCCAAGGAACTTATTACGGGGCTTTACAAAGCCGATGACTTTTTGGGATTCACCTCTTTTGATGATAACATTCCTTATAATGAAACCGCAACAACCGTTGAAAATACTGAAGTTGTGGGCGTTTCAAAAAAATATGTAAAAGATATTTTGAAAAAAAGTCAGGACGTTTCATTGGAACTTTTAAACCTCCTTACAGATAATCTCTCTGAAATAAAACAACAATTGCTTAAAATGGCCTATAGCTCGGTTCGGAAAAAAACGGCGACCACCATTCTTCAATTTGTTGATGTAATGAATAAAAAACCCGACGTGCCCCTCCGAATTTCACGTAATGATTTGGCCACCACTGCCGGAATTGCAACGGAAAGCTTGATACGAACTCTTTCAGATTTTAAAAAGGACAAACTTATTGAAATTGATGGCAGGGACATCCATATTATAGATCTGGAAGGTTTGCGTGCCATTGAATAATCTGCCCTAAAACCAAAAGACTGCAATTACTTTTATACCAGGCTTTTCAATAACAATTTTTTAAACCTGACTTTTGTCATTTTCTGTACCGTTAATTAAGGATAATTTTGTCGGTAAGAATTTGATAATCATGAATATATTAATCCCTACGGATTTTTCTGAAAATTCACATAATGCCCTGAGGTATGCAATGGACTATTTTGCAGATATTCCCGTGAATTTTTATATTCTTCATAATTCCCCCAAAAATACATTAATCAAAGAGGAGGAGCCCGAAGCCGCTGGATTTTTTGAATTTCCCAATAATACACTGCCAGTTCAAAACCCTATGGAAATGCTACAGGAGGAAATTAAAACCTGTAACCTATTGGCCAAAAACCCCAAGCATCTTTTTTATCCACTTCACGAAAATGTAGTATTGGTTGAAGCTATTCGAAAACATGTGGAAGAAAATGAAATTGATTATATTTTGATGGGCACCAAAGGAGCTTCAAAAACAAACCGTAACGAAATTGGCAGTAATACCAGCGAAGTTATTACCAAGGTACAATGCCCAGTTTTTGTTATTCCTGAAAATGCAGTATTCAATAAAATGAAAAATATTGCCTTTTTAACCGATTACAACTGTATTTATCGCAATAAGGTTATAAGTAAGCTTGCAGATTCACTTCTATTGCAACATGCGGCACTTAGGGTGCTTCATATTCGTTCGCATAATGCGTTGCTTACTGCATCACAGACGGACAACAAGGGATTTTTGCACTATTTTTTTAAGGAAACAAGGCACAGTTTCCATTTTTTGGAAAATAAAAATATTGAAACGGGAATTCAGGATTTTGTAGAAACGTGGGAAATAGATATGATTGCCATAATAGCGAAAAATCTAAATTTTATACAACGGCTTCTTTTTAAACCGATTATCGATTCAACCTACCAATCTGAAATTCCATTTTTGGTTCTCCACGAGTAGTATTACTAATTTATTATTGAATGCCGCGAATTCTGAACTTATTGCGGCAAATCGCCCCCTTTTCGATTGGATATTATTTATATTTATCCTTGCGATTATCAGTAATTAATGCTTAAAATTCAATTTCTTAACTGATATCTGTCATATTTTTTTGTACTTAAATATTTATCTTTACTAATCAAATTCAAAAGTTATTGCCATGCGAAAAATATTGATTCCAACAGATTTCTCCGAAAATTCAATGAACGCAATAAAGTACGCTACCGAACTTTTCAAGTATGATCGCGCTGAAATTTATCTTCTCCACGCTTATGCCGATGAGGTGTATGAGGCAAAATCACGTTTGGCAAATGAAATTTTTGAAGAACTTCACCAAAAAGCGCTTAACAAAATAAAGGATTCCCTTGAAAATTTTCGGGAGAAGATTGTTGCATTTTCCCCAAACCCAAAACATACAATCCATACTATTGCAGAATTTAGCCTGCTGGTAGATTCAGTAAATGATTGGGTTGAGAAGGAAAACATTGATGTGGTTGTTATGGGTACCAAAGGCCAAACTTCTGATAAGAAAATCACTTTTGGCAGCAATACACTTCAGGTAATTAAATACGTTAAATGCCCTGTGCTGGCCATTCCCGAGGTTTATGGTGATGTGCATCCTAAAAATATATTGTTTCCCACAGATTATCAATTGCCGTATAAAAGACGAGAATTGAAACTAGTAAGCAGTATTGCAAAGTGCTTTATTTCCAAAGTAGATTTTCTCTACGTTTCCAAGTTTCCATCAATGTCATTGAGACAGCAGGATAACAAGAAATTTCTGGAAGCTTCATTCTGCGAAAATCAGATCAGTTTTCACCATGAAACAGGTGCTGATGTTACAAAGGCTATTAATGTTTTTATTATCGAAAACCCGATAGATATGTTGGTTATGGTGAATACGCGTCATTCTTATTTGGAAAATATTCTTTATCAATCAACTATTGAAAAAATAGGGTTACATATAGATATTCCTTTTTTAGTGCTTCAAAACTTACCTCGTTAAATAGTAAAAATATTGAATATGAAAAAAATTCTCGTTCCCACCGATTTCTCTAAAAATGCCTATGCGGCTTTGTTTTACGCTACAAAACTTTTTAGTGATGAAACCTTGCAAATAACCATTCTCCATTCCTTCGGGGAAGAAGTGAACAAACTTACGAGCCGGGTAGATATTGGCCGTTCGGAAAATATAGTTGAAAAACTCTACCGCCAATCTGATGAAGATGCTGCACAATTGGTGCATCAAATTAAACTGGACTCCTTAAAGGTTGCGCACAATTTTGAAGTTATTTCTACCCCCGCAACCTTGTCAAAAACCATCAACAAATTGGTTTCTACCGAAGGTATAGACTTAGTGGTAATGGGCAGCAAAGGGCGAACGGGAGCTGAAGATGTGCTGATAGGAAGCACCACGGTGAAAATTACCAAAACACTCGAAGGCTGTCCGTTGCTGATTGTTCCGCGGGAGGTGGATTTTGTAATTCCAACCAACATTGCTTTTGCGTCAGATTACAACGATTTTTACCAACTTTCAAAATTGAGACCTATTGTTCGTTTGGTGCGTCAGTACAATTCCAACCTACATATAATTCACGTTGGCGCCGAAAGCGAACTGGATGCCAAACAAAAGCAAAACCTAGAAAAATATAGAAACGATTTGTCTGAATATGACACCGAGTTTCACTTTATTCCAAAAAAGGTAAACATTTCAAAAACCCTTCACGATTTTATTGATTCTAAATCCTTTGATCTATTGGCTTTGGTTTATCACAAACATGCTTTTTTAAAACAACTATTTCGCGAGCCTGTAGTTAGTAGGGTAGGGAAACATACACACGTACCCACATTGGTTATTCCCATTCAAAATTAATTAATATTGAAAAGATGAAAAAGAGAATATTAATACCCACAGATTTTTCAAAAAACGCCCATAATGCTGTTAAATATGCATTAGAGCTGTACAAAAGGGAATATGTGGAATTTTATATAATGAATACCTATTACCATTCAGGGTATTCAAAAGAGAACCTTTTAACTCCTGAACCCACTGAAAAAGAACAGAAAATTGTTAGCGAAGCTTCAATTCAAAATCTGGAAAAGCTTAAAGTGCAAATGGGTTTTTACGAAGAAAATGAAAAACATACATTTCATTTTTTAAGTGAATTTGGATCTTTTTTCGACGTATTGAAAGAAACAGTGGAAAAACATGACATTGAGTTAATAGTTATGGGAACCCGAGGCGAAACAGACAATAAAACCGTGATTTTAGGTAGTAATGCTGTGAATGCAATGGAGAAAATAAGAAATTGTCCCGTACTCGCAATTCCATCAAATATAAAATACAAAGACCCGAACGAGATTGTATTTCCCACCAGTTTTAGAACACATTATAAGGAAAAAGAATTGGCAACATTAATAGAAATTTCTCGCTGCACCAACGCCCCAATACGAATTCTTCACGTTCAAAAGAGCCATAGCTTGACCGAAGCACAACAAAAAAACAAAGCACTGTTAGCGCAAATTTTAGATTCCACGACCTTTACCCATCACACGCTAAACAATATAGATTTACAGCACGGCGTGCGCAGTTTTGTGCAGAGCAGGGAGAGCGAGATGATTGCCATAGTCAATAAAAAACACAATTTTTTTGAAAGTGTTTTTTCAAGCCCAATGTTGAAGGAATTGGGCAAACACCCCAATGTACCGTTGTTGGCAATGCACGATTTAAGAAATTAATTGGATGGTGCAAAATATTTCAAATATTGAAGTTGTAAAACACTCCGGGCAAAGGGCAAAATTTTCAATAGAGAAATTGAAAAATTCATTGCATAAAAGCGGTGCGGAAGAATCCTTGGTTAACGAAATTTCCAGCCAAGTGCGTGATGAGCTTTACCAAGGTATTTCAACAAAAGAGATTTACAATCGCGCTTTTGCAATTCTTAAAAAAAAGAAAAACGCATACGCTTCAAAATATAAACTGAAAAAAGCAATTTATGAACTTGGCCCCACCGGATTTCCTTTTGAGAAGTTTATTGGCGCTTTGCTTTTTTACAGTGGTTATGAAGTAAAGACTGGCCAAATTTTTCAGGGAAAATGCGTAACCCATGAGGTTGATGTGGTTGCGCAAAAAAATGGACAACATATTGTTGCAGAATGTAAATTTCACAGTGAGGAAGGGCGCAATTGCGATGTTAAAATTCCGCTGTACGTCCACTCTCGTTATCACGATATCCTGAATTTTTATAGTGAAAATAACAATTCAAAAAAACCAAACGAAGGGTGGCTGATTACTAATACACGGTTCACCGAAGATGCCTTAAATTACGGCAACTGCAGCGGACTTCATCTTTTAAGTTGGGATTTTCCCAAAGACAATGGGATCAAAGACCGTATAGACCAATTGGGTCTTTATCCCGTAACGGTTTCCACGTTACTTACGCAGCGCGAAAAACAGTTTCTGCTCAGTCGGGATGTCGTGCTTTGTAAACAATTGATAAATGACTCATTTTATCTCGATCATTTGGGAATTTCCGAAAAGCGAAAAGCGCGGATTTTCGATGAAATTAAATTACTATGCAAAAACTAAAAATCCATTTCCTCGGTGCCGCTGGAACTGTAACTGGGTCTAAATTTTTAATTGAAACTCCGGAACAAAATATACTCATTGACTGTGGGATGTTTCAGGGTTTAAAAGAGCTGCGCGAGAAAAATTGGGAATATCTGCCCATTGATGTTACCACTATTGATGTTGTGTTGCTTACGCATGGCCATTTAGACCACACAGGTTATTTGCCAAGATTGATAAAACAGGGGTATCGCGGAAAGATTATAGGCACCGCCCCAACGCTCGCAATTACAAAAATAATCTTGCTGGACAGCGCTAAAATTCACGAAGAAGAAGCTGAAAAAGCAAATGAAGAAGGTTATTCCAAACACAAACCCGCCGAACCGTTTTATAGCGTAGAAGAAGCTGAAGTTACATTGGGGTTTTTTCAGGTGAAAGAAAAAGACCAATGGCATGAACTTTCGGAAAACATTAAGTATCGGTTTAGGTATAACGGCCACATTATTGGCGCAACTTTTATTGAATTGGATATCTTCGGAAAAATCTTTGTCTTTTCGGGAGATATTGGTAGGGAGCACGATCTGTTACTTTTCCCACCTGAAAAACCGGAATGGGCAGACTATCTTTTCATTGAAAGCACCTATGGAGATAAACTTCATCCACAGGAAAGTGTTTCAGATAAACTGGTGGAACTTATCACCAAAACCATTCACAATCGGGGTAATTTGATTATTCCTTCCTTTGCGGTGGAACGTTTACAGACACTGATGTTTTTGCTTTGGAAACTCTACAATGAAAACCGAATCCCCAACATCCCAATTTTTATTGATAGCCCAATGGGCAATAACGTGCTTTCTGTTTTTCAGAATTTTCCGGATTGGCATAAGCTGCCGATGAAGGATTTTAATGCGATGAGCAATAGGATGAACATTATCACTTCCTATAAAGAAACTTGGGAAACTATTGATAATCCGCAGCCCAAAGTGGTTATTGCCGGTAGCGGAATGGTTACTGGCGGAAGAGTTTTGACCTATTTGAAACAGCTCATAGACAAAACAAACACTACAGTTTTATTAGTGGGCTATCAAGCCGAAGGAACCCGGGGGCGCCAATTGCTGGAAGGAGCGCAAGAACTGAAATTTTTTGGGAAATATTATCCCGTAAAAGCTGAAATACATCATATTGAAAGTCTGTCGGCGCACGCGGACCAGCAGGGACTTTTGGATTGGACAAGCACTATTAAAAACATTCCCGAAGAAACATTTCTCATTCACGGCGAACCTACTGCACAAGATGTATTGCGCGTAAAATTACAAGATACTTATGGCTGGAAAGTAAAAATTCCTAAACTCTATAGCATTACTGAAATTATTATCAGTGATTAGTGGTGCTAAATTTATTCAATTGAGAGATTTGTGTATACTACAACTTTCCCCGAGTCACAATTTTTCATTATGCTTACCTAATAAAATATGATTGCTATTCTGTAAAGCAATACTTCTCTATCTATTTAAGACGTAATAAAATTTCCAAAAATTTCCAAATGTGACCATTGTCATACTTACTCCATGTGTGACAATGGTCATAATTACTTCTTAACACAAAAATTAAATTTGTATAGAAATAAAAAACCTAGATTATGAAAACTTACAAAAAATTACAATTGGTATTTGGAAGCATACTGATGATGGCTTTAACACCACAAATTTCTTTAGCACAAACGTATCATCTAAGCAATACTACTTCTACATTAAAAGTAGAAGGCACCTCCAATATACACGATTGGGATATAATTGCGGAAGATCAAAAGGGAACGCTTATAGCTGAACTGGATAATGGTCAATTGGTGAAAATAAGCCAACTGGATTTTACTGTAAAGGCTGAGAGCTTGAAAAGTGGGAAATCAGGAATGGACAAAAACACATACAAAGCTCTAAAGACAGATAAGTACAAGCAAATAACCTATAAGCTCACCAAAGTAAATAATATAGACTGTACCAGCACTGGTAAATGTAAGGTTACAACCTCGGGCACCCTTACAATAGCAGGAATCAAAAAAAATATAGATATTACTTTTGACGCCACGGTAAGGGAAAACAAAATCATTCTAGTTGGGAAAAAGAAGTTGATTATGTCTGAATACGGAATAGATCCCCCAACGGCAGTATTTGGTACAATTACCACCGGCGATGCTCTTAATATCAAATTTGAATCAAACTTTATAAAATAATATAAATCGAACTTTTAAAAATAAATTTCACCCTAAAAACTATAAAAATGAGAACACTAACAAATTATTTTTGTACCGTACTATTAATGCTTTTCGGATTGCAAGCATTTGCACAGGTAACACTAACACGAGACTTAGACAATTTTAGATATCCTGATCAACGTGGAATTAATCAGTTTGAAGCTCCGAAAGACACCGCATCTACATTTAACGGAGTTAATGTACGTATTGGTGGGGCATCCACAATTCAGTTCCAAGCTTTGAATCATGAATCTACAGGCACACCTCTTGATGATGAGGGAAATCCGCTTTCACTTATTGAAATAGGTGATAATTTTAACCTACCTACAGCTAACTTGGACCTTGACGTTCATTTATACGATGGGGTAAGAATGCACTTAAGAACTTATTTGTCTTCACGCCATCACCCTGAACCATATGTGAAAGGTGGTTATATCCAGATAGACAAGCTAGACTTTATTAGCGAAGGCTTTATGGAATCATTAATGCAAAATGTAAGGATCAATATAGGCCATATGGAAAACAACTATGGTGATGCCCATTTTAGAAGAAGTGATAATGCTCAAGCTATTTATAACCCCTTTGTTGAAAATCTTATAATGGACGGTTTTACTACTGAAGTAGGAGCAGAGGTTTATTATTTTAAAAGCGGTTTCATAGGTATGTTAGGAGTAACAAACGGTAAATTAAATCAAGGCGTTAACAATCCGGATAAAACAGATCCATCACTTGTAGCCAAACTTGGATACGACAGTATGATAAACGATGATTTGCGTGTTAGAATAACAGGATCGGTATATCACTCCAATAAAAGCGCAAACGCATATTTGTATAGTGCTGATAGGGCAGGGTCAAGATATTATCTAGTAATGGAAAATGAAAAGGCTTCTACTTCTGCAAACTTTACCTCAGGGAGGTTTAATCCAGGGTTCAGAAACGAACTTACTGCCTTTATGATAAACCCATTTGTAAAATACGGTGGAGTTGAATTCTTCGGAACTTTTGAAAGATCTTCTGGAAAAGCAGCTGCCGAACTTGAATCAAGAAGTTTCAGCCAATATGCTGCCGAGCTAATTTACCGCTTTGGTAATGAAGAAAATGTATATATTGGCGGACGTTACAATTATGTAGATGGAGAAATGATGGGGGGAACTGAAGTTGATATTACTAGATTCAACCTTGCTGCTGGATGGTTTATGACCAAAAATATTCTTGCGAAAGTAGAATATGTGAACCAGGAATACGGTGGGTTCCCAACAAACGATTTAAGAAATGGCGGTAAATTTGATGGCGTAGTAGTTGAAGCCGTAATAAGTTTTTAAATAGTCAGAATTAATAAACAAAGGTGGAGAAAGTTAAATTTCTCCACCTTTAAAATTGAAAAAAATGAAACGTTTTCTGGTTTATTGCTTGATTTTCATATTTAGTCTACAAGGCTGGGCACAGAACGATTTTGTTACAAAAACTATTCAAATTATTGCAAGCAGCGAACTCTTTATAAAAGGGGATACCAATATAAGAGAATTTGAGTGTGTTTTTAAAACAATGTACTTGGAAGAATGTAGAGAAGTTATTTATAAAAATAACGGAGATAATATTCTTTTTAAGAACGCTATCCTATCCTTAAAAAATAAAGGTTTTGATTGTGGCAATAAGATGATAAATAACGATTTCCATTCCCTGCTAAAATCTAAAGAATATCCCAATATTACTCTGGAATTAACCGAAATTACACTGAGCGAAGAAAAAAAGGGCAAAGCATATGTGAAAATTACCATTGCAGGAACAAAGAGAGCATATACTTTTCCGATAGATATTTATTCTAGGCCTATAAACCGTTTTGCTGGCAAGTTAAAATTGGACATAAGGGATTTTAATCTAGAGCCTCCAAAAAAAATGTTTGGTTTAATAGTGATAGAAGAAGAAATTGAAATAAACTTCGACCTTATTGTAAAATTATAATTTTTGTAGAAGATAAAAATCTAGCCAACTAACTTTCATTTAAATTTTTATAAGTTGTTGTGACTAGGTTCAAATTTTTATTGCTGTTACGAAAAAGGTTTTAGACAAATGCGAACAGCCCATTGAAAAGGGTATAGGTAATGGCGCAGATTATCCCTATTAAAAAGATGATGACTGATATAAACAGAAGGTGTTGTTTTTGTGAGATGATTTTTCCTAAAAAATATAAATCGATTATCATTTCATCATAAACATTTTGGCCTTTCATCATTATTCGTTTGAATTCGTTCTTAAATTCAGTAAGAGACAGTTTTGAAAAATTTTCGGCATATAGTGTTCCTATGTATCCACTTTTTTTATAGGAAGTCCCAAAATACCGATGGGGCAACATACTGAACAGGGCAAAAATCATTGATAACATACTGCAAATTATTAAAATTCGTGTGCCTATTTCCAACTGAACTGTTTGTGATTTAGGAACTACAAACAGTAATCCTAATAGTAGCGAAGTTATGATGGAGTTTACCGTAAGCACTATTCGGGCTTTATTGTCTACCATTTTTAGTAGGTTGTAATGATTACGAGAGAGGGTTTTAAATAGGGTCTGCACGCCACGGGAATCATATTTTTTTAGTTTTTCTGAAATAACCTCTTTGCTGGAGTTTATATATGCTTCTTCTTCCATAATAACAATAAATTATAAATTGCACAGTTTTTTAATTTCACTTAAAACCTTTTTTTCCCGCAACGGGGAGATTCCTATTTTTTCCAGTAAAAAGGACGATTCGTAAAGCTCTTTGGTTAAGATAATATTATTTTCAATAAGAAGTTCTTTTTCGTGTTTGGTCAAAGTTGTCAATGTAGTAATAGGGTAAAGTGTAAACTTGTCCACGTTTTGTTTTATCCCGCTGTTCTCGGGATAGTCCCAACTCAATAAATGAAGCCCCACACAATTTGCATAATCAATTGCATCAGAGGAAAAGCGAGTGTTTGTAACCAACCATCCTTGTTTTAATTTAGATGTTTTCTCGGGGTCGTTGTTCCAACGTTTCTGGATGTCAAGAAACCTAGAGTTTATATATAGCGGGACTTTTATATTACTCACGGCTTTAGGATCTGAGTGGAATTTGCATTCTACAGTATAGGTATTGCCATCTTTTTCGGCTAGCACATCCACTTCGTGGGTAACACATTCGCCTTGCAGGATAACGCCAACATTTGTTTGAAAACCTTTATTGCGAAGCAAGGCGCTAACCAATCGCTCAAAAGGAAAACCGGTTGGCCCCAAATCAAATATTGCACGTTTCAAACTGTACTTAGACGCAGAAGTACGGTTTTGTTTTTTCAACATTGCAAAAGCTTTTATATAGATTTCTTTGGAAGGCATCCCATCATAGAGTATTGGTAATATGTTTTTTGCAATTTCGTCTATTTCATCTTCTGAAGCTTTGCTTCGTCTTAGTGATGTTTTTAGCTTTTCAACATCGAATCGTTCAATATCGCCGTTGAATTTCTTTATTTCTATGTTTTTATTTTCCATAATGTATTCAATCAAAATCTTAAAATCTCCGTCATTATACCAAAACGTATGATATCCAGTTGATGGTCAAAGTAAATATTGTAATAATCTAAACCGTGGTAAAACTTGACAAAAAAACCGATATCTTCTAAAAATTTTGGGTGGTAATAAAATGTGAAAGCACCGCTAAACCGTTTTGTTTCAAAAGTTTTCCAATCATTTATTTCATCAAACATCCAAGTGGTTTCAATTTTTAATGAAAAGTTAGCTTTTCTTTTCCTGCTGAAAAATTCCCGATCTAACGGAAGCTTATAGGCAAAAAAAGAATTGTGCCATCGAAGCCCGCTATATTGTCCCTGCAATTCGTCAAGCATCCAGCTTTTGGGGTGGATTTCAAGCGAACTTCTAAAAAATTTCACTGCGTTTACTTGTGAACCATAAGAGGTGTCTATAAAACCTATTTCAAGAAAATTGGTAGCAAAGTTTCCAGATTGCAAATTGATGGAACCATCGCTATTGTAAAAATTGCCATCCTGACCGTTGGAGTGATGAGCTATTTTCCCGAATAAAGTTGTATGATGGGGCAATTCTGGATAGCCGAATAAATAATACATTGTAAGCTGTGGTATATAACTTGGTGTTTTTACAGGGTACGACTCTTCGTTAAACATCCTAATGGTAATTTGTGGCGTTAACACCATCATCAGTCTTGAATCTCCACGTTTCCGTACCACAAAATTGGGGTTGAGGTTGGCCTCAAACATAAGCGGCTCCAGATTGCCAATGTCTGTAGGAAATGTTATATAGCTATCACTTTGGTTAATGTGGGCAATTTGGGAAAGATAAAGACGCGGCAGGGTGTCTGCCGAGGTTTGTGCTTTGCTTCCCGTAAAGAAAAGGAACAATAAAATTGATATGTTCCAGCTATTTTTCATAAATAAATAATTTTCACCCTTTGGGTGCTGTTTTTGCTTAATTGAAAACTTGCTTTGGAAAACTTGGGGCGGTTCATAAGGTTTATAGTTTCATAATTTGAAAACCCAATCCCCTCTTTCGGAAGGATTAACCCTTTGTCTATTTTGCCATTTTCATTCTCATCGTGCAGGACATTTACCGCATATTTCCCTAGCGGCAAATTGAAAAAAGTAAAGGCTGCGCTACCACCATTGATATCTGAAGTTGCCATTTTATAATACTCTTTGAAATTTTCATCTGGAATGGCACCATCTCTGTTGTATAAGGCAAATTGTACCACACCTTCTGAGTTGCGCAAACCATCTACTTTTATTGTTAAGGTATATGAGTTTTCTAAAGGAAAAGTTCGAAAGGAAGTCATAAGCATCACTATCCCGAATACCATTATTATTTTACTGAATGTTTTCATGTGTACAAAATATTTGATAAAGCAGGAGATGTGATGTCCAGGTTATTCATCTTCGCTTGGTTTACAAAATGTTTATGGGTTTCTCATTTTAATATTTTTTCAAGATATTATAGACGATCACTGTGAAAGTGAAAGTGATTGCAATCCTGAATCCCATTGCCCCTACGTTTTTTAATTCAAAGACACCGCCGTAGTTTATGTACAAAGCCAGAACGATTAACGCAATTATCAAAAGAAGGGTAGCACCTGTCAGAACCCAAAATGTCCATTTTTGGGCTTTGAGCAACCCATAAGCCGAAATTAAATAGAGAAAACCCGCTATAAAATTTGTCCATACAATAAAGGGCACATAGTCTCCTTCCTTCTCGCGTATCCCGAACCAATCGAATATAACCGAGCTACTCATAAACACGGTAACCGATGCAAAAGCAATTAGCGTAATTGCAATAACATAACTAAATATTTTATTTTTTTTCATGATTCAACGGTTTAAAATTTGCTTTTCTCTGTAAATCATTAATCTTGAATCCACCCGTTTCCGTACCACAAAATTGGTGTTGATGTTGGCCTCAAACATAAGCGACTCCAGATTACCGATGTCTGTGGGAAATGTTATGTAGCTATCGCTTTGGTTAATGTGGGCAATCTTGGCTAAATCCAACCTAGGAATGATATCTGTTTGCTGTTGCGAAAAGCTACTGGTTAGCCCCAAAAGAAATAGAACTATTAGGATTGGGCGCATCACGTTTTTTTCTTCAAACTCCTATAAAATATTCCCGCGAAAAACAATGTAACTAAAATTCTAAATAGCATCGCTCCAACCGTTTTACTTTCATACAACCCATCATTTTTGATGTGGATAAACAGTCCAATATATGCCAAAATGAGAACTATGGAGGCAAGCAGCATTACAGAAAATGGCCATTTTTTTGAGAAAAGATAACCGAAGGCTGCAATAAGGTATAAAAGACTGCAAAGCAAATTGGCCCAAACCACCAAAGGCACAAAATTTCCTTCCTTTGCACGAATTCCAAACCAATCAAACAAAACGGAACTGCTCAAAAAAAGTGTAAGTAACGCGAATGCAATTAGGGCAATAGCGATAACGTATTTTAATAATTTATTCTTTTCCATAATTTAAAGGTTTAAAATTTTTTTCGGTTTTCCCCATACCACCATTTTGGGTTGTATTGTTTTTTCACCAATCCAAATCTTTTTATGGCGTGAATTTTTATGTGTTCTACTACTTCTTCGGCAGAATCGGTTACGAAAAGTAGTTTCATGTCCTCAGGGCTGATGCTTTCGTTTTCTGCCATTGATTGAATGTGGTGGCAAAGTTCTTTGTGGTATTCCGTATCGAAAATAACAATGGGAAAATTCTGGATTATCTTAGTCTGTATCAAAGTTATTGCTTCAAAGAGTTCATCCAAAGTTCCCATTCCTCCTGGCATTACCACATAAGCATATGAATATTTCATCATTAAAAATTTCCGAACAAAGAAATAGGGGATGTCTATCCATTTGTGCAAATATGAATTGGGTTTTTGTTCAAATGGAAGAATAATATTTACGCCTACTGAATAGCCACCTGCTTCAAAAGCCCCTTTGTTAGCCGCTTCCATAATACCGGGGCCGCCACCGGTCATAATTGTAAACCCCAATTTTGAAAGTTCTGCTCCAATTTTTTCAGCATTTTTGTAGTGTTTGGATTCTGGAGTGAACCTTGCCGAGCCAAAAACCGTGACACAGGGCCCAATAAAGTGCATCTTACGAAAGCCTTTTATAAAATTATACTGAACTTTCAGTGTAAAAATAAATTCTTTAAATCGGGAACGGGGCCCTTGAAGGAAAGGTGATTCGCTTTTCTGCAGGTGGTATTTTTTATCGTTTTTCATTAGTTTACTTTTTTATAGCTCCAAACGGCCAAACCATTCATTATTATAGCATATAGCAGCGTTTTCCATAGTTGTGGTAAAATATCCATAAGGCCTGAGCCCTTCAGCAAAACCATGCGTACAATTTCCACAAAATATTTTATGGGGTTAAATTCAGTAACTATCTGGGCCCATCTTGGCATGCTTTCTATTGGGGTGAACAAGCCGCTCATCAATATAAAAATCACCACAAAAAACCAAGCAATAAACATGGCCTGTTGCTGGGTGTCAGTGAAATTTGAAATGAGCAATCCCATCCCGAGGATTACTAAAATGTAAATAGAAGTGTATGCGTATAGAAGTAATAAACTGCCCACCATTGGAACATTAAAAATTACTTTTGCAAGTATCAGTCCAATGGTCAATAGTCCCATTCCTATTATCCAAAAAGGAAATAACTTTCCGATTATGAATTGGCTTTTGCGAATGGGCGTTACATTAATTTGTTCCAAAGTGCCTATTTCTTTTTCCCGAACAATATTCATCCCAGAGAGAAATAGGGTTATCATAGTTACCAAAAGCACTAAAATACCGGGTACCATAAAGGTTTTATAATTTAGGGTGATATTGTACCAAAAGGAAGGGATACCCTCAATAGTCACAGGCTGCACGGCTTTTTTTGATGTATCCATAATGGTCATTTTTACATCTTGGTTAAAGCTTTGTACAATTTGATTCACATAACCACTTTCCACCCCAGCTGCGGCGCCATCAATGGCATTAATGGTGATGGATAAATCGGCGGTTTTTTCCTTCAGTAGATTTCGTTCGAAATGATTTGGTATTTCCAGCACCACATCAACTTCTCCAGCCAACATTGCAGAACTGGCTTTTTCTGGTGAAGGAAAATCGGTTAAAACATTGAAATAGGTAGAGGCGTTAAACTTCTCAATCAGTGCCCGGGATGATGAGGTATGATCGTAATCTATGTATGCAAACTTTATGTTTTTTACTTCATAAGTAGCTGCATTTGCCAGAATGACCAGTTGCAGAATGGGCAGAATAAATATGATGGGCAACATCCCTTTATTTCTAAAGATTTGTTTAAACTCCTTTTGAATGATGTAGCCAATGGTTTTCATTATTCCAATCGTATTTTATATTTTTTAATACTTAACCCAATAAAGAAAATTGCCATTCCAACTAAGATTAAAGTTTCCTTCCATATATATGCCATCCCAACCCCTTTTAGCATAATGCCTTTTATTATGATGATAAACCATTTTGCAGGGATTATATGGCTGATTATTTGTAGCGGTGCTGGCATGCTCGTTATAGGAAAAATAAATCCGGAAAGCAATATTACCGGAAGCATCAACCCCATCAACGAAATCATCATTGCGGCCTGCTGTGTTTCTGCGATAGTTGAGATTAAAATTCCCAATGCCAATGAAGTGATTATAAATAAAACACTTTCCAATCCCAATAAAAGCAAACTACCCTGAACAGGCATCTTAAATATGAAAATGCTCAAAAGTACTATTACCGCGGCATTGATAACCGATAGAAAAATATACGGAACCACTTTCCCTATTATAACCTGAAAGGGCTTTAAAGGTGAAACCAATAGGATTTCCATTGTGCCCAATTCCTTTTCGCGAGTGATTGAGATTGACGTCATCATTGCCGAAACCAGCATTAAAATAATGGTCATAACTCCAGGCACAAACATAAAAACGCTTTTAAGTTCTGGGTTATAAACCATCCGTGTTTGCGGAATTATCTGATACTCCACCACAATTCCTTTATTTTTTGACTGCTGGTAATTTTGAAGTATCGAATTGATATAATTGGTTATCGAATTTGCGGTATTTGGGTCAGTTGCGTCGGTTATTATTTGAATGGTGGCTTTCTGTTCTTTTATTAAATTCTTGCTGAAATCTTTCTCAAAATTCAATACTGCTTTAATTTTTCCCTTTTTAAAAGCAGTTTCTATATCGGCTTCCCGGGCAATCATTTGTTTTATTGTGAAATATTTTGAAGTTGAAATCTTATTGATTATTTCTTCCGTGGTGGCATCCTTTGAATGATCTATAATAGCTATATCAACATTGTTGATTTCATTGGTAATGGCAAACCCGAAAAGCATTATCTGGGCGATGGGCATACCGAAGAGTATAAATAGCGAGCGTCTATCCCTAAAAATATGGTAAAACTCCTTTTTTATAAAACCTATAAATCGTTTCATTTTATTAATTTACTATAGGCAAAACAACTTCGAATGTCTGGTTGAAGGACTCGAAATGACAAATTGCTTATTAATTTCATGTCTTTCTTATTCAATATTTCTCGCGAGCTTCAAAAATACTTGGTTCATTGAATCCACTTTAAATTGTTCCTTCAACTTTTTTGGTGTGTCCAAAGCTTCAATTTTTCCTTCCACCATTATGGAAACTCGGTCACAGTATTCGGCTTCGTCCATATAATGTGTGGTCACGAATATTGTGGTGCCTTGGTCTGCTGCTTTATAAATCATTTCCCAAAACTGTCTTCGGGTTATGGGGTCCACACCGCCAGTGGGTTCATCTAAAAAAACAATCTTTGGCTCGTGCAGTAGCGATACCGAAAAAGATAGCTTTTGTTTCCAGCCCAAAGGCAACGAGCCTACCAATTTATTACTGATATTCTCCAACCCCAATTCGGAAACTAATTGTTCTCTTTTCTCTTTTATTTTCTTCCTAGTCAATCCATAAATTCCTCCAAAAAAAGTAATATTTTCTTTTACGGTTAAATCATCATAAAGCGCGAATTTCTGGCTCATATAACCGATGTTCTTCTTTATGGATTCAGTTTGGGAAAACACATCAAAACCTGCAACTTTAGCCGTGCCCGATGAAGGTTTGGAAATTCCTATCAGCATTTTCATGGCCGTTGTTTTTCCAGCACCATTTGCGCCCAAAAACCCAAAGATCTCACCTTTTTTAACTTCGAAACTGATAGCATTCACAGCTGTGAAATCACCAAATGTTTTGGTTAATTCAATTACCTCTATAACATTTTCGACTTTCATTTTTTTGCTAATTCCATAAAGGCATCCTCTATATTGGGTTGAGTAACTTCTATGATAATATCTGTTAGGCCGGCCTTTTCCAAATACGATTTTAAATCAACAGTTTCAAATGAATCCCTTTTATCGGTGTAATGCACAAACTCCCCAAAGGGAAATACGCTGTACAAATGCTCGTAGCTTTGAAGTGTTTTTATCAATTTATACCTATTATGCGCCCCTACATTGTAAATGGTTTTTGGGAATTTGTTTACGATAACTTCCGGCGTGTCAATTTCCAATATTTCCCCATCCTGAATCAGCGCAATTCTATCACATAAGGCTGCTTCATCCATATATGGGGTTGAAACCAATATGGTAATTCCTTTTTTCTGCAATCTTTTCAGCATTTCCCAAAACTCCTTTCGCGAAACGGGATCTACACCTGTGGTAGGTTCATCCAGAAAAAGCACTTTCGGTTTGTGGATCAAAGCACAGCACAACGCGAGTTTTTGCTTCATCCCACCTGAAAGTTTTCCCGCGCGTCTATCTTTAAAAGGCTCAATCTGCACGTAGATATCTTCGATCAAATCGTAATTCTCTTCAATGGTTGTCCCGAAAATAGTGGCGAAAAACGTCAGATTTTCTTCAACCGTTAAATCTTGGTAAAGCGAAAACCGTCCCGGCATATAGCCAACGGACTTACGGATAGCTTTGTAATCTGTAACAACATCAAATCCAGCAACTTTGGCAGTACCATCATCTGGGATTAATAGCGTGGTCAAAATCCTAAAAATGGTAGTTTTCCCTGCACCATCAGGTCCGATGAGCCCAAAGAGTTCGCCCGGATTCACATCAAACGAAATGTTCTGCACCGCTTTTACCTTTTTGTAGGATTTGCTGATATTGCTGATGGAAATGCCCATTTAGGCCTCTATTTTGATCGTGACTTCCATCGTAATCTTCGATTTTATTGAATTTGAAATCAAGCAAGCGGCTTCAGATTTTTGAAGGATCCGTTCAGCGCGTTCGCGGTCTTTTTCCTCTTTTATGGTTACTGTGGGTTCCAGAATTACTTCCGTCATTAAATATTTGCCGTCCACTTTTTCCAAAACGCCTTTCGATTTGCAACTGAAACCTAAAAAATCCAGTTTTGAATTTTCTGCAATCGCCAAAAAAGTAGTCATCAAACAACTGCTCACAGCTGCTGTAAAAAGATGTTCGGGTGACCAAATGTTGGGCATTCCCTTTAGAAATTCCGGTGGTGTAGCAACTTCAATACAGTTTGTGGAATGAACGTCTTCTTTTGCCAATTCTGGCGAGCACATCATCCCTTTGCGGTCTTGTTGCCATTTTATATCTACGTTATAATGATGTTTTTCCATTGCTTTTAAAATATTATTTATTGAAAATAATTGTAATAACCTTCCAGGTTTTCTTTGATACTTGCTGTAATTTCAACGCCTTCGTCTGTAGATGTAACTTTTCCCAAAGCCTCAATTTTCTCGATAAGCGGATGTAAAAAAACGTGCAGGTTGTCGTGTGAAGGACCTTCCATAGTACATTTTTTAACCAATACATTTTTGTCTTCATTTAGCTTTGAAGCCAAACTGTGATAGTCTTCCACAGATTTTGAATCGCTAGCATTAACTAAACCCAGCATTTTCTCAACGCCTTCGGTTGTTTCCAGATTGGCTTGCCATTTACTGCCGTTGTCCAGTTTTATCTCGTTTACCCAAGCATTGTTCATGGCATGGGTTTCAGGCTCCATTTCTTCCATCTCGTGTTCGTGAACTCCTTCAGTGGTTTCAACGCTTTCGGTATTTTCGTTTTTGTTTTTTGTTTCATTGCAGCTTATTAATAATGCTGAAATGGTTACTACTGTTAAAATCGTTTTTTTCATAATTTGAAGTATTTAAGTGTTTAAAAATCTAACTATTTCAATATTTTTATTTTCTTTACTGCGACTGCGACTGCGACTGCGACTGCGACTGACACTGACCACTAATTCCCAATCCACATTTCCGCTGGCATCCCGATTTTTAGACTGCCGTCGTTTTTCACTGTAATTTTTACAGCATAAACAAGGTTCACTCTTTCTTCTTTTGTTTGAATTATTTTCGGGGTGAATTCCGCAGAAGCTGAAATCCAGCTTATGGTTCCTTTGTAGTCTTTCATTGTTTCGCCGGAATCAATTTTTACGGTTACTTGTTGTCCGATTTTGATGTTCGGAAGTTGCGTTTCGCCCACATAAACTCGTAGCGTCATTTCCTCTAAATCTGCTATTTTGTAAAGTGGTTTCCCGAAGGAAACAATCTCTCCTGGCTCTGCATATTTGGTCAGCACTGTACCGTTTATGGGATTGAGAATGCTACTTTTTGCAATTTGCTCCTCAATTTGTACCACTTTGGCATCTATGGATTTTACTTCGTTTACAATTGGCGCATTTTGTGTTTCAACGTTTTGGATTTGTTTTTTCAGCACACTCACTTGGCTGTTGGCTTGATCCACTTGTCGCTGGGTAGCGGCGCTTTCAGAAAACATATTTTGAACGCGCTGCTGTTCCGTTTTTGCCGTTTGTAACTGTTGGTTCAAAACACTCACTTGCGACCAAACCCCACCAGATTTTGATGCAACCGTTTTCTTTGAAGCGAGCAGCTGTTGTTTGTTTAAATAAGGCTGAACAGTATCAACTAGTCCGACGAATGCTCCTTTTTCTAAAATCTGTCCTTCCTCTAAATTTAAAAATTCCAGTTTTCCGTTTGCTTCGGAAGAGATTGTGATTTCCGTGGCCTCAAAATTGCCGTAACCATCGGCTTTTTCGCTGTTGGAGCAGGATAGTAGAGTTCCTAAAAGGAATGTGGTTATGAGAATATGTGATTTTTTCATTGTTGTCATTCTTTTAATTTGAACCTCCTTTAATTACTTTATAATTTGCTTTAGCGAGAGACAACTGAATTTTGTGTAATTGCTGGTCAATTTTCGCTTCGTATAGATTATTTAGTTCCGTGATATATTCTGAAGAAGTGATGGTGCCATTCTGCAATTGTGAGGTGGTTGCTTGTAAAACTTTTTCGCGCAATCCAATTATTTCTGAGTCTTTTAGTAACATTGCTTCGTATTTTTTAATGTCGCTTTCGGCTTCTTTCTGCTGCATTTCGTTGTTTAACAGAAAAGTTTCTTTTTCGGTGGAAACGATTTCTTTTGAAATATTGACGGCTTGTTTTTCCGCTTTCGATTTCCCCCAATCAAAAATATTCCAATTCATTTTCACCCCAACCATATAGAAATCCTGAAATGAATTGTCCAGCATATTCAATCCCGGATTGCCATAACCAGCCTGTGCAAAACCTAATATTTTTGGGTAGTTACTTTTAGAAATCACTTCTTTTGAGGTTTCCAATTGCGTTTCTTGTAAATTGAAAAGTTCTATTTCGGGACGCTGCGAATCAGTTTCCGTAATCAAAATATCTGGATTGGCCAAAGTTGTATTAGTGTCCAAATTTTGAAAAATTAATAAAGAGAGGTTTGTCAGCATTTTTTCCCTATCAAAATTAATTTGCGAAAGTTGCTGTTCTAATTTGAGCTGTTCGGCTTTCAATATTTGTTCGGAAGCGGGGAGGGCTGCGCCGTATTTCACTCCAGTGTTCACTTCTTTTATGCGCGCACTAAGCTCTTCCGTTTTTGAAATGAACAGTTTTTGCTGTTCCTGAAAAAGCAAAACGCTGAAATAATTTTGGTTGATCCGCGATTTTAAAGTGTATAGATTTACCTCAATTTGTTGCTGCTTTGCTGCTAGTTCAGCAGTTTTCAGTTTTGCATTTGCCGCAATGTTTCCGCCGTTATAAATTAACTGGTTCGCATCCAAAGTAGCGCGATATTGGTCTTTGTTGGGCGGTTCAACGGTTGAATTTGGAATTTGTAGAGGAAATTCAATAACGTCTGATTGATAGGTAGCCTGTGCATTCAAATCTATTTTTGGAAGTCTTTCTTTTTCCAAAATCTTAATTTCAGACTTTGTTTTTTCTTCCAATAAAGTGGTTTGTTTTGCCAAAGGATAATTAATTTCAGCAAGGGTGTAACATTCGTCCAAAGTCAATACTTGCTGTGCGAAGCCAAGTAGTGGGGCAAAGCTGAGAAACAGGAACAATAGTCTTTTCATTTTTTACTTTTTTATGGAATTGATAATAAACTCCGAAACATCAGTTTTGCGCCGTTCCATCAATTGTTTAAAACCCTTGTCATCAATTTTCAGAATACCTTTTATTAAAGGAGATGCCACAAATGGAAAAATATTCAGCGATATAATATTTATAAAAAGCTGCTCGCCATCAATGGGCTTCAACATACCTTTTTCCACTTCTTCGGTCACTTGGGTTTTAAATTTTTCAAGGGTTGGAAAAGCGGCGTTTTGTTGAATTTTTTCAAAAAATTTAGGGTTGCGGTTCAATTCCTGAATGATGAAATTGGGCAAATAAGGGTGTTTCGAAATAAAAGAAATGTAATTGTTGGTGAAGTTTTTCACCTTGTCTTCAATAGATGAATCGTCATTTAAAGCTTTATTCAGTTGCGGTGCCAAAAGGGAAAAAGCGTTGCTGAAAACCGCTTCAAAAAGCAATTGTTTACTGCGGTAATAGTAGTGCAGCATTGCTTTGTTTATGCCTGCTTCATCGGCAATTTCCTGCATTCGCGCGCCGTCCATTCCTTTTTTTTGAAACACGTTTTTGGCAGCGGTTAATATTTGCCCTTCGGTATCCTGATTTTTATTTGTTTTTGCCATTTTTCAACTTTATGGTTTAACCATTTGGTTAACAAAGGTACATAATATATCTTTGCACAACAGATTTTTAGAAATATTTTGAAACATATTTTTGATTATTGACAGATATCATTTCTGAAACCTTTGAAAAAATATAGTTTTATTTCATCTTTTTCGATAGCTACAAATTTTGAAATAGAGAACCGTATATTTACATAAGAATACTTTAAGGGGTAGCTCATTCAAAATAAAAGTTATGAAAAGATTATTTACTTTTTTACTTTTCACATTTCTGTTTTACGGCTGTTCATCCAGCCGTTTGGTGGATGAATATGTAAATACTGAAACCCCAAATTTTCAGGCAAATAAGGTTTTAGTAGTGGGCTTGACGCCGGATGGAGACATGCAGCGCCAATTTGAGTATAGCCTTGTGCAAGCTTTGGAAGCCGAAAATGTAATAGCCGTGAAAAGTGTTGATATTTTTGGAAGTACTTTCATTGAAAACAATCAGTCTGAAGAAAATTTGGAAACTATTGAAAAAGATCTTTTAAAAGCAGGTTTTGATGCAGTGCTTTTTTCAAAAGTTACGGGGCAGGAAAGCAAGGTTACCATTACGCAGTCATACAGAAACCTTGCAAAATCTTTTGAATCATTTCAGGTTTACTATAATGAAAACAAGCCAGTTTATGGCAGTGGACATACCGAGGATTATTCTGTTTATAACACAGAAACTTCGCTTTACTGCCTTTGCCCTGGCAAGGATCAGGATTTAATTTGGCGCGGAAAAATAGATATTGTTGATCCACCTGTGGCTGCCACCACAATTCGCGATTATGTAAAAACACTGATACGTTCCCTCAAAAAAAACAATCTTTTGATTGTAAAATAGGGTTCAAAAAAATGCACTAGTGCAATACCAAAAGAGGAATTCTTGACCCATAGCTAATTTTTGAGGTATCTGACCCGAAAATAAAGCGATCTAAAAAACTTTTACTTTCTACCACCATTACGTGAAGCTGAACGGGTATTAGTTGTTCAAATGCATTAATAGCAATTGATGCAGGAATATTCTTTATAGAAAAACGTTCAAAATCGATTTCTTTGAAAATTTCTTCAATGTGATTTCTTTGATCTTTGAGCTTTACATTTTCTTCCTCTATTTCAAGAATTTTTAAAGAGGCGCTATATTTCTTCACTATTTCTGAAATAACATTGAGCGATTTTCCAGCCAAATCATATTGATAATTTAGGGATAGCAAAACAGTTTCAATTTTTATAAAGGAATAGTTTTGGGGAACTGCAAGAACGGGACAATCAACATTTCGTATTATTTGTAAGGCATTACTCCCGAAAATAACTTCAGCGGCACCGGTTGCACCATTAGTGCCCATAACAATTAGGTCTATTTTATTCTGCGCAACAGCTTGGTTTACGGCATCTACAATAGAGTCAAAATCAAGTTTTGGATGGAATGTGAAATTTTCGCCTATTGAAATTGACTCACAAAATTGAACCATTTTCTCAAGTTCCTTTTTATTGTCGTTTAAAACACCTTCATAAACAGAAGTGCCAGGAGCGCCGTAAAGTACATCGGCAGTGATGTAGCTAGATGGTTTTTGCGAATTAAGAATATGAAAGATACACGTTTCCCCTTCAAAAAAATGCATGGCGAATTGTATTGCATTTATTGAATTTTCTGAAAAATCTGTGGGCAAAAGGATGTTTTTCATAAAGTTTGATTTCTTCAAAAGTAAATTTACAGAATAATTTATAAAATGATTTACGTCATAAACTCCTTCGCAAAAAGTATAAATATTTGTTTGCTGCAAAGTATTTAATCTCAGTTGGTTTTAAAAATAAAATTATAAGATAAAAATATCCCATATATGATTTTAGTCATATTATAAACCTTTTTCTCAGACTAATTTTGTGGCATAAATTAATTTAAGCAACTATGAAAAATATAATGAAATCACTAGCCGCAATTGCAATCGTAACCTTGATAAGCTGTGGCGGAAAAGAAGAAAAAAAAGAAGATAGTATTCAAATTGGTCAAAAACCTGCAACAGAAACCCCTGTGGAAGAATCAGCGGCGTCAAGCACCAAAGCCTCCGAAACAATTGATTTGACCAATAAAGGAATTGGTCCTATTAAAAGCTTGGAATTAGCCTCTACAATTGACCAAGCAATGGCTGCGAAAGGAATGGAAGTTTACAAAACAAAATGTATGGCATGCCACAAGCCCGATAAAAAATTTGTTGGCCCAGCGCCAACGGGAATCTTTGAAAGACGTACCCCAGAATGGATAATGAACATGATTTTAAATCCTGAGGAAATGACCCAAAAAGATCCATTAGCAAAAGCACTTTTGATGGAATTCAATGGCTCACCTATGGCTAATCAAGGGCTAACAGAGGAAGAGGCCAGACAGGTATTGGAATATTTTAGAACCCTTTAATATACACTTAAACAACCAAACCGCCTTGTAGGGTGTAGGCCCTGCAAGGTTTAAAAAAAACCAAACCAATGAAAACAATAACCAAACTGCTATTTGTTTCAGCTACATTACTAGTGTTTTCAGCTTGTAAAAATGAAACAAAAACCGAAGGTGACGGATCTGCTATTGAGAGCTCCGCAACAACTAGTGCCTCAACACAAAAACAGGGACAGGCATTTATTGAAAATGACGAATCAAAACCAAATGTGCTTCAAATAGCAATCGGGTCTCCAGTGCACACAACACTTGTAGCTGCAGTTCAAGCAGCGGAATTGGAAAATGCGTTGGTAAATGCGGGCCCATTGATGGTTTTTGCTCCAACCAACGCAGCCTTTGATGCTTTACCAGCTGGAACTGTGGAGGAACTTCTGAAACCTGTAAATAAAGAAAAACTAGCTTACATTTTAAAAAATCATGTAACGCCGGGAAACTATTCCAAAGACTTTTTGAAAAAATTTAAAAAGCTGGGGCAGGCGAGTAATGAAAATATCGCAGTAGAGGTTATTGGCGATGATGTGTTTGTGGGCGGTGCCAAAATTGTCGCCAGCATACCAGCCGGCAATGGAATTGTGCACGTGGTAGATAAAGTGATTTTACCAGCAAACTAATTAATTGAACAATATAATTTAAACAATAGAGCAATGAAAAAAACAATTAATATTTTAGTTTCCCTCGTTATGGTTGCCGGTTTGGTGAGCTGTAACAATGGCGAAAACAAAAAAGGAAACAAGGGGCAGGGCGGCTTGGCCACCAATGCAGCTGAAAAAGTGTACGTAGCTCCAGGAGAGCACGATGAATATTATGCCTTTATTTCTGGAGGATTCAGCGGACAGCTTTCTGTTTATGGGTTACCTTCTGGACGTTTGTTTAAGGTAATTCCCGTATTTTCCCAAGACCCTGAAAAGGCATATGGTTATAATGAAGAAAGTAAGCCAATGTTGGAAACTTCTTTTGGCTTTGTGCCTTGGGGTGATAGCCATCACCCAGACATTTCACAGACCAATGGTGAACTGGATGGACGTTGGGTTTTCATCAATGAAAACAACACGCCACGTATTGCACGAATTGACCTAACCACTTTTGAAACTGCTGAAATTCTTGAAGTGCCAAACAGCGCGGGGAACCACAGTTCTTCTTTCGTTACTGAAAACACGGAATATGTAGTTGCTGGAACTCGTTTCTCTGTGCCAATCCCACAGCGCGATATGCCTATTAAAGATTATAAAGGAAACTTTAAAGGTTCTCTTTCATTTATCAGCGTAGACCCTGAAAGTGGCCGTATGGCAATAAAATTTCAATTGATGATGCCTGGTTTTGATTATGACCTTTCACACCCTGGTCGCGACAAATCGCACGGTTGGTTCTTCTTTACCACTTATAATACTGAAGAAGCAAACACTCTGTTGGAAGTAAACGCATCACAAAACGATAAAGATTTTATTGCAGCCGTAAACTGGAAAAAAATTGAAGAATACGTGAATAATGGCGGTGGAACTAAAGTTCCTGCAAATTATGCACACAACATTTATAATGATGAAACCCATTCAGCTACCTCAACTATGTTGAAGGAAGTGCTTACCGTAAACCCACTGGATGTTCCAGGTGCAGTTTACTTTCTTCCAACTCCAAAATCGCCTCACGGTTGTGACGTAGATCCAACTGGAGAATACATTATAGGTAACGGAAAACTTTCTGCTGACTTAACAGTGCATTCGTTCACCAAAATGCTTGCAGCTATCGAAAACAAAAAATTTGATGGCGAAGCGTACGGTATTCCAATATTAAAATTTGAAGATGTACTTGCCGGAACCGTGAAGCAACCAGGCCTAGGACCATTGCACACCGAATTTGACGGGAAAGGTAATGCGTATACCACCTTCTTTATCTCTTCAGAAGTTGTAAAGTGGAAATTGGGAACTTGGGAAGTTTTGGATCGTCAGCCAGTGTTTTACTCTGTTGGCCACGGGATGATTCCTGGAGGAAACTCACGTAAGCCTTTCGGGAAGTATTTTGTTGCTTTGAACAAGATTACAAAAGATAGATATTTGCCCACAGGACCTGAGGTTACCCAGTCTGCACAGTTGTTTGACATAACCGGTGACAAAATGGAACTGTTGCTGGATTTCCCAACCATTGGAGAACCACACTACGCTGCCGGTATTCCTGCAGAGATTG
>JAUYGY010000010.1 GCA_030690315.1 Aequorivita sp.
AATACTCCGTGCTCTCTGTGCCTTTATGGTTATTTACGCTGTAATCTGTAATTTATTAATTTTGATTATTGATTATTGATTATTGGTTATTGGCTATTGGCTATTGATTATTGATAATTGATTATTGATTATTGTTGGATTTTTAGATTTAGAAAATTCTTTAAGATTTGTTCTCCGGCAGTACTGCTTTTTTCTGGGTGGAATTGCACGCCGTAAAAATTGTTCTTTTGCAAAGCCGATGCATACTCAATTCCATAATCTGAAGTCGCAATGGTTTCTTTACATAAAGGCGCATAATAACTATGTACCAAATACATAAACTCATTTTCTGAAATATTTTCGAACAGCGCTGATTTCAAGTTTGCTATTTGGTTCCACCCTATTTGGGGCACTTTTACATTGCCGGAAAACTTTAGCACATTTACATCAAAAACTCCCAATCCTTCCGTATTTCCTTCTTCGGAAGAATTGCACAGGAGTTGCATTCCCAAACAGATTCCCAAAACGGGTTGTTCCAGCGTCGGGATTATCTCATCCAGCCCCGAAATTTTCAATTTTTTCATTGCGCTACTCGCCTCACCCACACCGGGAAAAATAACTTTATCTGCAGTACGGATTTCACGTTCATCATTAGACAGAATGGCATCAACCCCCAGCCTTTTAAATGCAAATTTTATACTCTGAATATTCCCTGCGCCGTAGTTTATTATTACGATTTTCATTATTTTGGGTAATTGTTTAATTGGGTAATTGTTTAACTGGGTAATTGTTTAATTGGGGATTCCTTACTTCGTATTTCGTCGTTCGTCGTTCGTCGCTCGTACTTCGTATTTCGTAGCTCGTCGCTCATATTTCGTATTTCGTCGCTCGTCGTTCGTCGCTCGTACTTCGTCGCTCGTACTTCGTATTTCGCACTTCATATTTCGTAGCTCGTCGCTCGTCGCTCGTACTTCGTCGCTCGTACTTCGTATTTCGTATTTCGTACTTCATATCTCGTCGTTCGTCGCTCGTACTTCGTATTTCGTTTTAAAGCCTCCCTTTAGTTGAGGGTAAAATCATTTTTTCAGCATCGCGTTTTACCGCCATTTTTATTGCCTTTGCAAATGCTTTGAAAATGGCTTCAATCTTGTGATGTTCGTTAGTGCCTTCAGCTTTTATGTTGAGATTTGCCTTTGCGCCGTCAGTAAAACTTTTAAAGAAATGCTGAAACATTTCCGTAGGCATTTGTCCAATCATTTCGCGATTGAAGCGGGCATTCCAAACAAGCCAATTTCTACCCCCGAAATCAATGGTAACCTGTGCCAAACAGTCGTCCATTGGCAGGCAAAAGCCGTAGCGCTCCATTCCCAATTTATCAGCCAAAGCCTTATTAAAAACTTCGCCCAAAGCAATTGCGGTGTCCTCAATTGTGTGGTGCTCATCTACTTCCAAATCGCCTTTTACGGTGATTTCCAAATCCATTTGGCCGTGGCGTGCTAATTGATCCAGCATATGATCAAAAAATGCGATGCCCGTATTTATGGCGCTTTTGCCCGTTCCGTCTAAATTCAGTTTTATTGAAATATCGGTTTCATTAGTTTTTCTATCAATTGCTGAAATGCGCTGTTTCAATTTTAAAAACTCATAAATGCGTTGCCAATCATTGGTTTCAAATGCGATGTATTGTTGAAGCTCTTCAGCCTTTAAAGAAATTTCGGTGGTTCCTAAATTAGTTTCGTCATTTATAAAAATTCCTTTGGCATTCAGGTTTTTCGCCAGTTCCATATCAGTCAATCTATCTCCAATTACAAATGAATTTTGAAGATCGTATTCCTGCGAGAAATACTTTTTCAGCAATGCGGTTCCGGGTTTGCGGGTGTCGGCTTTTTCGTGGGGAAAAGTTCGGTCTATAAATACTTCCGCGAATAGTATCCCTTCATTTTCAAAGGATTTCATTATGAAATTATGCACGGGCCAAAAGGTTTCTTCGGGAAATAAATCGGTTCCTAACCCATCTTGATTGGTGATCATAACCAATTCAAAATCCAATTCCTTTGCGATTTTTCCGAGATAGGTGAACACTTTCGGATAAAAAATCATTTTATCAAAAGCATCAATTTGCTCATCCCCACTCTCTTTTATCAATGTGCCGTCACGGTCTATAAACAGTACGTGTTTTTTCATTTTTACAATTCTTTTAAAATGGTGATTAGTTTTTTGTTTTCCGATGGGGTTCCAATGGTTATTCGAAGTGTATTTTCGCAAAGCGGTTGTGTATTTCTATTTCGTACAACAATTCCTTTTTCCAACAATTGGGTGTAACGATTTTCTGCATCGTCAACTTTTATCAGAATGAAATTAGAGTGGGTTTGATATATTTTTTCAATAAATCTAACCTTGACCAAAGCTTTAAGTATTTGGGCTCTTTCTTCTACTAATAAAGCGATTTCAGCTTCAACTTCTTTACTATTTCTAAGTTGTTCAACAGCTCTGTTTTGTGTTAATTCATTAATATTATACGGAGGTTTTATTTTGTTCAACACCGCGATTATCTCCGCTGAAGCGTAACAAATCCCCAACCGTATTCCTGCCATTCCATAAGCTTTTGAAAGAGTTTGGGTGACTATTAAATTTGGAAATTCGTTCAATTTTGAAATCCAACTTTCCGCTTTTGAAAAATCAATATACGCTTCATCAATAACCACTATTCCATTAAAGGTGTTGAGCAGGTTCAGTATTTTTTCAGAAGCGATTAAATTGCCCGTTGGGTTATTGGGGGAGCAAATGAATAACAGTTTCGTATGCTTATCTACATTTTTTAGAATTTCATCAGTTTTTGGTTGGAAGCTTTCATCCAAAAGCACTTCCCTATTTTCAATATTGTTCAAATTGGCTAAAACGCTATACATTCCGTAGGTTGGCGGGAGGGTTATAACGTTGTCTTTTGCAGGTTCGCAAAACGCGCGGAAAATTAAATCGAGCACTTCATCGCTTCCATTCCCCAAAAGAATTTGATTGGTTGGAATGCTTTTCTGCTTTGAAAGCAATCTTTTTAATTTTTGCTGCTGCGGGTCGGGATAACGGTTTACGTCTGTGTCAAACGGATTTTCGTTTGCGTCGAGGAAAATCATTTCGCTACTAAAATCCTTAAATTCATCGCGCGCGGAACTGTAGGATTTCATTTTTAGCACGTTAGGGCGTATTAAAGTATTTATATTAAAAATGGCCTTATTCATCATTCAACTTTTTTAAACTTTCCAACCTTAAACTCACCGCATTTTTATGGGCTTGCAACCCTTCGGCTTCGGCCATTATTTCTATTGCTTTTCCGATATTTTGGATTCCTTTTTTTGAAATCTTTTGGAACGTCATACTTTTCGTAAAACTGTCCAGATTTACACCGCTATATTGCTTGGCATAGCCGTTTGTTGGCAAAGTGTGGTTTGTTCCCGATGCGTAATCGCCAGCACTTTCGGGAGTGTAATTGCCCAAAAAAACTGAGCCCGCATTTTTGATTTTTTCAATAAAAAAATCTTCGTCTTTTGAAACAACTATAAAGTGTTCTGGCGCATACTCGTTTATCAAATCCATTGCTTGGGAAACAGTTTCCACTAAAATCAATTTTGAATTATCAATTGCTTGTTCGGCTATGGGTTTACGCAGCAGCACTTGAAGTTGTTTTTCAATTTCCTTTTCCACAGAAACCAAAAGTTTTTCTGAAGTTGTAACCAAAATTACTTGGCTGTCTGCGCCGTGTTCAGCCTGCGATAAAAGATCGGAAGCCACGAAGGAAGCAATGGCGGTGTCGTCTGCAAAAACAAGTAATTCCGAAGGGCCGGCGGGCATGTCTATCGCCACACCATGTTTTGTTGCAATTTGTTTTGCGACCGTTACAAACTGGTTTCCTGGACCGAATATTTTATACACTGCGGGCACTGTTTCCGTTCCAAAAGTCATTGCTGCGATAGCCTGGATTCCGCCGATCTTAAATATTTTTGATACCCCACAAAGGTTCGCGGCGTAGAGAATTGCGGGATTGATCTTTCCTTCTTTATTTGGGGGAGTGCATAAAATAATTTCGTTGCAGCCGGCGATGTTTGCAGGAATGGCCAACATCAAAACCGTTGAAAACAAAGGCGCGGAACCGCCCGGAATGTAGAGCCCAACTTTTTGGATGGGGCGTTTTTCTTGCCAGCAAACCACACCTTCCGTTGTTTCTACAGTAATCTTTTCGGTTTTTTGGGCGCTGTGGAATTTTTCAATGTTGGCTTTTGCAAGATTTATAGCATCCCGTAAGTCTTGGGGTATTTCCTTTTCTGCAATTGATATTTCCGTTTTCGAGACCAAAAGATTTTCAATTGAAATACCGTCAAAAAGTTGGGTATATTTTTTTACGGCCATATCGCCTTTCGCAATTACCTCAAAAAATATTTCGTTTACCGTTGCTTCCACATCGGCAAAGGTTTGAGTGGGGCGCCTTAAAAGATCGTTCCAGGTTTCAGGTTTTGGATATTTTATAGTTTTCATTTTTATAATTCAAAGGTTTTATTTTTCGTTCGTCTTTCGTCGCTAGTAATTCGTCGCTCGTAATTCGTCGCTCGTAATTCGCACTTCGATCATCGCTCGTCGCTCGTCGTTCGTAGCTCGTAATTCGTAATTCGTTCATCGCTCGTAGCTCGTCGCTCGTAATTCGTACTTCATTCGTCGCTCGTAATTCGTCGTTCGTACTTCGTCGCTCGTCGTTCGTAGCTCGTAATTCGCACTTCGTTCATCGCTCGTAGCTCGTCGCTCGCAATTCGTACTTCATTCGTCGCTCCTACTTCGTCGCTCGTACTTCGTAATTCGTACTTCAAAAAATCATTTTTTCAATCGGGCATACTAAAATTCCTTCGGCTCCGGCTTCTTTGAGTTCTTCAATAACTTCCCAGAAAGTATCTCTATTCACAACGGAATGGATGCTGCTCCAGCCTTCTTCGGCCAAAGGGAGCAAGGTTGGGCTTTTCATTCCCGGGAGAAGTTTTATAATTTCATCAATTTTATCATTTGGAGCATTTAAAAGCACATAACGCGAGTCGCGCCCTTGCAGTACAGATTGAATTCTGAAATGTAGTTTATCCAGAATTTTATTCGTCTTTTCTGAAATAGTGGGTGAAACGGCAAGCACAGCTTCGCTATTTAAGATTACTTCCACCTCTTTTAAATTGTTTTTGAACAAGGTGCTTCCACTGCTCACGATATCACAGATGGCATCTGCCAGCCCTATGTTTGGAGCAATTTCTACACTGCCATTTATTATATGAAGTTCTGCTTCTATTCCTTTTTCCTTTAAATAGTTTCGTGTTGTTTCGGGATAACTTGTAGCTATTCTTTTTCCGTTTAAATCTTTGATGGAATCATATTCAAAAATTTTGGAAACCGCCAGCGAAACTCTACATTTTGAAAAGCCCAATCGCCCGGCAATCGTTATGTCGCCTCCTTTTTCAATTAATAAATTTTCTCCAATTATGGCACAATCAACCACCCCATCTTTTAAATACTGGGGAATATCACCGTTGCGGAGATAGTATATTTCCAAAGGAAAATTGGTAGCTGGTGCTTTCAATTGGTCGCGGCCGTTGTCTATATAAATTCCGCAATCCTTTAATAATGCAAGCGATTCATCGTGAAGTCGTCCGGATTTCTGTACAGCGATTTTTAATTTTTTCATTTTAATAAGTTGTTTTAGTTGAGTTGAGGGCATAAAAAAACCCGTTTGATTGCTCAAACGGGTTTTGAATATTGTGGAATTTACACAATAACCATATCACCTCGCGTGAGCAAAGAAATTAATATGGTGATGATGCAAAATTGTTCTGTTCATAATTGTGAAGGCAAATCTAAACAAAAACACTGTTCAAAAAACTGTGAATATTAAATTTAACGATTTATTAATTTTTGATTCTATTTATTTACTTTAACCCAAGCAATTTTGAACCACTGCAAAACCAACAAATCTTATGCACTTAGCCACGCTTGATTGGATTATTATTATTTTATTCTTGATTGTTTTTTTGGTAATCGGGCTGGTTGTCTCGAAAAAATCTGGAAAAGACTCAAAATCCTTTTTTCTATCCAATAGAAACATGCCTTGGTGGCTGCTGGGCGTAAGTATGGTTGCCACAACCTTTGCGGCTGATACGCCAAATTTTGTGGCGGGAGTAATTAGGGAAGATGGCGTTTTTGGCAACTGGATTTGGTGGAGTTTTCTTTTAACAGGAATGCTGACGGTGTTTTTCTACGCAAAATTGTGGCGAAGAAGCGGAATAACAACCGATTTGGAGTTTTATGAATTGCGATACAGTGGGAAGAGCGCCGCTTTTTTAAGGGGATTTAGAGCAATATATCTAGGGATATTCTTCAACATCGTTATTATGGCGAATGTATGCTTGGCCGCTATCAAAATTGGGCACGTTATGTTCGGTTTATCTGATTATGAAGTATTGCTGATCGCTTCGCCCGTAGTGGTTATTTATTCAGCTTTTGGGGGCTTGAAAGGCGTTTTGCTAACGGATTTTGTACAATTCATTATTGCAATGGTAGGTAGTATTTGGGCGACAATTTACATTGTAAATATGCCAGAAATTGGCGGGATTGAAAAACTCCTCTCCACACCTGCCGTGGCTGCCAAAACGGCCATGCTTCCAGATTTTTCAAAACCTGAATTATTGATTCCACTGCTTATAGTTCCGCTGGCGGTACAATGGTGGAGCGTTTGGTACCCCGGTGCTGAACCGGGCGGTGGGGGTTATATTGCCCAACGAATGCTGGCCGCAAAAAATGAAAAGCACGCCACTTGGGCAACCCTATTTTTCAACTTTGCGCATTATGCCATTCGCCCCTGGCCTTGGATTGTTATTGGGCTGGCGTCTATAATCATTTACCCAGATATTGAAAGTTTACAGGCTGCTTTTCCCAATTTCAATCCGGCGTTGGTGAAAAACGATTTGTCCTATCCCGCTATGCTCACCTTTTTACCGGCTGGCTTATTGGGAATTGTGATTACATCATTAATCGCTGCATTTATGAGTACTATTTCCACGCACCTAAATTGGGGAAGCTCGTATGTGGTGAATGATTTTTATGTCCGCTTCATTCGGAAAGAAGCAACAGGCAAGGAACAAGTTGCCGTGGGAAGAATTTCCACGGTTTTAATGATGGTATTTGCTGGTTTATTGGCGCTGGATTTGGAAGAAGCCCGTGACGGTTTCAACTTGTTGCTTTCAATTGGAGCTGGAACCGGCTTGCTCTTTATTCTGCGCTGGTTTTGGAGCCGAATAAACCCTTATAGCGAAATTGCGGCGATGGTTATTTCCTTTATAATCGCGGCTTTCTTCTTTATAAACGGAAAAATGGAAACCCCAATGATTGACATAGCAGGCCATTGGCAATTGGTTTTAACCGTAGCGATCACTACGGTGTGTTGGGTGTTTGTAACCCTAGTAACTAAACCATCCAAGGCGGAAACACTCAACAGCTTCAACAGTCTGATATTTGGTAACGAATCCAAATTCAAAGGATTTGGAATGAAGATTCTTGGATTTTTTGCGGGGGTTGTGGGTGTTTATTGTTCATTGTTCGCCATAGGAAATTTCATATATGGCAATAATCTTTTAGCCTTTGGATTAACTGCTGTGGCCGTAGTTTGTGGTTTGGTGATTATAAAATCTTTTCAGAAAACTGATTAGTAGAGTTTAGTGAACACTGGGGATTTTTTTTAGAATAAATTCTTTGAAATTATAATAGAAAAATAAAAAAAAGAATTGGTGCTAAGGCTAATGAAAAAGCTAAGAATCCGTTTATAAACCAATTAGTTCTATTCTCTTTATGAGAATCGTACTTTTCAGCTAACTCCAAATATTTATCATTTTGCTCAAATAGCATATAATTGATAAAAAATATAACTCCAACAAATCCAATTGAAATAAAAATATTATCAAATATTGAAGGAATACTTGAATCTATAAGACATTTAATAAAAAAATTAACGCAAAAGAAAAATGCTGTTACACTAAAACTTAAACCTATCGTTGAATTATATGCAGCCAATGTCTGATTTTTCCATAAATAATAATTCCATGAATAAATTCGATAATAAACGTATTTATAAAAATCAGGCATCATTAATATTGAAATATATTTAATTATTCCCCAAAATCAAAGGCAACCCACTCTCGCCCGAACCAACTATCACTACTTTGGCGTTTGGAGATTTTTGTCCGCCAATCGCTGTTGCAACTGCTTTTATTTTGTCCGTTTCAGTTTGGGTGGATTTTGTCGAGTATCAAAAACATCAGCAATTTTTACAAATCCGTTGTCCGCATCCACCGAATAAATCAGTTTGTAGTTTTTGTAAACTAAATATCGATAATGAATTCTTCTCGGTATTAGTAATTCCTCTTCTTGTCCAATTTGTGGTGTTTTTACCAACTTTTTTGATTCGTTGATAATTCCTTTAAGAAGTTTTTTAGCAATTTTTGAGCTGGCTTTCTTTTCGTAATATTCGTAGATTTCGTCAAGTTGAGTTTCTGCGAATGCAGACCAAACAATTTTAAATACCATTATTCGTATTTGGCTATAAGTTGAGAGCTATTTTTGAATCGATTGTTTCGGAAATCAGATTCCGATTGGTCAATACGTTTATTTAATTCATCTTGAGTCATTGGTTCAAATTTTCGCTCATCTGAAGCCATTTTTTCTTTTCTCAATATTTTTTCAAGACGTGAAACCGCTTCTTCGCTTTGAAGTTTTAAAAATTCCTGTACAAATTCTATTTTTCGAGCTTCTAAATTCATTTTATTTAGATTTTAATCAAAGATACAAAATTATCAATTTACCAATCCTTTTCTTGAAGTGACATATCACTGCTTATTGCTAACATGTATATTTGCGAAACTCCTCTTGCGGCTATACCGCATATCTCCGCAATGAAATATAATTCCTTTTCAAATTTAGTAAAAGAAAATAATATTCAAAGAGTTGGGAGTCTATCGAATATGTGAGGATTAATTATTCCCCAAAATCAAAGGCAACCCACTTTCGCCCGAACCAACAATCACCACTTTGGCGTTTGGAGATTTTGCAAGTTCCAATGTAGCATCAATTCCTTTATCCTGAAGAATTTTATCGGTTAATGAGGCACTTAAAATAGCATTTGCATCTGCCTTTCCTTGGGCTTCAATCCGCACTTTTTGAGCCTCTTTGGTTGCTTTTTCCAAACGGAATTCATATTCCAAAGATTCCTGCTCTTGGCGAAGTTTTCGTTCAATTGCGTCCTTAATTGTGGGAGGAAGCGTTACGTCACGCACCAAAATTTCATTTAATTGTATGTATTGTTTGCTCAAAATCTTACTCGTTTCCTCAAAAATTTCCTCTTGAATTGCGTCCCGCTTACTAGAGTAAAGTTGCTCTGGAGTATAACGCCCCACAACGCTTCTTGCTGCACTTCTAATAGCAGGCTGTATAACACGTTGCAAATAGTCCTCCCCTTTTTCTTGATGAAGTTTTGCAATATCGGCACCTATAGGTTGGTACCAGGCCGAGGCGTCAATCTTAATTTCAAGTCCGTTAGATGAAAGCGCTTGCATCTTCTCGCTTAGCTCCTGTTGACGTACTTCGTAAACAAAAACCTTGTTCCATGGTGCAATTACGTGAAAACCTTCGCCAAGCGGCGATTCATCTGTTACTACCCCATTTCCAAAGGTTTCATATAAAACTCCGGCATGCCCAGAATTAATTGTTACGGATGATTTTGCCACTAAAATAATAAGCAAAACGATTCCTACGATTACGGGTATTGTTAGTTTGGGTAATTTTTCCATTCTATATAATTTTATTAGTGATTACTATTATTAAATGAGTCCGTTATATTTTCTGATAAACCATTCAGCAGCGAGGGCAAGAACGATAAGCGCGAGGAGATATTTCCAATCGATCAAAGGTACCACTTTTTGTTCGCTTCTCTCAATGTTTTGATAGTTAGTATTGGCAATCAGCGCATTAATTAAGACATCGTTTTGGGTTACAAAATAGGCTTCTCCTTTGGTGTTTTGTGCAACACGCCTAAGTTTGGAAACATCAGCGTTGAGGAATTGTTGCTCCACATTAAAATCCAATATCGTGAAATTGCCGCTACTTGAAACCGCTTCATTTGCAACCGAAACTGTATAGGTATATTCTCCAGCTGTTAAGCTATTGAGATCCACTTCAAAATAATTATTCCGCAAAAGCATTGGGAAAATGGTCTGTTTTTCAGTCTCAGCATTTTTTACAGTGATATTCAACGAGGCTCGACCGTCAAATACATAGTTTTTATCGAAATACTGGGCTGAAATCTTGATGGGATTGTTGTTGTAATAAAACGTTTCCGAAGAAACTTCAAGCCTGCTCCGGCGCTTGTTTGATGCCAAATACTGCACAAGGTTTCCTATAAAATCATCAAAACCCTGGAAACTTTCCGTCTGTAAAAAACTACTTGCCCGCCAGCGCCAAAAGCCTTCGCCATCCCAAATTGCATCCCGCTTGCCGTTTATTTCCATTGTGGCTAGCAAAGCATTTCCGTTGGAAATACCGCTTACGGTTTGTCCCAGCATCACCTCATTTGGAACACTGATAGTCAACGCGCCAAACTCTGTGTGCAAGGGCGGGAAACTTTCAAAACCAATATCTTCCACGGCAAAAGTGCCATAGTTGGAATTTAATTCCGCTTGAACATCGTCGCTTTGGTTTGAAGCTTCTTTATTGAAATTGTCCTGGGCGCCATTCAGAAAATACCAATCTGTGTGCAAACCCGAAATAACCCAAGCGTTTTTATTCAGCTTTTCAATTTCAGTAAAAACCGCAGCGAAACTTCTGTCGGGCTGATATAAAATTACAAGCTGGTGCTCATTGACACTACTTACGGCTTCCGTAGGTTTTTTAAAAGTAACGGTGCGCCTTTCGTTTGTTGTAATTGCTTTTTGGAGGGCACCCAAATCTGGATGCACAATTTTGCTGACTACCAAAACATTGGTGGCTTGGTCTATCACCTCAACAGCGAATTGTTTTGTATTGTTGGTCTTATTTTTTTCATCCGACAGCGGAAGGATTTGGGCGGTATATTTTTGAAGCCCTACGGAATTTGCGGGAAGCGTAAAATTGAGGGTTTTTGAAGTCTCGTTTTCCGAAAAGGAAACGTTTGTTCTATAAACCGTTGCCGCGCCTTGTGAAACTATAAATTCAGAATTTATTGGATTGGTGCCGCCGTAGGTTAAAATTACTTCAACAGGGAATTGGTTTTTTAAAAAAGCGTAGCGATTGGTGTTTAATTGCTCAATTTTTAGATCGGTATATTTTGTGGAATCACCCAGAATTACTGGATAAATAGGGTTTTTAAAGGTGGCGGAGGAAAATTCGTAGTCGTTGCCCAGCGTTTGGTTGCCGTCCGTTATAACTATTGTGGGCGCGGTTTGGGTTTTAAAAAGTTCATTTGCTGATGAAAGTGCTTTGGAAATATTCGTGTTTTTTTCATCGAAAGAAAGGGAATCGCTTTCGCGGAAATCATTTCCGAAGGAATAATAGGACACATCAAATTTGTTGTTTAATTCCCTATTCTCTTTTAGTTTTTGAAGCAAGGCCGAAACATTTTCCTTTTGGTTCAACTCCCCTACCGACGCCGAATTATCGACCAGAATTGGCAGTTTCGGTTTTTCAATAGTGTAGGTTTCGCTTTTGAATTTTGGGTTGATGATTAAAAGCAAGATTGAAAACAAGGTTATAAAACGAAGCGTTCCAAAAACCCAGCGCAGCGCGCCCGCTTGTTTTGATTTATAGCCATACATAAAAACCGCCAGAGCAATTGACAGTACTCCGGCGAGAATTATATAAAGTATGGTTTCTGTAGACATCGGATTTACGATTTACGATTTACGATTTTAGATTGTAAAGGAAAATTTTTAAAAATTTTATTAGTATTCATAAATCGTCAATCGAAAATCTACAATCGAAAATTACGTTAGCATTCCTCCATCAACATTAAGCACTTGCCCGGTAACATAAGCAGAAAGATCACTGGCGAAAAACACACAGGCATTTGCAATATCTTCAGGAGAGCCGCCACGTTTTAAAGGGATGGCTTCGCGCCAACTCTGTACGGTGGCTTCGTCAAGTTTTCCGGTCATTTCTGTTTCAATAAAGCCGGGAGCTATTGCATTGCAACGAATGTCTCGGGAACCCAATTCCAAAGCGACAGATTTTGTGAAACCAATTATTCCAGCCTTTGAGGCCGCATAATTGGTTTGTCCTGCGTTTCCTTTAACGCCCACAATGGAACTCATATTTATTATGGAACCTTTTCGCTGTTTCAACATAGCGCGCTGTACGGCTTTCGTCATGTTGAAAACCGACTTTAGGTTTACTTCTATAACTTTATCAAAATCTTCCTCGGAAATACGCATCAACAGATTGTCTTTAGTGATGCCAGCGTTGTTTACAAGAATATCGATACTTCCGAAATCTTTTAAAACCTCTTCTGCAAGTTTTTGGGATTCGTCATAAGAAGCAGCGTCACTTTTATAGGCTTTTGCTTTAACGCCGGTTTTTGAAACTTCATCTGCCAAAGCATTTGCCGCTTCTGCTGAGGAGCTATATGTGAAAGCTACATTGGCGCCGTGCTGGGCAAAAGTTTCAACGATTCCTTTTCCAATTCCGCGGCTACCGCCAGTTATGATTGCTGTTTTTCCCTCTAATAATTTCATATTTTAAAAGCTTAATTCGAAAAAAAATTGAACCACTAATATAACAAGTTCTGAAGCCCTAGCCTTATTAATACCGTAATTTATTTACATTCTATTTTTTATTTAAAATGTTGTAGTTTAGTAACATACTAATCAAAATCTGTATTATGAGAAAAATCATTTTTATTTTATTGATAATTTTTGTGGCTGCTTGTAAGGAAACCAAAGAGTCGAAAGAAATTGTTGCGGCTATACCCCTCACTATCTCGGTTGAGGATTTTATGAAAAATTCGGAACAACGATCCTTTCAGATTTCACCGGATGGTACCCATTTTGCATATATGGCCCCTTACAAAAAACGCATGAACATCCATGTTCGGAAAATTGATTCTGATTCAGTAACACAGGTAACTAAGGTCGAAGACAGAGATATCGCAGGCTATTTTTGGGCTAGCAATGATCGTTTGGTGTATGTAAAGGATGATGGTGGAAATGAAAATTACCATCTTTTCTCAATCACAAAAAACGGGGATGATGAGATTGGCTTAACTCCCTTTGACGGGGTACGTGCAGAAATTATTGATGACCTGGAAAACAATGAAAATGAAATGATCATTGGGCTTAACAAGCGAATTCCACAAGTTTTTGACCCCTACCGGATAAATATCAATACAGGGGAAATGAAACTTTTATATGAAAACCCTGGAAATATTACTGGTTGGGGTACCGACCATGATGGGAAATTACGTTTAGCATTAAAAACTGACGGCGTAAACAACAGTATTTTATATAGAGCAAATGAAACCGATAAATTTAAAGAGGTTATTACCACAAATTTTAAGGAAACTTTGTCGCCGCTATTTTTTGATTTTGACAATGGTCATGTGGTGTATGCCCTTTCAAATTTGGGAAGGGACAAAACTGCGGCTGTTAAATACGACCTTAAGGAAAACAAGGAGGTTGAAGAAATATACAGTCACGAAGAAGTGGATATAAACAATATTTATTATTCCGATAAACGAAAAGTACTTACTTCAATAAGTTATACCACTGCAAAAACACATCAAATGTTTTTGGACGAACAAACCAAAGAATTTTATGCTAAATTAGAAACGGAGATTGGTGAAAACAATGAATATTATATCACATCATCCAATAAGAACGAGGATAAATTTTTAGTTTATGTTGCAAATGATAAATCGCGCGGGTCTTATTATTTCTTTGACAAACAATCTGATGAGTTGCGCAAGATAGCTGATTTAAGCCCATGGTTAAACCCAGACCAAATGGCTAGCATGTCACCGATAAAATATACAAGTCGTGATGGCTTAACAATAAATGGGTATTTAACATTGCCAGTGGGCCGCGAAGCCAAGAATCTACCGGTAATTATCAATCCTCATGGCGGTCCTTGGGCACGGGACAATTGGGGCTACAACCCCGAAGTGCAGCTTTTGGCCAATAGAGGTTATGCCGTATTGCAAATGAATTTTAGAGGTTCTACTGGCTATGGAAGAGAGTTTTGGGAAAAGTCGTTTAAGCAATGGGGTCAGACCATGCAAAACGATATTACTGACGGGGTTCATTGGTTGATAGATGAAGGAATAGCCGATTCCACTCGAGTAGCTATTTACGGCGGCAGTTACGGGGGATACGCTACCTTGGCAGGGATTACCAATACGCCCGATTTGTACGCAGCAGCTGTGGACTATGTAGGAGTTTCAAATTTGTTCACTTTCATGGAAACCATTCCTCCCTATTGGGAACCAATGAAAGAGATGATTTACGAAATGGTTGGTAATCCAAATACAAATGACAGTATTATGATGAAAGCTAACAGTCCGGTATTTCAAGTTGATAAGATAAAGGCCGCTCTATTTGTAGCTCAAGGCGCTAATGACCCACGGGTAAACAAAGACGAATCTGACCAAATGGTTGAAGCCCTTCAGAAAAAGGGAGTTCATATTCAGTATATGCTGAAAGAAGATGAAGGTCACGGTTTTAGGAATGAAGAAAACCGCTTCGATTTTTACAATGCCATGACCGAATTCCTAGATGAAAATTTAAAGCCGAAACTTGAAAATATAAAAACCTAGAATTGGGTATCCTTCATAAAAAAAGCTCTGTGAATTTCACAGAGCTTTTTTTCTATAATCTGAAGAATTATCCTAAAACTTCCTTTACTTTCTTTCCAATTTCCGCTGGCGATTCCACAACGTGAATGCCACATTCGCGCATTACTTTTTTCTTGGCTTGTGCCGTGTCATCGCTTCCGCCAACAATTGCACCAGCGTGACCCATTGTACGTCCAGCCGGAGCCGTTTCACCAGCGATGAAACCGATTACCGGTTTTTTTATTCCGCTGTTTTTGTACCAGCGGGCAGCATCAATTTCCAATTGACCTCCAATTTCGCCAATCATTACAACTGCTTCACTTTCGGGATCCATAATCAACATTTCCAAAGCTTCTTTAGTGGTGGTTCCAATAATTGGATCCCCGCCAATTCCAATAGCAGTTGTGATACCAAGGCCTTGTTTCACTACTTGATCTGCAGCTTCATAGGTAAGGGTTCCAGATTTTGAAACGATACCAACTGTTCCTTTTTTGAAAACGAAACCGGGCATAATACCCACTTTTGCTTCGCCCGGAGTGATAACGCCTGGGCAGTTTGGGCCAATAAGACGACAATCTTTGTCTTTTATATAATCTGAAACAAGAATCATATCCTTTACAGGGATTCCTTCGGTAATTGTAATAATCACTTTGATGCCGGCATCAGCAGCTTCCATAATAGCATCTGCAGCAAATGCTGGCGGCACAAAAATAATAGTTGTATTGGCGCCCGTTTTTTCAACAGCTTCTGAAACTGTGTTGAAAACCGGCTTGTCAAGATGCTTTTGGCCACCTTTTCCTGGAGTTACGCCCCCAACAACATTGGTTCCGTACTCAATCATTTGTCCGGCGTGAAAAGTACCTTCACTCCCAGTGAATCCTTGAACAATTATTTTTGAATCTTTATTTACTAAAACGCTCATTTTTAATTATTTTCTTTTGATTATTTCTATTAATTATTCAAGCAAAATCTCTATTTGATTTTTTAAGAATTGCGGCAAAGATACGGCTTTTGCAGGCTAATTTAAAAGATATTAAACCTTAACTCTGTGGTAGCTTTCATTGGTATAATCTTTGTCGGTCACAGGCTGACTAACTTGATAGCCTCTGTAAATTTTATCGTCCTTTACTTCCCAAATTGCAATGAAATGGGCGATTCCCAATTCCTCATCAGGATTTTCCATGGTACGAATATAGTATTTATAGCGAATGGTAACGTGAGGACCATCTGCCAACAAATGGCTTACCTCCAGTCTTAAATCAAAATAAGATCTTCTCACTTCGGCAAAAAAGTTTACAATCTCTTCATAATGCATAATGGTTAAACCATTGGCACTGTTCCAGATAAGGACCAATTCTGGGTGAAAGAAACGTTCTAAAACTGTTTCATCCTTTAAAATATCGGACCTATAAAAGTCTCTAACTATTTCCTTTGCCTTATTGCTCATGATAATTCATCCAATTTTTTTATTATTTCTGGAATTAACTTCACAGAAGCCAATTCTTTATATTTTGATCTAAAATCATCTGCTGGGGTTCCAAAATAGGATTTGTGCCCGGCCAATGATTTGCTTACGCCACTTTGTGCTGAAATTACAGCTTTTTCGCCGATGGTGATGCCGCTAGTAATACCAACTTGACCCCAAATTGTTACAAAATCCTCAATCACAACACAGCCAGCAATTCCCACTTGCGATGCAATTAAACACCGTTTGCCAATAATTGTATCGTGCCCCACCTGTACTTGATTGTCTAATTTTGAGCCTTCACCAATTGTGGTTGATGCCGTAACGCCTTTATCGATAGTGCAAAGCGCACCAAGATCTACATTATCTTCAATCACCACATTACCACCACTTAAAAGTTTATCAAATTTTTCAGGCCTGTTTTTGTAATAAAACGCATCGCTTCCCAAGACCGTCCCTGCGTGAATGGTTACATTATTGCCGATAACGGTATTGTCGTAAATGCAAACGTTGGAATGGATCAAGCAATCGCGGCCAATTTTCACATTATTACCAACAAAAACGTTAGGTTGGATAATGGTTCCCTCCCCTATTTCCGCGGAATCTGAAATTGCGCTGGTCGAATTCTGAAAAGGTTTAAAATGAAGCGTCAGTTTATTGAAATCGCGAAAAGGATCTTCGGAAATAAGTAATGCTTTCCCAAGAGGGCAATCTACTTTTTTATTTATAAGAATTACGGTAGCCTTTGATTGTAGGGCTTTTTCGTAATATTTGGGGTGATCCACAAAAACGATATCGCCCGGCTGCACTACATGAATTTCATTCATTCCAAAAACAGGAAAATTAGCTTCGCCAACATAGTCTGAACCGATTATGACAGCAATATTTTCAAGAGTTTGTGGTGTTGGGAATTTCACTTTTTGGATTGTTAGATTTTTGGATAGTTAGAATATTAGAAATTTCTAATTAATCTTTCATACGTTCCTGATACTGTCCTTTTTCAGTATCAATTCGAATTTTATCGCCTTCATTTATGAAAAGGGGGACGTTAATTTCGGCTCCGGTTTCAACTGTGGCCAGCTTCGTAGCGTTGGTTGCCGTATTTCCTTTTATGCCCGGTTCGGTTGCGGTAACTTCTAATACTACGTGGGCTGGCATTTCCACGGAAAGTGGCGCATTGTCTTCAGTATTGATTAGCACGGTTACTATTTCACCTTCCTTCATCAATTCGGGAGTGTCAAGAATATCCTTCATCAAACTAATTTGTGAATAATCTTCTGTATTCATAAAATGGTATGCTTCTCCTTCGTTATATAAGTATTGAAATTTGTGGGTTTCTACCCTTACGTCATCAATTTTATGACCTGCGGAAAAAGTGTTGTCTATTACTTTTCCGGTGGTAACGCTTCTTAATTTTGTGCGAACGAAAGCAGGGCCTTTCCCCGGTTTTACGTGAAGGAATTCAATTATTTTATAAATATCGTGGTTATAGCGGATGCAAAGTCCTTTTCTAATATCTGATGATGTTGCCATTAGCTGTTTTTTTTTGATTTATTTTTTTGAAATATCTGATTAGTTTGAATTGAAATACCCTTTCATAATCCCGCGTTTGGAATTTTTGATGAACTGAAGTATTTCGTCCCTTTCCGGTGTAGCTTCCATTTCGGCTTCTATAATTCCTGTTGCTTGGGACGTATTATAATTTTTTTGATAAAGTAGCCTGTAAATATTTTGTATTTCCGTTATTTTTTGGGGAGAGAAACCTCTTCTTCTTAAACCAATAGAATTAATTCCCACATAACTAAGGGGTTCGCGAGCAGCCTTTACGAAGGGTGGAACATCTTTACGCACCAGCGAACCTCCGGTTACAAAAGCGTGGTTTCCTATCATACAAAATTGGTGAACAGCGGTCATCCCTGCTAAAACTACATGATCGCCAACTGTAACGTGCCCTGCTAGTGTGCTGTTGTTTGAAAAAATACAATTATCGCCAACAATACAATCATGGGCAATGTGGCAATAAGCCATAATCCAACAATTTTTCCCCACAATGGTTTTTCCACGGTCAACAGTGCCGCGGTTAATGGTTACATATTCACGGATAGTGGTGCCGTCTCCAATTTCCACAGTGGTATCTTCATCCTTAAATTTTAAATCTTGCGGAATGGCAGAAATAACTGCTCCCGGAAAAATGTTGCAATTCTTGCCGATACGCGCGCCTTCCATAATGGTTACATTGCTTCCAATCCATGTTCCGTCCCCAATTATAACATTGTTATGAATGGTTGTAAAAGGCTCTATAACAACATTTTTGGCTATTTTTGCGCCCGGATGTACGTATGCAAGTGGTTGATTCATTTTTCTTTTTTATTATTTTAAAATAGGTGCAATGTGTTCGCGCATTTTCATATTCCTTTCAAAAAAGATTCCCACAGACGCGCGGTACATTTATAAGTTTTTGGTTTTTACCATTTGGGCCATCAATTCAGCCTCGGTTACCAATTTGTCATTTGCGTAAGCATTTCCTTGCATATGAACAATACCACGACGGATTGGTGAAATTAATTCCAATACAAAAATTAAGGTATCACCTGGATTTACCTGTTGCTTAAATTTCACATTGTTTATCTTCATAAAAAAAGTGAGGTAGTTTTCTGGGTCAGGAACGGTGCTTAATGCTAAAATTCCTCCCGTTTGGGCCATTGCTTCAACAATTAAAACCCCTGGCATTACTGGCGCTCCCGGAAAGTGACCCACAAAAAAAGGTTCGTTCATTGTTACATTTTTAAGGCCTACAACGTGTGTATCACTCAGTTCCATAATTTTATCAACCAAAAGAAATGGCGGTCTGTGCGGAAGCATTGCCATAATTTGGTTCACATCTTTTACAGGAGTCTGGTTGATATTGAATTTTGGAATGTTATTTCTGCTTTCAAGTTTTATAATTTTTGAAAGCTTTTTTGCAAATTGGGTATTTACGGAATGCCCCGGTTTATTGGCAATAACTTTTCCGCGGATGCGGGTTCCTACCAATGCCAAATCGCCAATTACGTCCAATAGCTTATGTCTAGCTGCCTCATTTGGATAATGCAAAGTAAGGTTATCCAAGATTCCATTTGGTTTTACCGAGATTGTATCTTTTCCAAAAGCAGTGCGAAGTTTGTCCATCGTGCTTTGGGAAAGTTCTTTATCCACATAAACAATGGCATTGTTAAGATCGCCGCCTTTTATCAAGCCATTTTCAAGCAACATTTCAATTTCGTGGAGAAAACTGAAGGTACGTGCATTTGCAATTTCATTCTTAAAATCTGAAATATGTTTAAGTGAAGCATTCTGGGTGCCCAAAACCTTTGTTCCAAAATCTACCATTGTGGTTACTTGGTATTCATCGGCGGGCATAACAATTATTTCACTTCCTGTTTCTTCATCTAAATAGGAAATAACTTCCTTTACCACATATTCTAAGCGTGGGGCTTTCTGCTCCACAAATCCAGCCATTTCAATGGCTTCAATAAAAAACTTTGAAGAGCCATCCATTATGGGTGGTTCGGAAGCGTTCAGTTCCATTATGCAATTATCCACTTCCAGACCTACCAATGCTGCAAGCACGTGTTCTGAAGTTTGGATTTTAACCCCGCGTTTTTCCAAATTGGTTCCGCGCTGGGTATTTACAACATAATTCGCATCCGCTTCAATTACGGGATGTCCTTCCAAATCAATTCTTACAAAAGTATATCCATGATTTTCGGGAGCAGGCTTAAAAGTTATTGTTACTTCTTTGCCTGTATGCAAACCAACTCCAGTAAGGGAAATTTCCTTACCAATGGTGCGCTGTTTTACAACACTTTCATTCATTGTCTAGTTTTTTTTCAACTATATTGAACCTTTCCATTATTTTGGGAAGGTTTTTGAAATATACATAACTTTTATTAAAATCGCCATAATTAAAGGCCGGCGAACCCTGCAGCGTTTCATTGTCTTTCACGTTTCTGCCAATACCGGTTTGGGCCTGTATTTTTACATTATCGCCTATGGTAATATGGCCTGCAATACCTACTTGGCCGCCAATAATACAATTCTTGCCTATTTTTGTGGAACCCGCAATACCCGTTTGGGCCGCGATTACGGTATTTTCACCTATTGTAACATTGTGGGCTATTTGAATTTGATTGTCAAGTTTTACGCCTTTCTTTATAAGTGTAGAGCCTAAAGTAGCTCTGTCTATAGTGGTTCCGGGACCAATATCTACATTGTCCTCGATAATTACATTGCCTATTTGCGGAACTTTCTGGTATTCCCCTTTTTCATTTGGTGTAAACCCAAAACCATCCGCACCTAAAACTACCCCGCTGTTTAATACACAAGATTCGCCAATAACGGTTTCTGAATAGAGCTTCACACCAGTAAATAGAACGGAATTGTTACCAATGGTAACATTGTCGCCAATATATACATTTGGATAAATCTTTACATTATCACCAATTATTACATTTTCGCCTAAGTATGAAAATGCGCCTAAATAGAGATTTTCACCGTACTTGGCGCTTTTTGAAATGAAAACGGGATTTTCAATTCCCGTCTTGTCCATTTTTACTTGGTTGTAATATTCCAACAATTGCGAAAATGCTTTATAAGCGCTTTCTACACGTATTAGTGTTGTGGATAATTCACCCGATGCCACAAAATCATTATTTACAATGGTTATTGAGGCTTGGGTGGAATATATGTAATGGGTATATTTCGGGTTGGCCAGAAAGGTTAAGCTACCTTTACTTCCCTCTTCAATTTTTGCAAGTTTAGAAACTGTTACGTCTTCATCGCCCTCTACGGTACCGTTCAGAATTCCTGCTATTTGGGCTGCTGTAAATTTCATTGGGCGTGTTGTATTTTTTTAAATAAACTGCAAATAATGGGCAACCACAAAACGGTACTCTTTAAATGAATTTGATGTGAGTCGTAAATTTTCATTGTTGCAAAAATAGAAAAAAAGGATTTAGCCCCGATAGCTATCCTTATTGTTTTTTGGATAGCACATATAGTATTTGACCACCGATTTTGAAAGTGCCTCCAAATTCAGTTGGTCGCTTGCTTTTGCCACATCTATAATCTTCCCGTTTTTCTTCAATAAATTGATGGTGTCCTTTTCCATACTGTAGGCCTGGTTTTCCAGCTTTCCGGTGAAAACAAAAAAGGAAGCTTCTTCTTTTGAAATATTAAAAGTTTCAATCAAAGTCATTCTTTTTTCTTCTACCTTTTCCAAAGCGAATGGCTCCTGTTTTACTTTCACTTTTAGCAAATCTCTATTAAGAAGCATTTTTGAAAGGTTTTTCAGCACAAAATCATCATTGCCCACCCACGCTTTCATCGCTGAGATAATATCGTAATCGTCCAATTTTGAAAAGGTATCGAGCACTTCTTCCGAAAAATCTTTTAAACTGATATTATTTTTCAGAAAAAACAACAAGCCGTTACTTGCGGGTAGTTCAATGCCTTGGGCCGTTAATTGCTTTGCCCGCTTCAAAACCCGCACCAAAAGCTGCTCGGCCACAATCCCGGTTTTATGAAGATAGACCTGCCAATACATCAACCTTCGTGAAATGATGAAGCTTTCAACCGAATAAATTCCCTTTTCCTCTACTACTAATGCGTCATTCTTCACATTCAACATAGCAATCAATCGCTGCGCATTTACAGTACCTTCGGGAACGCCTGTGTAAAAACTGTCGCGTTTTAAATAATCCAAACGATCCATGTCCAACTGCCCAGAAACCAATTGATGCAAGAATTTCCTCGGATATTCGTCTTTGAATATCTGAATGGCCAGCGTTAATCCCTTGTTAAACTTTCGATTTAGGGTTTCCATAAACAGCAGGGATATTTGCTCATGACTTATGTTTTCAACAATACTATTTTCCATAGCATGCGAAAAAGGACCATGGCCAATATCGTGCAGGAGAATGGCAATATAAAGTGCATTTTCTTCTTTTTCGGAAATGCTTACTCCTTTGGAATGAAGTACTTGCACGGCTTTTTGCATCAAAAACATCGCGCCCAAAGCATGGTGAAAACGTGTGTGGTGCGCCCCGGGATACACGATATACGATAAGCCCATTTGCGAAATGCGGCGAAGCCTTTGAAAATATTTATGCTCCATCAAATCGAAAACCAATTTGTTGGGTATGGTAATAAAACCATAGATAGGATCGTTAATGATTTTAAGCTTAGGAAGGGTTTTCAAACTTTAACTTTAAATTAATAGCTTCAAAAATTTTTCGGAATAATTCAAGACTATTTTTGAAGAAAATTCTTCTCAACAGCGCGGAATTATTTACAAATTAAATTTAACTGAACTCCCTTGCAAAGGCTTCGGAGTATAAAGACAAATATACATATATGAGCGACATAAAAGTACTTTGGGTAGATGATGAGATTGATTTGCTTAAACCACACATTCTTTTCCTGGAAAGTAGAAATTATAAAGTAACTACGGCACAAAGCGGTTCAGAAGCTTTGGAAGAAATAAAAAAAGACACTTTCGACATTGTATTTTTGGATGAAAACATGCCCGGACTAACCGGCCTTGAAACCCTTGCAGAAATTAAAGAACTGCAAGCTTCCATTCCCGTGGTGATGATTACCAAAAGTGAAGAGGAATATATTATGGAAGAAGCAATCGGTTCAAAAATTGCCGATTATCTAATAAAACCCGTAAATCCCCATCAAATACTATTAAGCTTAAAGAAAAATCTTGATCACAGCAGGTTGATTTCAGAAAAAACAACGTCAAATTATCAGCAGGAATTCCGAAAGATTGCGATGGATCTTTCCATGGTGAACAGTTTTGAGGAATGGAAAGATCTTTACCAAAAGCTGATTTACTGGGAATTGGAGTTGGAAAACATTGAAGATTCTGGGATGTTTGAAATTTTGGAGTCGCAAAAAGCGGAAGCCAATAATCAGTTTTGCAAATTTATTGATAAAAACTATCCAAAATGGTTCAGTAACCCAAGCGAGGCGCCAACAATGTCTCACACCCTTTTCAAAGAAAAAATACAACCGCAATTACAACAGGGAGTTCCAACCCTACTTGTGGTGGTTGACAATTTAAGATTTGACCAATGGAAAGCTTTTGAGCCAACGGTTGCCAATGTTTATAAAAAAACTTCCGAAGAACTTTTCTGCAGCATTTTACCCACCGCAACCCAGTATTCGCGGAATGCCATTTTTTCGGGATTGATGCCCAGCGAGATGGAAAAACTACATCCAGATTTATGGCTCAATGATACCGAGGAAGGCGGTAAAAACATGAAGGAAGAAGAATTTCTTGCTGCCCAATTGAAACGATTGGGATTAAATTTGAACTGGAGCTATCATAAAATTTCAAGTTTGAAACAGGGAAAAAAACTGGTTGAAAACTTCAAAAGCCATAAAGATGAAGATTTAACGGTTGTGGTTTACAATTTCGTGGATATGCTTTCGCATTCCAAGACAGAAATGGAGGTTATTAAGGAATTGGCTTCCAATGACAAATCCTACCGATCGTTGACCCAAAGTTGGTTCAAGAATTCTCCTTTGCTCGAGATTATACAACAGGCTGCGCGATTGGGTTTCAAATTAATAATCACCACAGACCATGGAACAATCAATGTGAAAAACGCTTCAAAAGTAATTGGGGATAAAAACACAAGTTTAAACCTACGGTACAAGACAGGGAAAAGCTTGACTTATGAAGATAAAGAAGTGCTTGCTGCGAAGGATCCTAAATCCATTCACTTGCCAACGATAAATATGAGTAGTTCCTTCATTTTTGCTAAGGGCGATTACTTTTTTGCTTACCCCAATAATTTCAATCATTATGTAAGCTATTATCGCAATACCTATCAGCATGGCGGTGTTTCGCTGGAAGAAATGATTATTCCCTTTTCGGTTTTAATTCCAAAATAATTTTTTTGGAACATTTTAAAAAATTAGAGAATAACTAGATAATTTTCGTTTTAATTGATAAATTATCTATATTCGTTCTGTTTTTACTATGGAACTTACTTATACCCAAATCGAAATTTCCAAAGTTGCTGAACAGATTTTGGCCAAATCAGCCTCTAAAATATTGCTTTTCTATGGCGATATGGGGGTTGGAAAAACTACATTGATAAAAGAGATTGTGAAACAACTTGGCATTGATGAAACATCAAGTAGTCCTTCATTTTCAATCGTAAACGAATATCATACGGCCGGAAAACCTATATATCACTTTGATTTTTATAGAATTGAAAATATTACGGAAGCTTTTGATATGGGCTTGGAAGACTATTTATACAGTGGAAACTATATATTAATAGAGTGGCCAGATAAGATTACTAAATTATTGCCTGAAAAAAGAGATGCCATTTACATAACTAAAAATCAAAACGGAAGTAGAACCTTAAAACTAATGCCTTTGAAATAAAGTTGTAGCGAATAAAATATTATTTATAATTATCTTTTTAATCGTTTGCCCCAAATCGCAAAAATTATAAAGCAAGGATCTTATTTTTTAAAAAATCTTGCAAATATATATAAAAGATAATTAACGTGCTTTTTTATTTTCGTATTAAGTTTGAATTATTAACCTCACAAAAACTTATATTATGAAAACTGTAAAGTACCTTTTTATCGCAGCAATTTTTTCATTGGGAACATTTGCTTCTTGCACACCAGAAAGCATCCAAGATGAGCAATCACCACAACAAATTGAGAAAAGCAAAATCAAAGTACCTAGTAACGGGTAGTGTAATAGCGCTTATAATAGCCGCATCACCTTATATTTTTTATTCATATGAAAGTTTCCCACAAACAAAGATGTGGGAAACTTTTTTGTTTACCTATGAAGCTAATTGGTACGAAGAAGTTTATGTATCCGTGTGGACAATGATGGGTAAATTTGTCCCCATGCTTCTCTTAATTATTTGGTTTATTACTTGCAAGCATTGGTGGTACCACGTAATACTTATCCCTATTGGGATGTTTGCCTTTCAATTGTTCAGTGTCATAAACGATGACGTTCGTATTACGGATGAGGTCGAAATATGGTGGCTCTTTCCAATAATGCTTGTTATTGTGCCACTGGTTTACCTAATTAAAGCCAAGCTTTCAAACCAATTAGCTGGTAAGGATCTGAAAAGTTTTGAAGAGGAATTGGGGGCGCAAAAAAACTTTTGGCAACAGATAAAGGATCTTTTCTGATTTCTTTATACAATCGCAAATATTAAATTAAATACGTACATTCGTGTGTCTAAATAAAAGTTATTACTTTTTGGATACAGGATCTAATATCCTTTTTCTTATGTAAATCTGAAAAAAAAAGCAAAACACGAAACCTCAAAACAAATAATTGATACAAAAGAACACTTGAAGTAAACCTTAATAAATTGCACGTAAAAATGAAATAAAAGCACAACACTTATAATAAAATTAAAAAATTAACTTTAAAATAACATTAAAGATGTGTTTTAAAGTATTTAATTGCATTATAACCTGTAAATATACAATTAACATAATTATTATGTTTAAGTTTTTTGAATGTAAGTTTGACCCAGTATTAACCTCACAAACACTTACTAAAATGAAAAACTTAAAATTGATTATTGTAGCCGCTATTTTTGCCGCAGGATTATTTACTTCTTGTACCCCAGAAGGAATCCAAGATGAACAAACCCCACAACAAATCGACCCAAGGACGGTTACCGTTCCACCAGCCGGATAAAAAAAGCCTTATACAAGGTGGTGCTATTGTTTTAATAATAGGATGTACACCTTTAATATACTACGCTTACGAAAGTTTCCCAAGTGACTCAAAAGTCTGGGAAACTTTTCTTTTTACATTCACTACAAAATATCCCTCCCTATATCAATATGCCTGGTTTTTAACAGGAAAGATAATCCCAGTTATTCTACTTCTAATTTGGTTCTTCACTTGTAAACATTGGTGGCATTGGATTATTTTAGTGCCTCTCTCTATGTATGTATTCCAACTAATCAATATTTTAAAACAAAGTTTTGATGTTGATGAAGTTGAAATAATTTATTTAATCCCTATAATGATGGTAGTTATCCCCTTTGTTTATTTAATTAGGGCCAAACTTTTTAGCCAAATGCGGCAAGACGACCTAAAGTCATTTGAGGAAGAGCTGCTACAAAAAAGATCTTTTGGGCAACAATTGAGAGACTTATTTCGATAATTTAATTTTATTAAAGAAATGAAAATTATACCATAAATTGAAACTGCCAAGATTTAACTATGTCACAGCCAAAATCACCATTTACAAGAGCACAATTGCTTCCACAGGAAGAAACCCTTGAAATATCAAGACAAAAAGGAGAACTTTTTATAGGAATTCCAAAAGAAGCTTATTTCCAAGAAAAGAGAATCTGCCTCACGCCAGATGCAGTAAATGCAATTGTTAATAACGGCCACAGAGTTTTAATTGAAAATGGTGCCGGCGATGAAGCTGGATTTTCAGACAAAGATTATTCTGAAGCTGGGGCCCAGTTAACCAACGATACAAAAAAAGTATTTGGCTGCCCGATGGTTTTAAAGGTGGAGCCCCCTACCCTTGAGGAACTGGAATTGATTAAACCAAAAACAGTCCTAATTTCAGCCCTGCAATTAAAAACACGTCAAAAATCCTATTTTGACGCATTGGCCAAAAAGAAAATTACCGCCCTCGCATTTGAATTTATAAAAGATGAAGACCACAGCTATCCTGCCGTGAAAGCATTGAGCGAAATTGCAGGCACAGCAGCCGTACTGATTGCTGCGGAATTAATGGTAAATGCAAAAAAAGGTAATGGCCTACTTTTCGGAAACATTAGCGGGGTGCCGCCAATTGAAGTTGTAGTGATCGGTGCCGGCACCGTGGGTGAATTTGCGGTTCGTTCGGCTCTTGGTTTGGGCGCAAACGTAAAAGTTTTTGATAGTTCTATTACAAAACTAAGAACCATTCAAACAAATGTGGGCCGTATTTTATATACTTCAACCATGCAGCCAAAAAATTTGATGAAAGCATTGTTGCGTTGCGATGTTGCAATTGGTGCGGTGCGCGGGCAAAATAGAGCTCCAATTCTTGTGACTGATGAAATGGTCCAGAATATGAAAAAAGGCGCGGTAATAATTGATGTGTGCGTTGATATGGGGGGCTGTTTTGAAACCACCGAAATGACCAGCCACGACTGCCCAACATTTATAAAACACGAAGTTATTCATTACGGGGTTCCAAATATTCCTGCCAGATATCCTAAAACAGCTTCAATATCAATTAGCAACATTTTTACCCCTTATATTTTGGAGATTGCCGAAAGTGGCGGACTTGAAAATGCCATTCGTTTTGATAATGGTTTAAAAAATGGGTTGTACTTTTACCGAGGAATTCTCACGAATAAAGCTGTTGCAGATTGGTTCAACATGTCTTACAGCGATATCAATCTTTTGATTCTGTAAAATTCATTCCAAAGAATAAATAAACCCAAATAAAAAATTAATGAAGTTAGCATACCGATTGGTCTATTTTTCAGGTGGATTTTTAATAGGAATAGCCCTATTGTTCTTTATTCTCAGCGGAAAAAAAACATCCTGCGCCTATGGGCCAGAATCGAGAACCCTTAAAAACATTAAATTAAAACCACGCGCTTTTTCTGAAGAAACATTGAATGTTCTGCGCGAAAACAAGATGGATACAGCTGTTGTTACAACCTTGCTGGACGAAGGGGACGTCTTATTTTCTGAAAGCAGCACCAAACTGGATTCCTGCAAAATTTATGTTATTGAAGGAATGATTTCGGAAAAAAACTTAAAAATCAAAATCGAAAATTGTGAAAATAAGGCCACAGTTATCGAAGCACAGGTTATTAAAGAATAACTTTTCTGAAAAGATTACAACTTCCTTCGCGCTCTCTCCTTTTTCAATAACGTAAGTTCCCGGCTAGTTTGTCCGGCAACCGAAGTGTTTTCCTCTGCACGTCTAATTAAATAGGGCATCACATCTTTTACTGGGCCAAAAGGAATATATTTTGCCACGTTATAACCTTCAGCCCCAAGATTAAAAGTTATGTGGTCACTCATTCCGAAAAGCTGTCCAAACCAAATTCGATCATCACTTTTTGAAATGTCTTTTTTCTCCATTAAATCCATCGCAAGATAAGTGCTGGATTCATTATGGGTGCCCACGAACAACTCTATATCATTAAGGTTGTCCATTATATATTTCATTATTTCATTAAAATTGTCGTCGGTGGCTTTTTTGCTCTCGCAAATGGGAGTTTTGTAGCCTTTTTCAATGGCCCGTTCATTTTCCTTTTCCATATAAGCCCCTCGAACAATTTTAAAACCTAGCTTGTATCCTTTATTTTTAGCCCTTTGGTGCAAGGTTTTTAAATATTCCAATCTATCCCATCTGTAACATTGTAAAGTGTTAAAAACAATAGGGCGTTCGGTATTGTATTTTTCCATCATCCTTTCACAAAGTTCATCGGCCGCATCCTGCATCCACGATTCTTCCGCATCAATCAATAGTCTTATATTAGCGCCGTGTGCTTCTTTGGAAACTTGATCGTAACGATCCTCTATTCTTTGCCATTCAAGTTCTTCAGCGGCCGTCAATGGTTGCTTTTCGGTTATTTTCTGCCAAATTTTAAGTCTCCCAAAACCTGTGGGTTTAAAGACGGAAAAGGGCATGGCTTCTTTATTTTTTGCAAATTTGGTTAGCTCAATTACCTTGTTCGATGTGGCATCAAACTGTGCATCCTCTTCTTTGCCTTCAACTGAAAAATCCAAAACAGAGGCAACGCCCGCATCAAAAAGTTTATCAACAGTACTCATGCAATCCCTTTCATTCACTCCGCCACAAAAATGGTCAAATACAGTGGCGCGAATGAGCCCTTCCACAGGAAGATTTAAATTGAGTGCAAATTTTGTTACTGTTGTGCCTATTTTTACCAATGGTTCCTTTGAAATCATTTTAAAAAGAAAATAGGCTCTTTCAAGTTCGGAATCGCTTTTAAGTTTAAAGGCAGTCTCCGTATTGTCAAAAAGGGAATTTGATGTCATAAAATTCAAAATAAAGTGTGTAAATATAGTTAGATTTGAACTCTGTCTATATGAGAAAAATCAGCAAATTCATGGAAAATGCAGGAATAGAAAAAGGGGTGGTTTATAAAAATGAAAAGGGTTGGGAGCAACTTTCAATAATCATTTCAAAATCAGAACCTTCCAAAATATTTATAATGGTTGATGAAAATACGAATGTACACTGCTTGAAATATCTTTTCATAAAAATCAAGTGGGCAATTTCTCCCGAAATAATAACAATTCCAACGGGTGAGGAGTTTAAAAATATTGCAACCTGTGTAGATGTTTGGGAATTACTTTCAGAAAAAGGGGCAGATAGAAATTGTTTGTTAATTAATCTTGGAGGCGGCGTGGTTACAGATTTGGGCGGATTTGTAGCTTCAACTTTTATGCGGGGAATTTCCTTCATTAATATCCCCACTTCCCTACTCGCCATGGTTGATGCTTCCGTGGGTGGTAAAAATGGAGTTGATCTTGGCCACAAAAAAAATCAAATCGGTGTTATCAATCTCCCTGAAATGGTACTACTGGACGTTGAATTTCTAAAAACATTGCCACACGAACACCAAATTTCAGGACTTGCCGAAATGCTGAAACACGGATTAATTCATAGTAAGGAATATTGGCAACGAATTAAAAATGTTGATATTACCAACAAAGAGGAATTTGAAAAATTGATATGGGATTCGATTGAAATAAAAAAGGAGATCGTAGCCAAAGATCCTTTAGAAAAAGACCTTCGAAAAACTTTAAATTATGGGCATACTTTAGGCCACGCTATAGAATCTTATTTTCTTGAGAAATCTAGTAAAACCAACTTACTTCATGGCGAAGCTGTAGCTGTGGGTTTAATTTTGGCTACCTATATTTCAAAAGAGATATTTAACTTTCCGAACGAAACACTGAACGACGTTACCAAAAGTATTTTCAACTATTTTCCGAAACAGTCATTCACTCAAAAAGATATTGCGGAAATCATAAATTTGCTGGCATTCGACAAAAAAAACAGAAACGGGAAAGTACTGTTTGTGCTTTTGAAAGATGTTGGGCGCCACAAAAGCAATTGCGAAGTTAGTAATGAGCTGATATATAGCGCTTTTGAATATTATAAAAATTTCTGAAAATTTTCTTTAAAATATTTTTATGTCTTCAATTTTTGAATAGTTTTATAACCGCAAACCAACAGATTGAATATTAAATGAAGCGAGTTATTGTAGATTACAGAAAGTTGACCCCCGAAATACTTTCCCTATTAGTTGAAAAATATCCCGATGGGTATGATGATGACCATGTTATCACCTTTAAAAATGCAAAAAACGAAACTGTGGAAGCTGTTGAGGTAAGAACCGATGAAACTATTTACTTGGTGAAAGTAAGCTCCAGATTGGAATCAAGCATGGCGAATTTTGACGAAGACGACTATGATGATGCAGACTTCAACGAACCAATAAGCGAAATTCCGGATAAAAAGAAATTAGAGGAAGAAGAATAAGGTTCCAAAATGTATATAAAAAAAGAGGCCCAAAAAGCCTCTTTTTTTATACAATCACTTTAACCATTAAGCGTGCTGAAGTGCGTGTTTACCTTCCTTAATTTCTTCAATTAATTTTGAATTGAAAGCTGGTAAGTCATTGGGATTTCTACTGGTTACGAAACCTTCATCAACCACCACTTCTTCATCAACCCAATTAGCTCCGGCATTTATCAAATCATCTTTTATGGAACTAAAGGAAGTCATCTTTCTGCCTTTCACCACTTCTGCCGATATTAAAATTTGCGGTCCGTGGCATATTGCTGCTACAGGTTTCTTTTCTTCAAAGAAAAGTTTAACAAACTTTAGCGCTTGTTTATTTCTTCTCAATTTATCTGGGTTTATTACCCCGCCCGGAAGAACTAAGGCGTTGTAGTCTGATGCACTTGCATTTTCAAGGGTTTTGTCAACGGAATATTCTTTTCCCCAGTTTCCATCTGCCCACGATTTTATTTTTCCTTCTTTTTCACTAATAATTTCTACTGTAAAACCTTCCTTTTCCATCGCCTCTTTTGGGGATTTCAATTCCGATTCCTCAAATCCGTCTGTTGCTAAAATTGCTATTCGCTTATTCATAATTCTTCTTTTTTAGTTAAACAATTAATTTTCAATGAAGATAACAAGCTCAATGCGTCTTGTCAATTTTATGATATTAATGTTTTACTAATCTTTGTTAAGAAATTATAAGGAATCAGTTATTCTCGAGTTTTTGCGCCTTTTTTTTATCTTCTTCTACTTTGCGTTTGTATTCGCGAAGTTCTTTCATTTCCAACTCATAAGAAAGGGTTGCATTACTGTTGGGTTCAATTTTTATTTTTTTGAGCAATGCCCAATTCACTGTAAATTCAGCTCCGAAAAATAAGATAAGGCACGTATAATAAACCCATAGTAATACTAAAACTACACTACCTGCGGCGCCATAAACAGATGCTGGGTCAGATTCAGCGAAATAAAATCCAATGAGATATTTCCCGGCTAAAAAGAGTAATGAGGTCATAAAAGCGCCAATGAGGTTGGTTCTCCATTTAATTTTCACATCTGGCAAAATGGTGAAAATTGCAGCAAAAAGTGCCGTAACAATAATTTGCGAAATTATGAAATTGAGAAGTTCAATAAATTGTGATGAAAAATCTGTGTAATAATTCCCAATAAAATCACTCAAGGCATTAATGGCTGTGCTTAAAACGAGCGATATAAGCATTAACAGCCCAATAACAAACACCATTCCAAAGGAAACTACCCTTCGTTTTAAAGTATCTATAATAGTATTCTTTTTTGAACGTACGCTCCAAATATCGTTCAAGGATTTTTGAAGTTGGAAAAACACTCCCGTTGCCCCAAAAATTAGCATACCAACACCAAAAATGATAAACAGAAGCGAGCTTTCCGACAGCGCTGAATTTATAATCATTGCCTGTATCAATTCAGCACTTCCCTGCCCTATCATCCCACTAATTTCACCGGTTATTCTACCTTCCACCGCTTCCTTTCCAAAAAATATTCCCGCAAAATGAACTGTTATTATAAGTAGCGATGGTAACGAAAATAGCGCATAATATGCAATTACGGCACTTTTGGCCCAGGGGTCATTTTTGTCCCAGCTTAAATAGGTATCCTTTAAAATTTTAAAGAATTTATTCATAAATAACGTTCGGTTATAATATTACAATGGTGTATCTCGTGCCCACAGATTACAAAACCCAATGCGGCAACAGACATAATACTGCCATTGGCCATACCAGTTTGCTTGAGCTGATTTAAACTGAAATTTTTAAAAAGACTGATTGTTGCGATACGCACCGCAATATATTCCTGCAAAAGTTCATCCACAGATTTACTGTTTGCCAAGGCATTTTCCGCAAAAAGATTTTCATCAAATCCTTTGAGTTCTGCATTACTGCTGCGCGCAAAATACAAAGCTCTGTATGCAAACACACGCTCAGTGTCTGTAATGTGCTGCAAAATATCTTTAGGGGTCCATTTTGCTTCGGCGTAGCGATAGTTCCATTTTTCTACTGGCAAACTATCAAAAAAAGATTGAGTGTGTTTAAGTCCTTTAGCCAATGCTTCAGGCAGGGGAAGATTTTCAACTAAATCTAAGTAACGTTTGTAATATGGATTATATTCAGAAATTTGAATTTCAGAGGGAGTCATTGTTTTCCTATAAAGATAAAAAAAACCTTTGCTGAAAAACAAAGGTTTCTTTTAAAATTAAGATTGAATATTATATTTCGCTGAAAATTGAATGAAGCAATCTCTTTTTGTCATTGATGCTTTCTTCCATAGAAATCATCGTTTCAGTGCGGCTCACGCCTTCAATATCATCAATTTGGTATATTATGTCTTTCGCGTGCGAAGTATCCCTAGCGCGGATTTTACAGAAGATATTGAATTTTCCAGTGGTCACATGGGCAACGGTAACGAAAGGAATTTCGCTAATACGCTCCAACACAAACTGGGTTTGGGAAGTTTTAAAAATGAATACCCCTACATACGCGATGAAGGAATATCCTAATTTTTTATAATCAACTTGAAGGGAAGAACCCGTAATAATTCCTGCTTCTTCCATCTTTTTTACTCTAACATGTATTGTTCCGGCTGAAATATCCAGCTTTTTTGCAATGTCTGTAAATGGAATTCGGGTGTTATCAATAAGAAGTGCAAGAATTTTGTGATCTGTATCGTCTAATTTAAACTTTGGCATATATATTTTTTTGCAAAACTATATGTTTTCTGTCAATTTAAAATCAATTGTTGAAAAATATATTGCTGAATCGTCATTTTTAGCACTTATTTTTGAAATAACTTGTCCAACTGTTAAATTTTTTTGCGGAATTGTTAAAATTTCCCCATTATTAACATTTACCTCTTTATGACCCACTTTATCTTTCAATTCCCCTATCTCGTCAATTATTGGAACTAAATCTATATTGTTGTTTTTCAATGTTTCAGTAAATTGAATTGCTATAGAAACCGCTTTTTCATTTTGCACTTTTACATTCCTAAGTATAAAATCATTATGGTTTTTGAGGTTTTCCGGGATTTCAAAATACTCTTTATACTGTATTTGCCCAGATTTTTCTTCAACAATATTAAAAAGAGAAAGCAAGGAATAGAAGATATACTCCCTCGTTTTTTCACGCTGGTAATCCTGTCCGCAGTGCCCAGCTTCAAAAAGAATTGTTGGCACACCCGCTTTTTGAAAGGTATCGCCAACACAGGCAGCATTGAAGCTATCATCATATCTGCCTACCTGCCCAGGAATGTATTTTTGGAGAAATTCAGTCATTTTTACTATTTGCTGCATTGCTATTTTTCGAGATTCAGTAATAGTTCGTTCCGCGTCTGCTGCTGGTGATAAAAATGAAATAGTTGCCGGTTTGCCCGTTTTAAGGCCATAAATGGAACGTTGATCGTGCATATTCAAGCACAGCGAAGGTTTTATTTCATTAAAAACATTCCGAAGACACTGACTTTCAATTTGCGATAATTTTTGTGCGTCTCTATTCAAATCAACATTGTTTGCGTTCTCGCGCGTGTAATTCTGCGCCCCATCTGGATTGAGCATCGGAATTATATAAAAAGTATAGTGTGATAAAAATCTCTCAATTTGGGGTTGAAAGGAAAGTTGCTTTTGGGTTACAAATTTTAAAAAATCGAAAAGCGCTTTTGTAGTTGTAGATTCATTGCCATGCATTTGTGACCACGCCAAAACAATTTCAGAACCGTTTCCAATTTTCAGCATTGGAATATCCCGATTCATTTCCGAACGTCCAAGGACGGAGATTTCATAATTCATTTTGTAAGTATCCAACAAAGGATAAATATGCTGCAACGTGATATATCTGCCGCGTAATCGGAATTCAAAATTGTGTCGATACCAACTCTCTATTTCCATATTCATATTTGAAGTTTACAAAGTTAAACAATGCTTAGTTTACAAATGTAAACAGGATGATTGATTTATTTTGATTACACTAGTAAACATATCTGACGGTAATCCATAGAAAATTAAAGAAATTGAATTGATTTTATATCATTTGAAATTAAATTACTTATTACTAGTTTCTTATGTATTGTTATATGAAGTTATAATTTCGACTACATTTAATATTATTAACTGTTTAATCATATTTAGATTAAAATAATTTACATTTGTAACCGTTATTTATTTTATAAATTAGTTACAATGGTAAACAGTGCGGATTTTGTAAAAAGGCTAGAAAAAATCCTTGAATATTACAGTATTTCGGCGACGGCTTTTGCTGAAAAAATGGATTTTAACCGCTCCACTATTTCACATTTGTTGTCCGGAAGAAATAAACCAAGTTTGGAATTCGTCTTGAAATTACTGCAAAAATTCCCTGAAGTAGAAATGAATTGGTTGCTTTTAGGAAAGGGTTCCTTCCCTGCAATTTCTTCTGAGAATAAAAATATTTCAGTTACCCCAAAACAAAAGTTGGTTTCGACTCAGGAAAAACCGAAGGATCTTTTTTCTGAAGAGAATATCAATATTCAAAAAGATAATTCCCAAATAAATAAAAGTCCGAAGGAAATTGAAAGAATTGTTATTTTTTACCGTGATGGCAGTTTTAATGTTTACCAAAACTAAGTGGTGTCGGTAATTTTTCGGAAATTCGCATAAAATATTGAAAATGCGTTTTTCTATACTTTTAGTCAGCTTGCTTTTTTTTTACAGTTGTTACGAAAGCGAACGTAATTGCTCAGACTTTAAAACTGGGACATTTGAATTTGAAGCCTTTTCCGGTACCGAGGTCTTCAAAACTACAATTGTTCGTAATGATTCCATTGAAATAGATTTCTTTGATGGAAAAAGTGACACTTCTTCAATACGGTGGATAAATGACTGCGAGTATGTTTTGCAAAAAATACATCCAAAGAACCAAGCTGAAAAGAAGGCCGTACTAATCAAAATTTTAACTACCAATAAAAATAACTACACCTTTGAATTTAGTGAGGTTGGGAAGACCAAGACGAGCAAGGCAACGGCTAGGAAAATAAAATAATCCTTTTAAAATTATATGCTGTATTGAGCAATGGCTGTAGCTGAAAGTTCTTACTTGTGGAATTCCAGTTTTTTTGTGTGTATAATCTTCCTGTATTTATTGGATTATAGCAATCAAGAAAAATATTTGTTCAAAATAGTAAAGAGGGTTTCCTGTTGAATTGGTTTGGTTAGATAATCATTCATTCCCGCTTTTATTCCGCGTTCAATGGCTTCTTTGGTTACATCTGCAGAAAATCCTAAGATGACAGCGGTATTGTCAATTTTCCGCAAATGCTGTACTATTTCAAAGCCATCTTTACCGGGCATATGGACGTCCATAAAAATAAGATCATAATGACGGGATGCACATTTCATTAACGCATCGTCTCCATCCTTGGAAAAATCTGGTTCAATATTACTTTTTGAGAGTATTTTTGCCAATATTTTTTGATTCAGAAGGTTATCATCTACAATCAAAACATTTAAATAATCAAGATTTTTATATTTTCTTAATTTTCTGTTTTCGTTTTGCCTCTCAACTTTAGGAAATTCCAGTGATACAGTAAAAGTAGTCCCTTCCCCTATTTTGCTTTGCACTTCAATTGTTCCATTCATCAACTCAACAAGTGTTTTAGTGATAGCAAGGCCCAAGCCGCTACCTTGGTGTTTTTTAGTGATTCCAAAATCCAATTGTTTAAATCTTTCAAAAATAACATCAATTTTTGAAGGATCTATACCCATCCCCGAATCTGACACTTTCAATTTAATTTTCAACTTGTTGTTTTCTACCTTTTCTTCATAAAAAACGGTTATTGAACCTTCCTCCGTAAATTTTGCGGCATTGCTTATTAGGTTCGTGAATATTTGTTCAGTGCGCGAAACATCGCCCAGGACGTTTTTTGGTTCTTTAATGGTCGTAAAATTCGTATTTAGCTCAATCCCTTTTATTTTTGCTGCTGAAGTATATATTTCCACAATTTTTTGAAGCGCTATAAATGGACTGAAAACTTCGGTTGATAGCTCTACTTTCCCAGATTCAATTTTATCAATGTGAAGGATATTGTTCACTAGGTTTAGCAATATTCTTGACGAATTTTGCATCAATGTCAAAAATTCTTTTTCACTGTTGGAAAGTCGTTTTCCTTCTAAAATCTCAGAAATACTAAGGATTGCGCTTAACGGTGTTCTTATTTCGTGGCTCATATTCGAAAGAAATTGGGTTTTGGCCTTGGAGGCATCTTCTGCTCTAATTCTTTCTTTTTCTAGTTCTTCATTAAGCCCATTCAGTCTTTGGTTCATTAGCTTATACTCTTGCGATTGCTTTTTTGCCAGTAGAAAGGAATAAGCTAACAGTCCTATAAGAAATGACAAAAAAATACCAAGTGCAAATATGAAGTTTTGTAATGTGGTGGCTTTTAATTCGTTATCGGAATTAAACATAAATTCAAATTTCCACGCTCCCTCATTTCTATCCTTAATTGGATTTAAGCGTTGTGTATAAATTTGATCGGCTTTAAAAATCTCAGGTTTTGGATTATTGTAACTGTAAAAAATATTGCCCACATCATCTTTAACCTGTACACTGAAAAGATTTTGTTTGGAACTAATATTATCAAACTGGCTTTTAAAATCCATTCCAGCAGAAATGGTTCCTTGAAAATTGCGATCGTAATAAATGGGCACATCCACTAAAAATGCTTTTCCATTTTGGGTGAGATCTACCCAGGAAGTTATGTTTATCAACGTATCTTTAGAATTTCCTATCCAACTTCCATAACGATATCCAACTGTCTTTATATCTAACTTATAGGCTTTTATGTTCGGCTCAAATGGAGCTATAAAATTTATTACTCCGGTACTGTCAATGTACTCGATAAATTTAATGCTCTGATTTTGCTTGATAATTCTTTCGGTATCAGACTTCAAGTATGTTTTAAATTTGCCATTACTCTCTACTATTCGATCGCGCATATCTTCCAAAGAAATAATATTATGGCGAATTATATTCTTAAAATCCTGATAGGTTAAATCGCCCGCAATATCCAATTGCTGAAGCTTGGCATCTCTTTGATCATTAATAGTTCTGTAATAGCTCAACAAACATAATGCAGACAGAAACATGAATAATAGAAGGGAAAGCAAGGCAAATTTACTTTTTCTGAAAAGGTCAAAAAGGTCGTTTGGAAGCATCTTGAAAGTTACTAAAAGATTAGCTTTTATGTTGCTTCGTTAAAGCTAATTTGAAGTGTTGTTCTTTAAAAGGGCATTTTGCTCTTCCATCAGTTTTTCAATATTCGCGAGAATTTGAATGTCCTTGGGGGTTTCAACAGTTTTATCCTGTGGGTCTTCAGCCTTTTTCTTGAATCGATTCATAAATTTTATCACAATAAAAATGGTAAATGCTATAATAAAAAAATCAATTAAAACCTCAGTCAACTCACCATAACCAATTGCCACCTCTTCAGAAACATCGGTTGCCGGACGAAGTACATATTTTTTGTTTGCAAGGTTAACCCCGTCCGTTAGAAGCGACAGCGGCGGCATCACTATTTTTTTAACTATTGTACTAATAACATCATTAAAGGCTGTACCGATAACAATACCTATGGCCATATCAATCATATTGCCTTTAATGGCAAAACTTTTAAACTCCTGGAAAAACCTCATTTTTTTTATTTTAAAGAAAGGCCAAGTATAGAAAAGATTTAAGAAAAAAGAAAACCTGGTTTAAGGAAATTTTTAAATGCGCCCAGCAATGCGGTCTTTCGCCAATTGTAGTACGGTGTGAAATTGATCGTCGAGATTCATTTCAGAATTGTCAATTTCAATAGCATCCGCGGCTTTAACTAAGGGTGAATCCTCGCGGGTAGTATCCATATAATCGCGATCCTCAATATTTTTAAGTACATCCTCAAATGCAACTGCATCTCCCCGATCCAAAAGTTCTTTATAGCGTCTTTGGGCACGTTCTTTTGCGGAAGCATTCATGAAAATTTTTAGTTCAGCATTTGGGAAAACTACGGTGCCTATATCACGACCATCCATAACCACGCCTTTTTCCAGCCCCATTAGCTGTTGCTGTGCAACTAATTTTAAACGCACCTCATAAATAGTTGCAATAGGACTTACAAATTCTGAAACCTCAAGAGTTCGAATTTTACTTTCAACATCTTTTCCGTTCAAAAAAATATGGGCTTTCTGCCAGCCAACTTCTTTGTGAAATTTTAATTTAATTGAAGGAAGACTTTCCTTCAATTTTACAATATCAAAATGATCCTTGGAAATAATATTGTTTTGCATGGCAAAAAGCGTCACGGCACGATACATTGCCCCACTGTCCACATAAACATAGCCCAGATAATCTGCCAGTTGTTTTGCAACCGTGCTTTTTCCGGTGGAAGAATATCCGTCAATGGCAATGGTAATTTTTGTCATTATTGAAGATCTATATTCAGCCCGAAAAAGCTGGATGAAGCTGCCGTGCTATATTTTGAATAGGAATAACTTAAGCGAAGTTTATTCAACTTAATGCCAAAACCAGCACTTAAACCTGCGAAAGCACGCTTTTCAACAATTCGCAACTCCTCACCTCGCCGGAAATTATATCCCAAGCGAATATTAAAACCGCTTTCGGGGAAAAGTTCTATCCCAGCAATCGCGTGCCGAAATGTGTTATCGATAAAATTGATGTTTTCTTTTTTGGTATTGCCCTCAAGATCTGTCTCCTCTCTTGATGGATTAGAAAAGGCAACGTTCCATTGCTGCATGTTTTCAAAGGTTAAATGCCACCGAATGGGAATATTTTCCAAAGTTTGGGAAATCCCGAAAATCAACTCAAAGGGCAATGGTTCATACTCCACGTGATAGGGCGTAAATTGCGTTCCAAGATTTCGGGCAACACCCGTAATTTGAAGATCCCAATCTTCATAAACATACATTAAACCAATATCCAATGCCCCTCCGAAGGAAGAATAGTTTTCAAGTTTCGAAGAAATAAGTTTTACGTTTACCCCTACGTGGAAATTTGTAAATGCAATGTTCCTTGCATGGCCAATAGATAGAGCAACTTCACCCCCGCTGAAACTACTTGTGGGGTTTCCTGCTTCGTCGTAACCATCAAATTTTCCGTAATTTATGTAGGTAACTCCCGCATGCAAAACCTGTGTTCTTCTATCCCATAGATAGGCGTAAGCCACGGTTCCATAGTTTACGTCGCCAATATAGTTTGTGTAGTTTAGGGATAATTGATTGTCCATCGCGGGGTTGATACTCGCGGGGTTGAACAAGGGCTGTGTGGGGTCGTAATCATAATTGGTAACCACTTTTCCTCCCAATGCCGCCATCCGGGGGCTGTTCACCAAATTTAGAAATTGATACGTTGCTTTACCGCCTATCTGGGCCGCTAAAAGGTGAGATAAAAAAAGTGAAACAATTAAGAAAACCTTTTGGGTCATAGACGCGAGTTACCGTAACTAAAAACTAAACGAATGCAAGTATAATTTATTTTTGCAAAGGAAAGAAACATCGATGATTAATTTTTAAGAACATTTAGAAATCCAGAAGTTCTTATATCTATCCAATAAAAAACAAATATTATATTCAGATAAAATGATTGGTGATTAAGGTATAAAAAGAACAATTATACATTAATCACCATTTTCAAAAAGTATTCTAAAGCTTTTTCGCGTTTTTCACTTTCTCTTTAGTAAGCGCTAAATCCAGTACATCGGCCATATCCTTCACATAGTGAAATGTAAGTCCTTTTAAATATTCTGGATTTATTTCTTCTATATCGCTTTTGTTGTCTTCACAAAGAAGTATTTCTTTAATGCGGGCACGTTTGGCGGCAAGAATTTTCTCCTTTATCCCGCCAACTGGCAAGACTTTTCCGCGAAGGGTAATTTCACCAGTCATGGCCATGGATTTCTTTACTTTCCGTTGTGTGAAAAGTGAAACCAATGACGTTAGCATCGTGATACCCGCGCTTGGCCCATCCTTTGGTGTGGCACCTTCCGGTACGTGAATGTGGACATTGTAGTTTTCAAAAATATCCGGATTTATACCCAATTGCTCAGCGTTGGATTTTATATATTCTAAAGCGATGGTTGCCGATTCCTTCATAACTTTCCCAAGGTTTCCTGTCATATTCAAAGTACCTTTTCCTTTGGAAAGTGTAGATTCTATAAACAGTATATCGCCGCCAACCCTGGTCCACGCAAGTCCTGTAACTACTCCGGCTACATCGTTGTTTTCATACTTATCACGTTCCATTTTTGGAGCACCCAAAACTTCAACAATAATTTTATTGGTTACTTTTATTACATATTCTTCCTCCATCGCAATTTTCATTGCTGCATAGCGGACCATTTTTGCAATTTGCTTTTCCAAGGAACGCACCCCACTTTCGCGGGTATAGCCTTCCACTATTTTTTCAAGCTGTGGTTTGGCAATTTTAAGGGCTTCGGGATTCATACCGTGTTCCTTTAATTGCTTTGGAAGCAAGTGGCGTTTTGCAATTTCAACCTTTTCTTCCACCGTATATCCCGTCACATTTATAATTTCCATCCTGTCTAGCAAGGCTGGTTGAATGGTACTCAAACTATTGGAAGTTGCTATAAACATTACTTTTGAAAGGTCATAGCCGAGCTCCAAAAAGTTGTCGTAAAACGAATTGTTTTGCTCTGGATCAAGCACTTCAAGCATTGCAGAGGAAGGATCTCCCTGGTTGCCCGCTGAAATTTTATCTATTTCGTCCAAAACAAAAACCGGATTACTGGTTTCTGCTTTTTTAATGCTCTGAATAATTCTTCCGGGCATTGCACCAATATAAGTCTTTCTGTGCCCACGAATCTCGGCTTCATCACGGAGTCCACCCAAACTTATACGCACATATTTTCTACCCAACGCTTCTGCTACCGATTTTCCCAAGGAAGTTTTTCCTACTCCGGGAGGGCCATACAGACAGAGAATGGGTGACTTCATATCATTCCTCAATTTCAGTACTGCCAAGTATTCTATAATTCTTTTTTTAACGTCATCAAGGCCGTAGTGGTCTCTATCCAGAATTTTTCTGGCGCGTTTTAAATCGAATTTATCTTTGCTGTATTTATTCCAAGGGAGGTCTAAAATCAATTCCAAATAATTACGTTGAATGCTGTATTCCGCAACTTGCGGATTCATTCGTTGCATTTTTGATAATTCTTTATTGAAATGTTTTTCAACTTCCTTGCTCCATTTCTTTTTCTTTGCACGCTGGTGCATTTCCTCCATTTCCTCTTCTGAAGATGAACCGCCCAATTCCTCTTGGATGGTTTTCATTTGCTGATGCAGAAAATACTCGCGCTGTTGTTGGTTTATATCACTCTGAACTTTAGATTGAATATCATTGCGAAGCGATAACTTCTGAATTTCCATATTCATATAGCGAAGTGTTTCCAGCGCACGATCTTTCAGATTGTTTATTTCCAACAGCGTTTGTTTTTCTTCAACTTCTATATTCAAATTTGAAGAAACAAAGTTGATAAGGAAACTGGGGCTTTCAATATTTTTAATGGCAAAAGCCGCTTCCGAAGGGATATTCGGGCTTTCCTTAATTATTTTAAGCGCCATTTCCTTTATGGAATCTATAATCGCGCTAAACTCCTCGCTTTCCTTTTCAGGACGCGCTTCATCAACCTCGCGGATGGTAGCGGTCATGTACGGACTGGTTGTGAGAACTTCAGCAACTTCAAAGCGTTTTTTTCCTTGAATAATTACCGTAGTGTTGCCATCGGGCATTTTTAGAACGCGAAGAATTTTTGCTACGGTTCCGATGGTATTTATATCATCTATTCCAGGCTCCTCTTCGTTTTCATCTTTTTGCGAAACCACACCAATAACTTTATTTCCTTTGTTGGTTTCGTTTATAAGTTTTATTGATTTGTCCCGTCCGGCGGTAATGGGAATTACAACACCGGGAAATAAAACCGTGTTTCGCAGTGGCAAAATGGGCAGTATTTTAGGAAGCTCTTCTTTGTGCATTGCGTCCTCATCTTCGGCGGACATTAACGGAATAAATTCTGCATCTTCCTTTAAATCCTGAAATGACAACTTGTCTAACGATGTAAGTTTTGAATTGGCCATATATTTATTTAGGACATTGTGTCACAAATGTAATGCACGCAATGTCTTACTATTAAATTGTTTATGATTAATTTATGAAAGAGGTTGGCAATCAAATGTTTTAGCTCTCTTTTTAGGGTATAATTCAAGAGTTATGCCAGTTATAGATTTTTTCTACGGAAGTGTAACATCAGTATCAAAAAACTGTCTTTTAAGGAAATAACTATCTTTAATCAAAATTAAAAAACTATGGCTACACTAACTAAAATCTCATTCGCATTGATGCTTTTCATTATAGGAAATCTTCAAATAAATGCACAAAACAGAAACAATACTTCCATAGAAGGAAGTGGGAATGTAATAACAAAAACTGTGAGCACCCAGCCTTATAGCGTGATCAATGTTTCAGGCTCTATGGATGTATTCCTTGAAAAAGGAAGTGAAGGAAACATCAGCATAACTGCCGAAGATAATGTGCAGGACCGCATAGTAGTTGAATCGGACGGGGCAACCCTAACTATTTCAATGAAAAACAATACGTCCCTACGGAATACCAAAAAAATTAAGATTACAGTTCCCTTTGAAGATATTTCAGAAATTTCCCTTCGCGGTTCGGGAAATGTGGAAGGAAAAGATATACTGAAAAGTAATTCGCTTGCTTTAAACATCCAAGGTTCGGGACAAATAAAGGTTTCTGTTGAGGCAAATACGGTAGATGCACAGTTAAATGGCTCGGGCGATATGCAGCTTTCGGGCAAAGCGACGGCAGTGGAAGTGAAAACCACTGGCAGTGGGAATTTTGAAGGAAAAGAGTTGACTACAGATAATGCACAAATCTATATTTCAGGTTCTGGCGATTCATCAATATTTGCCAAAAATAGTTTAAAAGCTAGGATTCAAGGTTCGGGCTCTATTTTTTATGCCGGTAATCCAACAACCAATGATGTAAAGGTAATGGGTTCAGGAAAAGTAAAATCAATTTAAAAAAAGCATTCAATTGAAAAAGCCGCTTTTAGAATTACTAAAAACGGCTTTTTATTATAATAAAAATTTTTCTTTAGGGCAATACTATTAAAAATTCGCCACTGGTAATTTGATAGATTGAAGTATCCTGCCCTGTAGCATCCTTAGCAGTAAAATTAAATGTTCCTTCTATTAGTCCATTTGGAATATCATAATTGGTAATATCCAAACTTCCAGGGCTTGAAACGTATGTAATGGAAGTACCAACTACTGGTGTGTAATAGGCAACAATTTCATCCCCATCAATTATTTCCGAGCCCATATCAAATGTTCCGGTTGTTACTGTCGCTGGGAAGGTTAGTTCCATTCTTTGGTCACCTCTTGTCGCAGTAATTGTAATTCTTGGATATTGGTTAACTATTGAAGTTGTAATTACAATTTCATCTGCTGTATAGGAAGCGCCGTCCACATTTGCAGTAAACATATTGTTTGCGCCAGGAACGCCCTCAAAATATACTGTAAAGCTTCCTTCAGTAACTTCAACTGTATCTGAAATCTGATTTAACGGATCTGTTCCCGTAAATGCAAACGTAGCTTTTAATACTCCCAATTCAAGGTCAAACTCAGTAATGGTTATTGTTCCTGGATTAGAAGTAAGATTTTCGGCTCCGTTTCCTGCATTGTAAAGTGCAATTAATTTTGTTCCATCAGAAATATTTACCATATCAAAAGTACCAACACCCAAAGTACGAGGAATGTCAATACGGATAAGTTCTCCTGTATTGGATTGGGCTTCAATTTTTATCATATGTACATCGCCAATCATAGGTTCAGTAACTGAAATGCTATCGGCAATAAAGTCAACGCCGTCAACTTTTGCGAAAAATTCATTGTTAGGATCGCCCCCGCCACCACCGCCGCCGCCGCCAGTGTCATCAATTACAAAAGGTATTGCATTAAAAGCTCCGCTACTAATTGCTATTTCCTCCATAATTGGATCTCCATTTCCGTCAAGAATGGGGTTTCCGTCGCCATCAACTTTCTCACGTGAACCAACAAAACTAAAAGTTCCCGTAACAGTTAATTCTGTGGGATCCAAGATTGTTAAATTCATAAGGCCATAGCCTCCTAAAGAATCTGCCGAAATATATGGGTTTACATTATTTGAACCATCAAAGTATAAGCCCGCATTATTATTGGTACCACCAAAAGATAGATCGAATGAACCTACTGCTGGATTATCAACCTCCAGGGTTATCATTTCCCCTCCCGGTTTTAAGCCGCTAATTACTAATTTGCTATCGGCATAAAGTGTAGCAGTAACAGAATTTGCAATAAACTCTTCACCTTCAATTTGGGCTCTGAATTGTCCTTCCTCGGCTTCGTTCTGCTCTTCTTCAATGAATTCACCAGTTAGAGGCTCATTTTCACAGGAAAAAAATTGAAATGCCAGAAATGCCAAAAGCACTCCCTTTATAAAATACATTTTCTTCATATTATTAAGTAGTTTGTAGGTAATAAACGCAAACATAATCAAAAATTGTTTAATTGGTTTTATTTCGTGGCACTCTTAATAACAAAATTACGCCCGTTATAAAAAATAATACGAGAAACAATATCGAATTTCGCATACTTCCTGTTATTTGATCAATAAAGCCATAAATCAACATTCCTATTACAATCCCTATCTTTTCGGCCACATCATAAAAACTGAAGTAGGAAGTAGTATCCTTTGTTTCGGGTAAAAATTTTGAATATGTGGAACGTGAAAGCGACTGTATTCCGCCCATTACCAAGCCCACTACCCCAGCGGTCATATAAAATTGAAGCGGCGATTCTATGAAGAATGCAACCACACAAATGAAAACCCAGATTATATTAATTACAATAAGAACGGGAATATTGCCGAATTTTTCTGAAGCACGCGAAGTTAAAATCGCGCCCCCAACCGCAACCAATTGGATAATCAAAATACTCACTATCAACCCAAGCGTTTTGGCATCATCACCGCCCCACGCGATTTCCTGTTCCCCAAAATATGTGGCAACAAGCATAACGGTTTGCACGGCCATACTGTAAACAAAAAATGCTGCCAAAAAACTTTTTAACTGTATGTTTTCGGAAAGAGAATTGTAAACACCTTTTAATTCCCTAAATCCATTCATCAATATTTTTGTAGTAACTTTTTTTCCACTTTTATTTCCTTTCGGAAGTAAATAAAAAGAATACTGGCTGAAAAGAATCCACCAAATACCAACGGTAACAAAAGACCACCTCATAGCTTCCATACTTGCCTTCCCTCCTTCCCCAAAACCAAATAATTCAGGTTTCATGACCATCAATAAATTGAAAAGAAGTAAAACAACACTCCCCACATACCCCATAGAATATCCACGGGCACTCACCCTATCCTGCTGTTCCGGAAAAGCCACATCGGGCAAATAGGAGTTATAGAAAACCAAGCTTCCCCAAAATCCAATCAACCCAAAAAAATAAAACAGTAGGCTGATTTCAATATTTTCAATGCTGAAAAAATAAAGTCCCATGCACGAAAGCGCACCCAGATAACAGAAAAATTTCATGAAATTCTTCTTATTGCCCACATAATCTGCAATCCCTGAAAGCAAAGGCGAAATAATGGCAACCAGCAAAAATGCCGCTGCAGTAGTATAACTAATTAAAGGAGTGCTGCGAATGGTGCCGCCAAGCAGGGAAACAGCTGTAATATTCTCTGATTTAAACAGCGCCTGATAATAGATAGGAAAGATTGCCGAAGCAATTACAAGGCTATAAACGGAATTTGCCCAATCATAAAAAGCCCATGCATTTAGTAGTTTTTTACTTCCTTTAAGTAAGTTGGGCATAATATGTTCCGAATTTTTGAGGATACTAAACTAATAAAAAATCCCACTCAAAGTGGGATTTTAAAATTCAATTTAATAATTTTTCTTTCTTATCTCTTAAAGGAAGTTACACCAAACTTTCTCGCTTCTGCCTTTGCCTCTGGCACCCAAGCTTGAATATTTTGAATTCTTGTTGTACTTGAAGGGTGTGTGCTCAAAAATTCTGGTGGCGCGCCACCACCCTGTGCCTGCATGCGCTGCCATAGTTCTGCAGCAACAGCGGGTTCATAACCGGCTATCGCCATTAATACCAAACCAATATGGTCTGCCTCTGTTTCATGGCTACGGCTAAATGGAAGCATAACGCCTACACTGGAACCCAGGCCATAGGCTGTATTAAAAATTGCGGCGTTTTTTGAATTAGCTGTTGCAACCCCTACACCAACCGCTCCAAGCTGTTGCAATTGGTCTGCACTCATACGCTGCTGTCCGTGGTTTGCAAGTGCGTGTGCCACCTCGTGCCCCATAACTGCTGCCAAACCGGCCTCATTTTTCGTTATTGGCAAAATTCCTGTATAGATCACAATTTTTCCGCCGGGCATACACCAAGCATTTACTTCTTTGCTGTTAACTAAATTGTATTCCCAGCGATAATCAGTTAAATAACCCGCGTAACCATTGGCGGTTAGATATCTTTCAGATGCGGCGGCAATTTTTTGCCCCACACTTTTCACCATGTTTGCATCGGCAGTTCCCGATACAACTTTGTTTTCAGACAGAAATTGACTGTATTGCTGAAAAGCCATGGGTAATATTTGCGAATTTGGCACAAGTGCCAAAGTTTGTTTACCAGTAAAAGGATTTGTGCTACAAGCAACTACAATCATTCCCAAAAATAATATGGATAAGGATTTTTTAATTTTCATAAGTCAGATGGTTTTGAATTGTTAAAATTAGAGATATAAACTTTAGCATAGTATTAAAGTTATTCTAAAATTGGTTTTTCAAAACTTGTTCCAAAAAATAACCGTTTATAAATCATTTATAGACGGTTATTCAATATTTAAATTAAAAATTTGTTATTCAATAATTAACTGTTCTGTATAAATACCATTATCTGAAATGATTTTTAATAAATAAATACCTTTTTCAAAAGCCTCTAAATTTATATTTCTGATTAAAAAATTATCATCAATTTTCATTTTCTGTTCAAAAATTTTATAGCCCGAAAAATTATAGAGAATAACATCAGCAAAAGTACCAATATTTTCTTTTCCTTTAAGGTTAACATTTAAATAACCCTCTTTTGATGGATTAGGAAATATTATAGCATTTTGTTTATCTTTTATTATACCATTGGAGCCTAAAATTTCTACAAAATTACTACTATAGCCCGAAGGCGCCGATGCCTTTTCTCCCTGAATAAATTTGCCTTCGGTATTTTTCGGATAAATATTCGCCGAATATACAATTCTTTTATATTGAATAGTACTAACAGGAGAGCAAGTGGGAGGGGTGTAATCTTTAGCACTTGCGCCGCTAATAGAGCTCCAATTGCCGTTAACAGGTCGTTGATACCATTGATAGGTATAAGATTCAACACCAAATTCGCCTTCTGGTATAGATCCTTCAATCTTACATAATTGGTTATTGTAGGTTATTTGGTTTTTACCTAAGATAACCCTGACAAATATTTCATTACTAAATATCCATCCACCATCACCACCCCACGTCTGGATATTTCTACGGATAATTGTATTTTTAGTTAATGGTGTGGTTGTAGCTTCATTTAAACTGACTGAACTAAACCCTGCTTGTCTATTATAATAAGTTTTCCAATTCGCTTGGCGAAAAGGTCCCTGTAAAACATTTCCAGTCAATTCAACAATCTCACCGGATTCTATTACAGTTTTATCACTAATAATGATATTTTCTTGAATATCTCCAGGAATAATAATAACATGTTCATTACTAAATGAAAAAGTGCTTCCTGAAATAACCTTTCTCTTGTAATAAGTTGTAACATTTGGAGTTATTGGTTGATAATTTTTTGAGTGTGCATCTGGAATACTATTCCAAGATAGTACCTCTTTTTTATACCATTGATAAGTATATTGGCCATTTCCTCCTTCAGGGAGTGTACCAAATATTACTTCAGCATTCTGCCCCGCATTAACAACTTGACCAGCATCTAATTTATTAAAGGTAATGGGAGGAGTGTTTCCACCTCCGCCTCCCGAACCTCCGCTTACAGATATACTATAGCTGTTGCTTTTGTAAGAAAAACCTGCGACATCTGTGAACTCTGCATAAAGTTTACCACCAGTAGCAAAAAATTGATTACCTTCCAAGGTAATATCCTTTGAAGAATTGTACGAAGTTTGTCCACTATATATAGTTTCTGAACCGCCATGTTGGGTAGGAGAATCCCCGGTATTTCTTGTGGTATAGACTGTCAAGTATCCTTGAGTAGCTGGAGGATTACTAACATTAACAACAAATTGAATTCTAGCATTTGAACCGTTTTCAATTTCAATTGTACCTCCCGATGCTATTGGAGTGCCGTTAATATATTGCATATTAGTAATATTAACGGATGGGTTAGATTGGCTATGTAAATTCCCACAAAGGAAAACTGATACTACCAAGAATAAATAAGTAATTTTTTTAAATTTCATTATGGTTGTTTTATGATTAATAGCTGGCAAAACTAACGCATTATATCAAAATAAATATCAAATTTTGAAGTTTAACCTTTGAACTGTGATTAATTCATTTTGTTAAGTTTATTTGTTGATTAATAGGGGTTGAAGCATATTCTTTGTGTTAAAACGATAATAGATAAATTTGTGGAACGACTTTTGTAAAACTTCAACCTATAAATCTTTAAAACAAATTAATTATGAAAAACATACTTCTTTTTTTAGCTCTTTCTTCAACCATTTTATTTACTTCCTGTGAAGGCGATCCGGGACCTCCGGGAGAACCGGGTGGGCTTATTTATGCGCAGGTTTTTGAACAGACTGTTGATTTTAATGTTGATTCCCAAACCAATTTGCCTACTGCCTACATTGACTTTCCTATTGAAGTATTCGAATCTGACGTAGTGTTAGTCTATAGAAAAGAAAAAGAAGTGGATATAAATGGTGAAATATTTGACGCTTGGTCTCCCCTTCCCCAAAATTTCTTCTTTCCAAATGGAGACATTATTCAATATATTTTTAATCATACCTTGTTTGATGCGGAAATTCAAATTGATGGTAATTTTGATACCTCTGCTTTTAATGATCCAGATTTTGTGGACAATCAAACTTTTCGAGTTGCCATTGTTCCTGCTGAATATGCTACCGCCAATCTAACAATGGAACAAATCCTTCAAATGAAGCAAGTGGACGGTTCTAACATTGAAGTAATAAAGCTTTAATATGAAAACTTTCGGCTATCTATTTATTTTAAGTATTTGCTTGATTAGCTGTAATTCTTCAGCACAAAAAGACAAAGAAGCAAAAGAGGAAACATTTAAAGTTACCAAAACCGATGCCGAGTGGAAGGCACAATTATCGCCTTCAGCATATAAAGTGCTTCGCCATGAAGGCACAGAACCTGCTTTCAGTAGTGATTTAAATGACAATCAAAAAAAGGGAGTTTACGTTTGCGCAGGTTGCGGTACCGCAGTTTTTGAAAGCAAACATAAATTTGATAGCGGCACCGGTTGGCCAAGTTTTGATAGGGCGTTGAAAGGAAATGTTGCATTTACTACAGACAACAAATTGGGCTATACCCGCACCGAGGAACATTGCGCAACTTGCGGCGGGCATTTGGGTCATGTTTTTAATGACGGCCCAATGGAAACTACCGGAGAGCGACATTGCATTAATGGAGTTGCCTTAAAATTTATTCCGGAAGAATAAATCCCACTTAAAGTAAGTTTTAAATAAAGCACCAAATTCCAACATTAAACGATCGGAATTTGGTGCTTTTTTTTATTTGAAATTTTTCCCGTTTGGAATTTATTTGGGATTTGGAATTTGTTATTTGGAATTTTTCCTTTTGTATTTCGTAAATTCGTTGCTTCAAAAGAAATAAAATAAAATATAGTAATGAGTAAATACGACGTAATAGTTTTAGGAAGCGGTCCCGGTGGATATGTAGCCGCAATACGAGCCTCACAATTAGGTTTAAAGACCGCCATTATTGAAAAGGAAAGCCTTGGGGGCGTTTGTTTAAACTGGGGGTGCATCCCCACAAAAGCACTGTTGAAAAGTGCACAGGTTTTTGACTATCTAAAACACGCAGACAGCTACGGGCTAACCGTAAAGGAATTTGATAAAGACTTCGGAAAGGTAGTTGAAAGAAGCCGCGGCGTTGCCGATGGAATGAGCAAGGGTGTGCAGTTTTTAATGAAGAAGAACAAAATTGACGTTATAAATGGCTTGGGAAAAATAAAACCCGGAAAGAAAATTGACGTTGACGGAAAGGAATATTCCGCAGACCATATAATTATTGCAACCGGAGCACGGTCGCGCGAATTGCCAAACCTAAAACAGGATGGCACAAAAGTAATTGGCTACCGCGAAGCAATGTCACTTAAAAAACAACCCAAAAGTATGATTGTTGTGGGCAGCGGCGCCATTGGCGTTGAATTTGCCCATTTCTATAATTCTATGGGAACAGAAGTAACTATCGTTGAATTCTTGCCAAATCTTGTTCCATTGGAAGACGAAGACGTTTCAAAACAGTTTGAGCGTTCCTTCAAAAAAGCGGGCATCAAAGTAATGACGAATTCTTCCGTAGAAAAACTGGACACTTCCGGAAAATTGGTGAAAGCTACCGTGAAAACTTCTAAAGGTGAAGAAACCCTGGAAGCAGAAATAGTTCTTTCCGCAGTGGGTATCGCCTCAAACCTTGAAGGTATTGGCCTTGAAGAAGTGGGCATTGTTACCGACAAAGGAAAAATTATGGTGAACGATTGGTACCAAACCAACATCCCTGGCTACTACGCCATTGGCGATGTGGTTCCCGGTCCTGCCCTAGCCCACGTTGCTTCGGCTGAAGGAATTACCTGCGTTGAAAAAATTGCCGGACTTCACGTTGAACCCATCGACTACGGAAATATTCCTGGATGTACGTATGCTTCGCCAGAAATTGCAAGCGTTGGAATGACTGAAAAACAAGCCAAAGAAGCGGGTTATGAACTTAAAGTTGGGAAATTCCCTTTCTCTGCTAGCGGAAAAGCTAGTGCTTCCGGAGAAAAGGATGGTTTTGTAAAAGTAATTTTCGATGCAAAATACGGCGAATGGTTAGGCTGCCACATGATTGGTGCCGGAGTTACCGATATGATTGCAGAAGCGGTTTTGGGAAGAAAACTTGAAACAACCGGCCACGAGGTACTAAAAACAATCCACCCGCACCCCACAATGAGTGAAGCAGTGATGGAAGCTGTTGCTGATGCTTATGGGGAAGTGATACATTTATAGATATTAGTAGTGAGTAGTGAGTAGTGAGACTCAAATATTGATGAAAAATAAAAAAACCGCAACTATTGCGGTTTTTTTATACTCAATACTCAATACAAAATTCTCAATACTATTTCAAAAAACTCTGCAAAGCCAACTCATAGCTCTGCAATCCAAAACCAACAATCACCCCTTTTACATTGGGGGAAATGTAGCTTTTGTGACGAAAATCCTCGCGTGAAAATGTATTGGAAATATGAACTTCCACAACGGGAGTAGATACTGCTCTCACGGCATCAGCAATCCCTACGGAAGTGTGTGTGTATGCGGCGGCATTCAAAATAATTCCATCAAATTTGTAGCCTACTTCTTGAATTTTATCAATCAGTTCCCCTTCAATATTTGATTGGAAATAGGAAACTTCCAAGTTTGCATATTTCTTCTGCAACCTTTCAAAAAAATCATTGAAGGTTTCATCGCCATAAATATCGTTTTCACGTTTACCGAGAAGGTTGAGGTTTGGGCCGTTGATGATGATTATTTTCATCTGTATAATTTATTTTAGACAAAGCGGAAGATGGAATGCCCCAATTAATCATCTTCTGTTGGGTTATTATTTGTAAAAAGGCATTTCGTCCTGTAAATATATTAAATAAAAAAAGCAGGGACGTTGCCCTGCTTTTAAATTAGGTTTTAAAATTATTTAGAACGAATATCCTGCTGAAGCTTGGAAGACGTTATTTTGATTTTTTCCATTAAAATCTGGATCATCATTTATGTCGGTCAATCCTTTATTATATCGCAAACTAAAAAATACTCCCATTGGCAATCTATATGAAGCACCTACTCCAAGTCCAATGTCTGTTGATTTATAAAACTCCTTTATATCTTCAGTTTCATCTCCATCATCAGCATCGGCTTTAACCAATACTCCTATAACTGGACCTAATTCAGCACTTAACCCTTGTATAATATGGTATTTTACCAAAATCGGCAAATCTATATAGTCTAATTTTATATCTGTATCACCCGAAGAAAAATCATAATTACTTCCTTTGGCTGAATATAAAATTTCTGGCTGTATTGAAAATTTTTCATTTATTGGTACTTCAACGAGAGCACCAACATGAAAACCAGTTCGGGAACCGAAACTGCCTATTCCAAATGTGTCATCACCACCAATGGATGCAACGTTGACACCTGCTTTAAAACCAATTCTAAATTCACCCTGGGCATTAGAGTTTAGAGTGAAAATTACTACTGCAACAAAAAGTAAAATTTTTTTCATAATTAAAAGTTTAAGATTAGTGGTTTAAAGTTATATAAAATATATTAAACCGAACTAAATGATTGTATCAAAAAAAAAAAACCGCCCAAATGGACGGTCTTGAAAATAAATAATTTATAATTTAATTTTAAAGAAAAGTATAACCTAATGCTATAGAAAACACATTGTTTTTCCCTTCAAAATTATCTGTCTTTGAAACTTCGGTAAGACCAAAATTATAACGTGCATCCAAACGAACTCCAAATGGAAAATCATATCCAGCACCTATAACTGCAGAAACATCGGTTTTTTCTGCATTGGCATCAATTGAGTTGGTTCCAAAGGCATCTACATAAATATCATCATCAAGGATAAACCCAAACTGTGGTCCAGCTTGAACATTCAAGCCTTGCACTAAATAATATTTCAACACAACGGGAACATTAATATAATTCAAATCAAACTTCCCCGAATCAAACTCTGCCCCTTGTTGTGAGTACAAAATATCTGCTTGAACGCCTACCTTATCAGTAAACTTGATTCCCGCAAAAATACCGGCCTGAAAGCCCGTTTTGCTTGAAAGATCGTCAACATCAGAAATATTTGCAAAGTTTGCTCCAGCCTTTATCCCAAGATCAATCTCTTGCGAAAACGCGGTGGTTCCAATAAATATGGCAATAACTACTACAATTAATTTTTTCATAATAAATCGGTTTTTTTGAATTTTAAATTAAAACGTAAAGATACCCCTAATCTTATGCCTTAATAAACATTTAGTTTTTTGTTAACTATTGTTTTTAGTGGTAATATAGCGGGATGAAGTGGCAACAAAGCTTAAAGGATTATCAAAACTATCTGCGTTTGGAACGTGGGCTTTCTGAAAATTCTATTATAAACTATTCCTTGGATGTCAAGAAACTGATGCTATGGCTGGAAACCAATGAAATGGATATTTCACCCATTGCTATTTCTGAAGAAACCTTGCAACAGTTCATTTATGATGTTGCAAAAAAAGTAAATCCGCGTTCCCAAAGCCGACTGATTTCGGGTCTGAAAGGTTTTTTCAATTATCTAATATTTGAGGATTACAGAAAAACAAATCCCTTGGAACTGATTGAAGCTCCAAAACTGGGAAGAAAACTTCCCGATACATTAGCCGTGGAAGAAATTGATTCCCTTATAAACGCCATCGATTTAAGCTCGAAACAAGGAGAACGAAACCGCGCCATTCTTGAAACTTTATATGGCTGCGGCCTTCGCGTGTCTGAACTCACAAGTCTCAAAATCTCCGACCTCTTTTTTGAAGAAGGGTTTATTAAAGTAACCGGGAAAGGAGATAAACAGCGTTTGGTGCCAATAGGCCCAACAACCGAAAAATATATAAATATTTATAGAAAGGAAATCCGCGTACATCAAGAAATCCACGCAATGGCGAAAGACACGGTTTTTCTGAACCAACACGGCAAACCTTTAACACGGGCAATGATTTTTACAATTGTAAAACGTTTGGCTGAAAAAGCAGGAATTCGTAAAACTATCAGTCCGCACACTTTTCGGCATTCCTTTGCCACCCATTTATTGGAAAATGGGGCCGACCTTCGGGCAATTCAGCAAATGCTCGGCCACGAAAGCATAACTACAACCGAAATTTATACCCACATAGACCGGAAACATTTAACCGAAGTGATCAATCGCTTTCACCCACGGAAATAAGTTTGCAGTTTTCAGTAGCAGTAAGCAGTAAAAAAGCCGCAATAAATATTGCGGCTTCCTTTTGATTAAAATATTTTATTTTGAATTACTTCGCTATGTTAACCGCTCTTGTTTCTCTAATTACGGTTACTTTCACTTGCCCGGGATAGGTCATATCCGTTTGTATTTTCTGGGAAATTTCAAAAGAAAGCTGGGCGGCTCTCTCATCGCTTACCTTATCACTTTCCACCATCACACGAAGTTCTCTCCCTGCCTGTATTGCGTAAGCCTTATTCACACCTCCAAATCCGAAGGCAATATCTTCTAAATCCTTCAAACGCTGAATGTAAGAGTCCAGCACCTGACGTCTTGCTCCAGGTCTTGCGCCACTAATAGCATCACAAACCTGCACAATTGGCGAAAGTAAATTTGTCATTTCAATCTCGTCGTGGTGGGCGCCAATGGCGTTACATACTTCTGGTTTTTCACCATACTTTTCAGCCCATTGCATTCCTAAAAGTGCGTGTGGCATTTCGGTTTCCATTTCTGGAACCTTCCCAATATCGTGAAGCAATCCGGCGCGTTTTGCAAGTTTTGCGTTCAACCCAAGTTCAGCTGCCATTACCCCACAAAGTCTCGCAACTTCGCGCGAGTGATGCAATAAGTTTTGGCCGTAGGAAGAACGGTACTTCATACGCCCCACTGCTTTAATAAGCTCAGGATGTAAACCGTGGATTCCTAACTCGATAACGGTTCGTTTTCCAACTTCAATAATTTCCTCTTCAATTTGTTTTGTAGTTTTTTCTACTACTTCTTCAATACGCGCTGGGTGAATACGTCCATCGGTCACCAATTTATGTAGCGACAAACGTGCAATTTCCCTTCTCACGGAATCAAAACAGGAAAGAATAATAGCTTCCGGAGTATCGTCAACAATAATTTCTACGCCAGTTGCGGCTTCAATGGCGCGGATGTTTCTTCCTTCGCGACCAATAATTCTACCTTTAACGTCATCACTTTCAAGGTTGAAAACCGAAACGCAGTTTTCTACAGCTTCTTCAGTCCCAATACGTTGAATGGTATTGATAATTATCTTTTTCGCTTCCTGATGGGCCGTCATTTTTGCTTCTTCCATTGAGGTTTGCACAAAAGCCATTGCCTGTGTTTTTGCCTCGTCTTTCAAGCTTTCCATTAATTGCGTTTTTGCATCTTCCGCAGAAAGACTGCTAATTACTTCCAATTGCTCTATTTGGCTGCGGTGAAGTCTATCTACTTCTGTTTGCTTTTTTTCTAAAACCACAACTCTTTCGCTGTAATCGGTTTGCTTTTCTTTTAATTCCGAATTTAGTTTTTTCGATTTTGCGATCTCACTGGATATTTGTGATTCCTTATCGCGAACTCTCTTTTCAGCTTCTGAAATCTTTTTATCGCGGTTTAAGATTACTTTTTCGTGCTCGGATTTTAATTCCAAAAATTTCTCTTTTGCTTGAAGAATTTTATCTTTTTTTAGGTTTTCGGCTTCAGATTTTGCTTCTTTCAGTATTGACGACGCGCTCTTTTTTGCTCTTAATATAAGTTGGGAAGCGTTTTTCCTCTCCAAGATTTTTGCAATAAAAAAACCAATCGCTATACCAACGATGGCTCCAATTACAGGTATTATTATTTCCATTTTTCGTTGATTTATGTGTATAAAAAAGCCTACATCAATATTGTTATTTTGAATAAACTCCTTAAAATGAATGTTTAGGGCTAACAAGCTGATCAAGTATCCGCTCAAAGACGGCGCGCTTTTACAACTTCAACTCACCCTTTTTAAAGAATTCGTGTTGAGTTTACCAAAAATTAGTATTAATGTAGGCAGTAACCTTATTTAATTTAAAGAACGTTATGATAATTGCTCCTGCAACAAACGGTCCAAAACCTTAAGTTTTGCCTCCGTTTCCTGCGTATCGCTGGATTTATCAATTTGTTTTTGCTCTACCTGAGCGGCAAACTGAAGGGCACACATGGCCAATACATCCTGTTTGTCGCGGACGGCATAACTATGCTCGAACTTCCTAATCATTTCTTCTATCTTTTTCGTAGCCAGCCGCAATCCCTCTTCCTGTGACGGATTAATGGTCAAGGGATAAACCCTGTCTGCTATTGATAGTTTTATTTTTAATGGTTCGGCCATTGTTATATTTTTATTCGGAAAGCTGGGTAATACACTGGTCAATTTCCCGAATGAGAGCGTTTATCTTGAGTTTAGTTTCTCGTTTATGCTGGTCGCTGCCAAGCATTGAATTTGCCAATTTTAATGAGTTGCACTTTTCGCTCCAAATTTCAATTTCTTCTTGAAATTTTTGATGGTTTGATTTTAAAACGGCTACTTCTTCCTCTAATTCTGCATTAGCCCTTTTTAATTGTTCGTGCCTATCAAGCAGTTTGCTAATCCTATTTTCAAGAGAATCAACTATTTCAGAAAGATTACTCATTAAAATCTATATTCAATACTTCTTTCACAAAGTTAGCATACCATCCCTAATAAGCAAACTGTTTTCCATTATTTTTTGTAATATTGAATATTCACACAATAATTCGCCCCTCTCCCCATTTAGTTATAGCGTATTCTTATTTTTACCCAATGAATAGATTTTTTATGTTGCTCCTTTTTTTGGGAGGTATTTTACAGGCACAGACAGACATTCCAACGGATTATTTTTCAAATCCATTGGATATTGATCTAGTGCTTTCTGGTAATTTTGGAGAAATGCGCGCCAATCATTTTCACAGTGGTCTCGATCTTAAAACACAACAAAAAGAAGGACTTCCTGTATTTGCCCCAGCTGATGGTTACGTTAGCCGGATCCAAGTGCAGCATTATGGCTACGGAAAGGCGCTCTATATTCTTCACCCAAATGGATACACAACGGTTTATGGCCATTTAAAAAGTTATGCCGGCGAAATTGAAAAATACGTGAAAGACACCCAATACAAAAAAGAGACTTTTGAATTGGAACTTTTCCCTGACAAAGCACTTTTGCCCGTTAAAAAAGGGGAAATTATTGCCTATGCCGGAAACACTGGCGGTAGCGGTGGCCCGCATTTGCATTATGAAATCCGTGATTCAGCCCAAAGACCCATGAATCCCCTACTTTTTGGGGTTGAAATTCCAGATACCCAAAAGCCTATCATGAGTGCCGTTTTTGCCTACCCAATTGGCGAAGACGCACACGTTAACCAAAGTCAAAACATGACAAAACTAAAGCTGTCCAAACAAAAAGACGGCAGCTATAAAGCAGAAAATATTACAGCTTTCGGAAAAATTGGTTTTGGGCTAACAACTTATGACCAACAAAATGGCGCTTCAAACAAAAATGGTTCCTATAAAATTAAGGCAACCTATAATGGTGCCGAAAAGTTTGAGGTTCTCTTTAATAAATTTTCGTTTTCGGAAACGCGCTATTTAAACCGTTATACCGATTACAATTATTACGAGAGCAACAAAAGTATGGTTCAAAAGCTTTTCAGGGAAAAAAACAATCCGCTAAGCATTATCACCAAAGAAGATGACAATGGTTATGTTACGGTTGCAGATAGTCTTAATTCCTTTTACAGTATTCAAGTGGATGATTTTAAAGGCAACAGTATGTTGGTTTCCATCCCAATTGAAGGAAAGAAACTGGAAATAGTAGATATCAAAAAGGTTGAAAAAACCGATGATTATATTTATGCAGACCACGCAACTTCACTAACGAAAGGCAAATTCAGTATTTATATTCCTGCAAATAGTTTGTATGACGATACTTATTTAAAAATTGAGGCCAAAGGCGATACACTAAAATTTCACGAAGACTTAATCCCAATTCATACAAATATTTCAATTACAGCGGATGTTTCGTCTTATAATGAAGCAGATAAAGACAAGTTATATATTGGCCGTTTAAATTATAGAGGGCTACCATATTATAACTCCACTACCCGCAGTGGCGACAAATTAACCGCCAAAACCAGAACCTTTGGCGATTATACTGTTGCTTCAGACACAACGCCGCCAACCATAAAACCAGTTAATTTTTCCGATGGAAAATGGATCAGCAACCAAAATTTTCTGCAAGTAAAAATAACGGACGATCTAAGCGGAATCAGTTCCTACCGTGCAACTATCAACGGAAAATTCATCTTGATGGAATATGAATACAAAAAAAACGTTCTAACCTATAATTTCAATGATAATGTGAATCTTGAATCAGAAAATAATTTGAAACTTATTGTTATAGATAATGTTGGAAATAGTGCTACATTTGAAGCAAAATTTTTCAGAAAACAACCCTAACCCTTGCTTTTGAAAACAATCAAACTACCGCTTACACTCCTATTCTTTTTTTTCGCAACCGTTGTATTTGCTCAAAAAGCTACAGTTCGAGGAGTTATTTTAGACGAAAACAACACTCCACTTCCTGGAGTTAACGTTTCTTATGATGATACTGGAACCATTTCAGATTTGAACGGGTATTATCTGCTGGAAATTCCTTCAAACCAAGAGGTTACAGTTACCTTTTCATACGTTGGCCACAAAAATGCAAAGCTGCGTTTCAACTTAAGTCCGAACGAGGATTATGAGCTAAACCCAGTTTTAAAAATTGATGTGGAGCAAATTCCTGAAGTAGTGATCTCCGGCCGTGAAAACAAACGCATTGAAGGCCTAGTAAATATTCAGCCAGAAGTAATCCGTAAAATGGTGGGCGCAAATGCTGGTGTAGAAAACCTGCTAAAGTCGCTTCCCGGGGTTAACGGCAATGACGAATTGAGCACCCAATATGCCGTTCGCGGTGGAAACTACGATGAAAATCTTGTATATGTAAACGAAATTGAAGTGTATCGCCCCTTCCTTATTAGAAGCGGCCAACAGGAAGGTTTAAGTTTTGTAAATAGCGATCTTACAAGCAATGTCGATTTTTCCGCAGGAGGTTTTCAAGCGAAATATGGCGACAAGCTTTCGTCTGTTTTGGATATTACCTATCGGCGCCCCGTTGATTTTGGTGCTTCGTTAGATTTGAGTCTGTTGGGAGCTTCCGGTTCTGTGGAAGGCATTTCAAAAAACGGACGTTTTTCAGGAATTGTGGGGCTTCGCTATCGCGACAACAGTCTTTTGGTAAATGCAAAAGAAACCGAAACAAACTACGAACCAAAGTTTGCGGATGCCCAAACCTATTTAACGTATAAATTCACCAATAAATTCGAGCTTAGCTTTTTGGGGAATGTTTCTTTAAATGAATACAATTACAGACCGCTAACCCGTCAAACCAATTTTGGTACTATTACAGACCCAATCGCCCTGCTTGTTTTTTACGAAGGCCGCGAGGAAGATAAATACAACACTTATTTTGGCGCTCTGAAATCTACTTGGGTAGTTTCAGACAATTATACCGCAAAATTTATTGCTTCCCTTTACCAAACTACCGAGCAGGAATATTTTGACATTCTCGCCGAATACCGTTTAGGTGAAGTAAATACAACTATTGGCGATGAAGATTTAGGAGAGGTAGAATTCAGTGAAGGCATTGGCGGACAACTTACCCACGCCCGAAATGATCTGGACGCCCTCATTCTAAACGTGGAGCACAAAGGAAATCTAGCTTTAGAAGAAAACAATATTGAATACGGCATTAAATATACCCGCGAGGATATTCGCGACCGGGTGCAGGAGTATGAAATAATTGACTCTGCAGGATTTTCTATTCGTCCGCCCATCTTTCCTCCCAACAACCAACCTTACGAGCCTTATACCTCGCCCCTTGAACCTTATACCAATGTTCGCGCACTAAATGATGCACAAATAGACCGCATTTCGGGTTATGCACAATGGAGCCGTAAAACAAGTCTTGGCAATAGCGATTTATGGCTAAATGCGGGTGTTCGCGCGCATAACTGGACCGTTAGCGGAAAAGGCATTACAAGTACCACACAAACAGTTTTCAGCCCACGGGCGCAGGTTTCCATAAAACCGGATTGGGAAATGGATATGCTGTTCCGCCTTTCAGGTGGGGTGTATCACCAACCTCCTTTTTATCGTGAATTGCGCGATTCTTCCGGAACGGTCCGTCCGGGTGTAAAGGCCCAAAAATCAATTCACATTGTCTTCGGAAATGATTATAGTTTCCAAATGTGGGACCGTGCTTTTAGATTGAACTCTGAAATATATTACAAGCATTTAACCGACGTAAATCCCTATACTTTGGAAAACGTCCGAATCCGTTACCGCGCTACAAACAACGCCGTTGCCTATGCCTACGGACTTGATTTGCGTTTGGCGGGTGAATTCGTTCCCGGCACCGAAAGCTGGTTGAGTTTTGGATATATGAAAACTGAGGAAAACATTGAAGACCGCGGCTACATCTTCCGCCCAACGGACCAACGATTGAAGTTTGGCATGCTTTTTCAGGATTACGTGAAAGTGATTCCTTCGCTTAAAATGTATTTAAACCTTACCTATAACACAGGCCTTCCCGGGGGTTCGCCCAGTTATGCAGATCCATACAAATATCAAGTGCGTTTGCCAGATTACAAACGTGCCGATCTTGGTGTGAGCTATGTGATTGTTGACGAAAACAAATTGCGGGAGAGCGGTTGGTTAAAACCGTTCAAGGAACTAACTATTGGCGCAGAGATATTCAACATTTTTGATGTGCAAAACTCTATTACAAACACTTTTGTGAGAGATGTTTATACCAAAGTGCAATACTCAATCCCAAACTATTTAACCCCGCGTGTTTTCAATGTGAAGATTACCTCAAGGTTTTAAGAAATATTGATAATTGTTAATTGATTATTGCTAATTGATAATTGCTAATTGATAATTGCTAATTGCTAATTGCTAATTGATAATTGCTAATTGTCAATAAACTCCTTCAAAATAGCAACAACATAATCTATTTCTTCTTTTTTATTGAAACTGGAGAAGGAAAAACGAATTGAAGGTTTTTGAAGATCTTCTTCGGAAAGAAAAGCATTCAGAACGTGCGAGCCACCTTCGGCCCCACTTTGGCAGGCACTCCCTTTAGAACAAGCAATTCCTTTTAAATCCAATTGGAACAAAAGCAACATTGCCTTTTCTGCAGAAATAGGCAAACACACATTCAGAAGTGTATATGTGCTATTCTCATTATCGCCACAACTGCCGTTAAACTTTACGCCGGGAATATTTGCTAAAAGCTTTTCCTTAAAATATTCCTTTAGCCCGGTAATATACGCACGTTCCTTCTCCAAATTTTGATAGGAAATCTTTAGCGCTTCCACCATGCCCGCTATGGCATAAACTGCTTCCGTTCCTGGGCGCATTCCGCGTTCCTGCTCTCCGCCATGTATCAATGGCCTAAGCCCTGAGTTTTTACGGATAAATGCAAACCCAGCGCCTTTTGGCCCATGGAATTTATGCGCAGCAGCGGCAGAAAAATCTATTGGTATTTCCTTAAAATCAAGTTCATAATGCCCTACGGACTGTACGGTATCGCTATGGAAAAGGGCGTTATGCTCTTTGCACAGAAGCGCCACTTTTTTAATATCTAAAAGATTGCCCACTTCATTGTTTACGTGCATCAAGCTCACCAATGTTTTTTCAGAAGTACTTGCCAAAAGGCTTCGTAAATGTTCATAGTCTATCCCGCCGCAGTGAGTTAAATTCACGAAATCCAACTGTATATTGTATTCTTTTTGAAGCCATTCCAAGGTATGTAAAACCGCATGATGCTCAATGCGGCTGGAGATAATTCGCTTTACGCCAAGATCGCGAACGGCACTTACAAGTATAATATTATCGGCCTCGGTGCCGCCCGAAGTAAAGATTATTTCGCTTGCGGCAACGTTTAATATTTTCGCTACTTCCTTACGGGCGTTTTCAAGCAATGATTTTGATGACCTACCGTAAGAGTGTGTAGATGAAGGATTTCCATATTCTGTTCTTAAGACTTCAGTAATGCAGTAAATTACTTCATCACGTAGCTGGGTGGTGGCAGCACTATCAAAATATACTTTTTTCATTCGGTATCTTTCTTTTTGAAATCAGCCTATAACAGATGTTTTGGCAGGGTTCAGACATTATTTTCAGTTCACAAAAATACATATTAAAACAGTTTTGCCCCCTTTTCAGTTAAAAAGAAATGCGTTACTTTGTGGCTATGGAATTTTTCGCCACAAATTCACAAATAACAAAGTATAAATATTAAAGAATTCGTGGCTAACATCAAACCAATATGAATAAATTTCTTGCCCTTTTCTTCTTCTTTACCATCCTTCTTCAAAGCTGTGATGACGGCGATATTATTATAACTACATTCAACTTTGACGAGGCCGAACTAAAAAGCTGCGGCACCTTGGGCAATTACGTGTTTTACAAAGTGAACCCGGAGGCATTGGAGAGTCTCTCCTTAAAATTGGGCGTTACGGACAGTCTTTATAGAACAGCCGAAACCAAAAATTACGTCCTTAACGGCACCACCAATTTTGTAAATTACAGAACTTATGATGGCGAGTTAGGCACAACCTATTTCTGCAGCAGCATCCCGCCCACATCTCCCAATGTAACGGTTGATTATCTTGCGGCGGCAGGTACTGCAGAATTTGTTACTACGTTTATTTTTGAAGACAATGATCTGGTTCCTGAAGAGGAAGAAGCGGCCGGCGATACCGATGGCGATGGACTTCCAAATATTTATGATTTTGATGATGATGGAGATAACGTGCCCACCATCCGCGAGCTGGACACCGAAAACGCAGATGGAGATGACAATCCATTTACAAACCCAAAAGATACCGATGGCGATGGAATCCCAGATTATCTTGATGATGATGATGATGGCGATGACGTGTTAACCCGTGACGAAGATGAAAACGGGAATTTAGATCCAATGGATGATGTGACCGATACTTCCGTAGGGCCAGACTATTTGAATCCTGCCGTGGCAATAAGCCATGAAATTACCGAATACAGACTGCACACGTATAAAATTTTTAAAAGCGTGAAAATTACGCTGAAAAATTTAGTGCTTGAGAATGGGGAAGAAACAATAACACAGGAAACCCTAATAATGGGAAACATTGAAAACGTAGAAACAAAAGATAAAACCAAAAAACCAGTGTTTTGAGAAAAACGAAGTACGAAATATGAAGTGGGAAGTACGAAATACGAAGTACGAGCGACGAAGTACGAGCGACGAAGTACGAAATTTTGAAATTTGAAATCCTTGTTATCCGGGAAAAAAACTCATTGATAACAACTTACCCCGTCACTGCGAGGGGTGAAGTAGTCTGATGATGGGGTTAACTCTGCTGAATCTTCGATTTACCAGGGCCTATCGGCCTCGCGATGACGGTTTCTTATTCATCGCTTTCACCCACGAGGAAGGTGGATTCAAAAAAGAGAATGTAGCATGAATGTAGCTTGAAGGTAGCCTTTGAGTACCATTAACGTAGCATAAACCATACATTAACGTAGCATTAGACCCCCCTGAACCATACATTAGGGCACTATGACATATACATTAAGTCACTATGAAGTATACATTAACTCAACCTAAAGTATGCATTAAGAACGATTTTTTTATATGTGAATATGTGAATTTTTATTCAGACAATAATGATTTGTGATTACGAAATTATTCATTATTCATTATTCATTATTCATTATTCATTATTAATTATTAATTACAAACTTTCTGCAAAATATAAATCTCCGTAGCCCCACGCCCATATTTTTGGTAATCGGCATCATAGAATTTAACATTGTCATACCGTCCAAAAAGATACTCCAGTTCGGTACGAAGCACGCCCTCACCCACTCCGTGAATAAAAACCACTTTTTGAATTCTTTTTGAAATGGCAAACTCCAACTGCCTTTTTGCCTCGTCCAGCTGAATGGTGAGCATTTCATAATTGTTAAGCCCGCGCGATTTTGGCACCAATTGGTGTATGTGCAAATCAACCTCCATTGGTGGCAAACTGCGTTCCTTCGGCTTTATGCGTTGTGTTTTTCCGGGCTTTTTGTAACTTTTTTCAGACACAATGGATGAAACGTCCATCTGCGCCAATTCTCTTTTGGAAATGGAGCCATCCATCATGATAAGTTCGTGGCTCGCAAAATCCAGTTCAAAACCATCTGTGGTCATTACGGTTACCTCATTGCCCTTCACGGCAGTAACCACGCCCGAAATAGCATCATCCAGCACTAAAACTTTATCGCCTATTTTCATTATCTTAAACTATTATTTTATGCTTTTAAAAACTCGCCAAATTTGTCAATTTAACGTGCTTAAATACCTAAGAACGAATTTTTTACGTATTTTAGACCAAACAGCATAATATGTTGAATATTATCTTTAAATTTAAACCGTCAAAAAAAAAGCTTTGTTGCCCCACATCGAAGCTTTTTAAAAACCGTAAAAATATGAAAAACCTACTACTTTTTTCTACAATACTTTTAACATCTGCTGGGGCTTTTGCACAGTTAACCGTAAAACCTAACGGCGCTGCTGATTCCTATGTTTATGTAAAAGATCAGATTCTTTACGTTGAAAGTGATATCAACTTAACCAGAAATGGAATTGCCAACAATCAGGAAGCAAGCATCTATCTGCGCGATAACGGGCAGTTAATACAGGGCGGAACCACTTCTACCAATAGTGGCGACGGCCAACTTTCGGTACAACAAAATACACCGGAAACTAATGCCTGGGCATATTACTATTGGTGCTCGCCGGTTACCCATCCAGCGCCAGCTGCAGGGAATAGAAGTTTTGGAGTACAGCATTTATACGAGCCATTACCATTAACAAGTGTAACGGCAGCACAGCAATCTTTAACCACCACTGGACGTGAGGGAACAATAATACCTAGGATGACTATCTCAACCCGTTGGTTATATACTTTTACTTCTCCTGGTACGGAAAGAGAAGGAAACTACCAACGCATGAACGGTAATAACGCAGCACCAGCAGGCTATGGTTTTATTATGAAAGGTATTGGTCCAATAGCACCGTTATTAGACCAAACTTATGATTTTAGAGGAAGACCCAATAGCGGGGATTTTCCTATTCCTGTAGCGGCTCCCATTCTTTCAGAAGGCCAAATGACGCTTGCCGGAAACCCGTATCCTTCAGCTTTAGATCTTAACCAACTGTTTTACGATACGGGCAATGAAGAACTTGGAGAATTTTGGTATTATGATGAAGACCGTACTGTAGCTTCACATTATTACTCCCAAAAACCTTTTGGATATGGCGTGTGGACTCCTGAAACTCATGATGATCCTTCCGATCCAAGTTACGATGGCAGTCTAACAGATAATAATCCCCCAGGAATTTATACTGCCGCCCCTTTTTACTTTTATAATGCCGGGGGAGGAACAAATGGTGGAACTGGAAATAGTACCAACGTAGATCAGAATAAACGTTATGCCCCTATAGGCCAAGGCATTATGTTTGTTGGTGGACCAACTCCTCCAGGAACACCAGATGGTTTTGTTAACATTAAGAATTCACACCGTATTTTTGTTAAGGAGGGTGTTGTTTCTGGTTCTGTATTCCAAAGACCGGGCAGCGATACTGATATAACAGCTACGGAAAATGAAGGCGATGCTTCTAGAGCAGCATCTTTAACCAGTACTGCAATTCCAGACAATCGCACGCCAATAATGCGTATCTGGTCTATTTTTGACGAAGCTGTTACCAGAGATATGGTTATCGCTTTTTACGATCAAGCCACCGATGGTTACGACCGTGGGCTGGATGGCTTAAGCGCACAAGATTTACTGACCGATGCTTATTTCCCTATTGGCAATGACAATGACCGTAAGCCTTATGTTATCAATGGTATAAAGTTTGAAATGAACAAGCAGGTACCTATTGCCTTTAAAATAAAAAACCAAACCAAGCTTGATGTTAAAGCGGTGGAAGAGATAAGGAAACCATACACCCAAGCCTATATTTTTGATAATGTTGAAAACACCTATCAGCAAATAACAGGCGGCCAAAGCGCAACCTATACGCTTCCAACAGGCAACTATAACAACAGGTTTTTCGTAGTGTTCCGCAACCCGAATGTTAAGCGCGATGCACCACAGACAGAGGTGGATGCTAAATTGATTGTTATGGAGAACGTAACCTTCTTCCAAAACAATCCACAACACCAATTGGAAGTTAGCAATCCGGAAGGCTACACCCTTAAATCGGCTTCAGTTTATGATATGAGCGGAAAACTGGTTATTTCAGAAACAAACCTTGGCGATAACAACACATACAGCTTTTACACCGGTAACTTGAGTGATGGTGTTTATTTAGTGAAGCTAATGACTAGTGATGATATTGCAATAGATTATAAAGCTATTGTTCACAATTAAAAGAAAAAAATCCCTCTCCAGGAATATCTTTGTATTTTTCCCATAATTAGAAACGGCTCCGATATACTCGGGGCCGTTTTATTTTATATACTTTATTCAGGCAAAGGCAAATAGGAAAAAAGACGCAATATGTATCGCGCTACGGTTTTCTTTGTACCGCTGTATATAAGCTATAACGCGGAGTTTCACAGAGGGTCGCAGAGTTTCGCGGAGAAAAATAACTAAAACTTTTCCATTTAATTACTATTCGCCCATCCTAATCTAAATAAAGCAAAGATTATTTTTCAAACTCCTTCAAAGTCTCAATAATTATTGAAACACAATCCATCAACTGCTCCTCGTTCATCACCAAAGGCGGCGCAAAACGGATAATATTTCCGTGTGTAGGTTTTGCAAGCAAGCCATTGTCGCGTAATTTCAAACAGATGTTCCAAGCCGTGTCGCTGTCTTCAGAGTCGTTAATAACAAGCGCATTCAACAATCCTTTTCCACGAACTAGGGAAGCAATGCTGCTTGTTTCAATATAGTTGTTCAATTCGCTTCGGAATAGTTTCCCAAGCCGTTCCGCGTTTTCAGCAAGTTTTTCATCACGCACCACGCTCAAAGCAGCAATGGCAACAGCCGCAGCAACAGGATTTCCACCAAAGGTTGAACCATGTGTTCCTGGTTTTATAACACTCATCACATCGTCATTCGCAAAAACTGCAGAAACTGGGTAAGCGCCACCGCTCAAAGCTTTTCCTAAAATCAAAATATCCGCTTTTACGTTTTCGTGGTCAACTGCCAAAAGTCTGCCCGTGCGGGCGATGCCTGTTTGCACTTCATCTGCAATAAAAAGCACATTGTGTTTTTCACACAACGCTTTTGCCTTGCTCAAATACCCTTCGGAAGGAACAAACACTCCCGCCTCCCCTTGAATAGGTTCCACCAAAAAACCAGCGATGTTTTTATTGCTTTCCAAATGTTTTTCAAGCTTTTGAAGATTGTCGTATTCAATTTTTATAAACCCATCGGTATAAGGCCCAAAATTCTTCCGCGCCACAGCATCGTTGCTAAAAGAAATGATAGTGGTTGTTCTTCCGTGGAAATTGTTTTTACAAACTATAATTTCGGCTTCATTTTCATTGATGCCTTTCTTTTCATACGCCCATTTTCTACAGATTTTCAAAGCGGTTTCAACGGCTTCGGCACCTGTATTCATAGGCAGTAATCTATCGTAATTGAAAAATTCGCAGGCGAATTTTTCGTACTTCCCAAGCACATCGTTATAAAAGGCTCGAGAGGTTAGCGCTAATGTTTTCGCCTGTTCCATCATTGCATCCACAATTTTTGGGTGGCAATGGCCTTGGTTCACTGCTGAATATGCCGAAAGAAAATCGTAGTATTTCTTGCCGTCCACATCCCAAACATACACGCCCTCGCCCCTGTTCAAAACCACGGGAAGCGGATGATAGTTGTGGGCTCCGTATTTGTTTTCTAAATCGATAGCTTGCTGCGAAGCTGTTTGCTCTAAAACTGACATAAGATTGTAATAATTTGAAGTAAATAAATAGGGATTCCTTGCTTCGACAAGCTCAGCACATGGCTTAAAGGAGCGGAATCCTCCGTGGGCTGCAAATTACTAAATTATTCCCACATTTTTTGAAGCCTTAACAGGATTTAAACCTAACAATTATGCTATTTTTGCGCCTATGGCGAGAAAAAACAATAGAGTGATTTTTGAAAATCTTGAGGTGATTGATGCTGGGGCAAAAGGAAAAGCTGTGGCAAAAGCCCCGGACGGTCGTGTGGTTTTTATAGACAATGCCGTTCCCGGCGATGTGGTTACGGTACAGACTTTCAAAAAGAAGAAGGCTTTTTATGAAGCTTCGGTACTCTCGGTTTCAAAGTATTCCGAAAAAAGAGTGGAGCCTGTTTGTCCGCATTTCGGAACTTGCGGCGGTTGCAAATGGCAGAATCTTGGCTATGAACACCAACTTTTTTATAAGCATAAGGAAATTGAACAAAACCTGAAACGCATCGGTAAAATTGAATTGCCGGAATTTCAACCAATTTTGGGTTCCGAAAAACAATATTTCTACCGCAACAAAATGGAGTTTAGTTTTAGCGATAACAAATGGTTGACGCTGGAACAGATTAATAGTGAAGAAATAATAGAAAACCGAAATGCGCTAGGTTTTCACATTCCGGGAATGTGGGACAAGATTTTGGATCTCGATATTTGTTATTTGCAAGCAGACCCGAGCAATGCAATCCGCGATTTTATAAAAGCGAAAGCCGAGGAATTGCAACTATCATTTTTCAATACCAGAAACCAGGAAGGGTTTTTACGAACGTTGATGATTCGCACCACTTCCACTGGGGAAGTGATGGTTCTGGTCCAGTTTTTTCACGAAGACGAAACAAATAGAAAGTTGTTGCTGGAAGCGGTTGCTGGGGAATTTCCGCAGATTACTTCACTTTTATATGTAATCAATTCCAAAGGAAATGATACGCTTTACGATCAGGAAATTGAACTTTTCCACGGAAGGGATCATATTTTTGAGGAAATGGAAGGCTTGAAATTTAAGATAAATGCAAAGTCTTTTTACCAAACCAACAGCGAACAAGCTTTTGAGCTTTACAAAATAACCCGCGATTTTGCAGGATTGAGTGGGAATGAACTGGTTTACGATTTATATACCGGAACTGGAACCATTGCACAATTCGTTGCAAAAAACGCAAAGAAAGTAATAGGTGTTGAATCTGTGCCGGACGCCATTGAAGCCGCAAAACAAAACGCGCAATTGAACAATATTGAAAACGTTGAATTTTACGTGGGCGATATGAAAAAGGTTTTCAACGAGGAATTTATAAACACCCACGGAAAACCGGACGTTGTTATTACCGATCCGCCGCGAGACGGGATGCATGCCGATGTGGTTGCGCAACTATTGAATTTGGGTGCCGCAAAAATTGTTTACGTCAGTTGCAACAGCGCGACCCAAGCACGGGATTTGGCACTACTCGATTCAAAATACAAAGTGATAAAAGTGCAACCGGTAGATATGTTTCCGCAGACGCATCACGTAGAAAATGTTGTACTTTTGGAGAAACGCTAACGAAGTGGGATGTTTTGCTAAAAAGGACGTAGGACGTAGGACTTATGACTTAGGACAACATGGGATTAATAGGGACGACACTTATATGGCTTATAAATATTACATAAATTTTAAAAAACTGTTTTTTTAGTCTTACGTCTTATGTCAAAAAGTCCTAAGTCCCTTCAAAATTAAATTATGATCAAAAGAATAATTGTACTCATCCTTATAATCTTCGCCTTCAAAGGCTGCACTAAGGACGATATTTGCCCGGAAGGAACCGCCATTACCCCGAAATTGATCATCACCTTCAATGATATAGTGAACCCAACTGTCCGAAGACAGGTAGTAGGCTTGAGCATTGTAACAAATTATGCGGACACTGTTGTTGTTTTAGCGCGCACTACCACTGATTCTATTGCAATTCCATTGAACATAAATTCAGACACCACGAAATACAAGTTTATTAAAACTACCATCACCGATACAGAAACTATTGTGAATGAAGACAGTATTGTTTTTGTTTATCAACGTTACAATAGCTATGTGAATCGTGCCTGTGGGTTTAAAACGGAATTTAATAATCTGGAAACAACATTGGAGGAAGAAGGCACTTCTAATTGGATTCAAGAAATTATAACAAACAGAGACACTATTAATGATGAAAATGAAGCCCACCTTACTATTCTTCATTAGTCTTTTTTGTAGCGCCCAAGTAATATGGGCGCAAAAGAAGAATGAACCTGTAACCGATACGGTTCCAAAAATTGAAAAATACGGAATACGTGTTGGTATTGATTTAGCAAAACCCTTAAGAACGCTGATTGAAGACGGCTATTCCGGCTTTGAAATTATGGGCGATTTTAGGGTTACGAAAAAGTTTTATGCCGCCGTAGAATTAGGGAATGAGAAGAAGGACTGGACAGAACCGTATGTTACAGCCAAAACCAGCGGAAGCTACGCAAAAATAGGCTTTGATTATAACGCTTATGAAAATTGGTTGGGAATGGAAAACGCGATCACCCTTGGGGTTCGCTACGGTTTTTCAAGCTTTAAACAGGAACTTGTGAATTACAGAATTTATACAGACAATCCGGCCTTTCCTTCACAGCTTATATCAGAATCAAAGGAATTTAATGGTTTGACAGCACATTGGGCCGAAGTGATTATTGGAGTAAAAACAGAAATACTAAACAACCTTTACCTTTCAATAAACGCCCAAATAAAAAGAAAAATCACGGAAGATGAACCTGAGAATTTCGGCAACCTTTATATTCCCGGTTTCAACAGAACCTATGATTATAGTAAGTTTGGAGTGGGTTATGGGTATTCTATTTCGTATTTAATTCCAATTTTCAAAAAAACCGAGGTTTTCAAGGAAACAACCCAAAATCCATAAAAACTGATACTGATTATTGTTAATTGTTAATTGATTATTGTTAATTGATTATTGTTTACTAGCTTTCTTACTACCCTCATACATTTCATAACGCACAAGTTTAGCTTCAAGTTTTCCGTTAAAAAGCTTAATCTTTTTTGAAGGGTGGAGCCCAACAAATTTCAGTGCTTCCATATTTGAAGTAACCATCCATGCTTGCGTTCCGGGATAGCCGCGTTTTAAGGTATTGCCGATGGAGCTGTAAAAATTTTCAACATCACTAACAGAAATCCGTTCGTCATAAGGCGGATTGAAAACTATAAACAATGGCTTGTCGTTTTCCTTTTCACTTTCGAAGAAATCCTGTTGTTTCACTTCAATGAATTCTTGCAGATTGGCGCTTTTTATGTTTTCCTTAGCCTTATGAATTGCTACCGGATCATTGTCAAATCCATAAATTTTATGCGGAAAATCGCGGACTTTTTTTAGGGCAGCTTCCTCTATCTTTTCATAAAGATCTACATCAAAATCTGGCCAGGTTTCAAAACCAAACTCATCACGGTTTAAATTGGGAGGAATATTGCAGGCAATCATCGCTGCTTCGGTTAAAATGGTTCCCCCACCGCACATTGGATCCATAAAATTACACTGCCCGCTCCAGCCCGAGAGCATTATGATTCCCGCAGCCAAAACTTCGTTTATCGGCGCCAGCGTACTTTCAACTTTATAACCACGTTTGTGGAGCGATTCCCCAGAACTATCCAAGGAAATGGTACAAATATTTCTGTCAATGTGAACATTTATGCGAAGTGTGGGATGGTCCAAATCTACATCTGGCCGCACCCCTTCCTTATCGCGAAAACGGTCCACGATGGCATCTTTCGTTTTAAGGGCAATATATTGCGAATGTGTGAATACATCAGAAAAAACGGTAGCGTTTACGGCCAATGAGCCTTTCACGTCCATATAATTTTCCCAAGGCATTTCGTAAACTTTCTTATAAAGATCTTCTTCAGTAAAAATATTGAAAGCGGTAATTGGTTTTAGGATTTTAATAGCGGTTCGGCAACATAGGTTTGCTTTGTACATAAACCCCAGATCTCCTTCAAAGGAAACATTTCGAATGCCAATTTCAATGGCCGAAGCTCCCAATTGGCGAAGTTCCTGTGCCAGAAGTTCTTCCATCCCGAAAAGGGTTTTGCCCACCATTTTAAAATTCTTTACCATAATATAAAAATAGATTTCCTGCAAAAATACAGTATTTTTGCAGGGCGAAACGATAAGTATGGAAAAAGAAAAAGACAATTGGTACGCTTCGTGGTTCAACACGCCCTATTATCATTTACTCTACAAAGATAGGGGCCACAGGGAAGCGGCGTTATTTATGAATACGCTGACCAATTATTTGAACTTACAAAAAAATGACACTATTCTGGACCTGGCCTGCGGCAAAGGGCGGCACTCCAAATATTTGTATAAACAAGGTTATGATGTTACCGGGGTCGATCTTTCCAAAGAGAGTATAGACTACGCAAAACAATATGAAAAACCAAGACTTCATTTTGATGTGCACGATATGTGTTTGCCCTATCCACAGCAATTTGATGCAGTTTTTAACCTTTTTACCAGCTTTGGATATTTTGAAAGTGAAATAGATAATTTTAGAACCATCCAAGCTATAAAAGCTGAATTAAAACCGAGCGGTTTCGGGGTGATTGATTTTTTGAATGCTGAATTGGCCATTAAAAATTTAGTGTCGAAAGAGAAAAAAAAGGTGGGCGATATTGTTTTCAATATTGATAAATATGTTGACAATGGTTATATTATAAAAAACATTCGTTTCAGCGACAATGGAAAGGATTATTTTTATACCGAACGTGTAAAAGCTTTGACTTTGGAAAATTTTGAAGTCTATTTTAAAGACGCAAATGTTGAATTAAAACACGTTTTCGGGAATTATCAGCTCAATGATTTCGATAGAAATACCTCCGAAAGATTAATCCTAATTTTTAATTGATGAATTATTTGTTGCTCTTTTTAGCGGTGGCCGTGGGGTATTTAGTGGCATTATTCCTAAAGAAAAAGGAACTGCGCAATATGGAAGTTTTTTTAGCCTTCAGTGGAGCCTTTCTCTTATCCATTACAGTATTTGAACTTATACCCGAAGTTTATGAAACCCCATCAAAAAGTATTGGCGTTTACATAATGCTAGGAATTTTACTGCAAATATTCCTGGAATTTTTCTCGAAAGGAGCAGAACACGGACATGTGCATCTACACGCAGAAAACAAAAATTTCCCGTGGTTGCTTTTTTTAAGTCTTTGCATTCACGCCTTTATGGAAGGATTTCCCATTTCAGAGGAAAATAATCTTTTGGTTGGCATAATTGTCCATAAAATTCCGGTGGCAATAATTTTATCTTTCTTTTTTATAACTGCCGGTTACAAGCGCCACATTACCTTACTGTTTCTTTTCTTTTTCGCAATAATGACGCCTATTGGTAATTTCATATCAAACAATTACGAAATGGTCCACCAGTATGAAACACAAATTGAAGCTGTTGTAATTGGTATTTTTCTACACGTTTCAACCACCATACTTTTTGAAAGTTCTAAGAACCATAAATTCAATCTTACCAAGATGAGTGCAGTAATTATAGCTGTTTTGGTAGCTTATTTTATCTAATCTTTTTGTGAATAAATACCATTTAAGTTCTTTTTTTGAAATTGAAGTGCGTTAAAAACCAACCGTAAATCACCATAGGAGAACTTCTCGTCGATCTTGCTTTTTAAGTCGCTGAAACCTTCGTATGGTATAGTTTCCATTATGTTTTTGAGTTCGTTATATTTTGCCTCTGGCATCAAATCTGTTATTTTGATTTCTCCGGTTTCCAAAAAAGTGCTCAGGTGGCCTTCAATAGTACTAACCGTAAAATTGCGCTCTTTTGCAATTTGAAAAACACTCATTCCACCTTTGAATAATTCATGTGAAATTTGCTGGGTGCTACTTTTTTTGGGAATTTTCTCGGCAACAATTTTGGGGGTTATTTCATTCTCTTGGCAGTAACTCCGAATAGCGCTAAGTATTTCAGCGCCATATTTTTCAAGCCGAACCTTGCCAATATCTGTTATTGCCCGCAGTTGGCCAGCGGTTGAGGGTAAAACGTGACACATTTCAACCAGTGCTTTTTGGGTGAAAACTTGATAAGGTGCTACACCGTCTTTCCCAGAAAGAACTTTCCGTAGCTCACTAAGGGTCTTAAATAATTCTTGATGAACCGTTGAAGCAACAAAGTCATCTTTTGTACGTCTTGGTTTCTCTTCCTTTTGAAGCGAAGCTTTGGCCCGTAAATCCAGATATCTTATAGTTGCAAACCCCTCTTTTAAACCTTTGAAACAATAAAGTTTAATTTCTAATAGATTTTCCAAAGTGCTTAAATGATTCCTGATTTCCTGTTTGACGGTTTTGTTATCTGTTGCAAAGCTGAGTTCTTCCAAGGTTTTTTTGATAAAGCTTTGTGTGTGTTTTTCAAAATAGACAATTGCCTTTATAAAGCGTTCTTGAATTGCAGGATTATTTTCCGGAGCCTCCCCTTCGCTTAATTTTGTGAGCTGCAATTTGAAGGTGGTATTGATTTTTAAAAGTTCCGTTACTCCTTTTTCTTTCAGAATAGTTAATTGTGCCATCAAATTCCCGCTGATACTTCCTTTGTTTTTATAATAAATCTCAATAATGCGATTAACAGGATATAGAAAAGAATAAAAATTAAAAATTTCATCAATCAAATTGAGTTGATACGCTTTTTCGGAAGATTTCAAAATGGAGGAATCTGGCTGATTGTCCTCGGCCTTTTTACTAAAGGAAGCAACTTCGTGATTATTGATAATACTTTTTCGGGTTAGAGGCCCTGTCAAAACTATACCTTCTAAAGTTTTACAACGGCTTAAGGCTACATAAGTTTGCCCGTGGGCGAAGGCTTCTTGCGCATCTATAATAACTTTTTCAAAAGTGAGGCCCTGACTTTTGTGAATGGTAATGGCCCAAGCCAAGCGCAACGGGATCTGGGAAAAGGAACCTATCTCTTCCTCCATTATTTCCTTACTTTCCGGCTTGATGGAATATTGAATATTTTTCCATATTTCTGGGTTAGTGATTATATCAAATTTATCACCTGGGCAGCGCACCAGCACTTCATCTTCACTTAAATCTATTATTGTACCGATCTTCCCATTGAAATAACGTTTTTCCGGAGAGCTGTCATTTTTAACAAACATAACCTGCGCGCCCACTTTAAGTTCCAGGTTTAAATGCGTGGGATATGAATACTCTGGAAACATACCTTCAATTTCCGCTTCATAAATAAAACTTTTCTTATTCAGTTTATTCAATGCAGCAGAATTTATTTTATCCGCACGATTATTATGTGTGGTTAAGGTAATGTACCCCGTAGCGTCATTTGCTGAAAAATTTGGGAAATATCTTTTGTTGAGAGTCTCGGAGGAAACTTGACTTAAGTTGTCTGTTCTAATTTCGTTCAATATTTTTATGAAATCCTCGCTTTCCTGTCTATAAATGTGTTTCAATTCAATGGTAAGCGCATTTGCACTTTGAAAAGCATTGCTGCCAAAGAAAAATCCGGTACTGTAATGGTGTTTCAGAAGTTGCCATTCATCATCCTTAATTACTGGCGAAAGCTGCTGTAAGTCGCCAATAATCAAAATTTGGGCACCGCCAAATGGCTTATTTTTATCTCTATATTGTCGTAACACTTTATCAATGCCATCCAGCAAATCGGCGCGAACCATACTTACTTCATCTATCACCAACAAATCCAAAGACCTGATGATGTTGATTTTCTTTCTGCTGAATTTTCTAGAAAATGAATTGTTTTGGACATCTGCTGTTTCTGGCAAAATAGGCCCAAAGGGCAACTGAAAAAAGGAATGGATGGTCACGCCTCCAGCATTAATAGCTGCCACTCCAGTGGGTGCCACTACTGCCATTCTCTTTAATGAACCTTTTTTTAATTTATGAAGAAAGGTGGTTTTTCCAGTTCCCGCTTTTCCGGTTAAAAAGATATTCCTGTCTGTATTATTAACAAAGTCCCAAGCTAAATCTATTTCCGCATTTTTCAACATTTTTGAAATGTATTATTAAAATAATTCCGCTGAATAAAAATACTAAAAATGAAAAGGATATAAAATATTGATTTCAATAATGTTACGAAAAAATGAAGAATTAAAATTCAATATAAATCTATATTTTAACCCCTCCAAATTTAAAATATTATTGACTTGAATATGGTTTGATCCACTGCACGCCATAACTGCCCATTAGAGAATAAATTCAAAAAAAAACTCTCACGTAAGTGAAGGGGCTATAAAGGAAGGCGTCTTTAGGGTCTTTGACGGCAGGGGCGGCAATGGGCACATAACAAATTCCGCAGGGTCCGCGTTCCGCCGCCCCTACCGCCCGGCGTGGGAGGGGAACCCCAAGTTTTCTCCATAAAAAAGCCCCCTCACGTAAGTGAAGGGGCTTTAAAGGAAGGCGGCGACCTACTCTCCCACGAGATGCAGTACCATCGGCGCAAACGGGCTTAACTTCTCTGTTCGGAAAGGTAAGAGGTGGGCCCCGTCGCTATAACCAC
>JAUYGY010000019.1 GCA_030690315.1 Aequorivita sp.
CCATTCCGGCGGTTATAAATATCATTTTAGTATTGGAAGTAAGCATATTGCGAATTTCCTCCATACTTTCCACAGCGGACTGTTCCCCAACTTTGGGGTTTGCTCCAGCTCCCAAGCCTTCTGTCAATGATATACCCAATTGAATTTTATTGGGCACTGGACTATTCTCCAATGCTTGTGAATCTGTATTGCAAATTACAAAGTCAACTCCCTTTATGCCCTGACTGAACATATGGTTAATCGCGTTACTGCCTCCACCGCCAACACCAATAACCTTAATCACGTTTGATTGGTTTTTGGGCAGGTCGAATGAAATGTTATCAAATTCTGTTTTGCTGCTCATATTTATTATTTTTTATTGCAATTTTTTATTTTTTATTTTTTTCGATGATGAATCGTGCACCTACATTATTCAGCATTATCAAGAAATTCTTTAAATTTTTCTGCCCATTTGTCAAAAATTCGGATTCTTGTTTTTGGCTCCTTTTCCTTTTCTTTTCCTTTTTCTATTTTCGGTTTCTGGTCAGTTTGCTCTGAAATTGAACCCTCTTCATTTTCTTCATCCGTTTCTTGGTGCGAAAAACGTTTCATCAACGATGATTTTTCTTTGCTTTCCAAACTGTTCAGCACGAGGCCAACGGCGGTTGCATACATCGGGCTAGTGGTCTCCGCATCGCTGTCGCCAGCCAAATGCTCATTTGGATAGCCAATACGGGTGTCCATTCCGGTAATGTATTCAACAAGCTGTTTTATGTGTTGAAGTTGCGCTCCACCTCCAGTAAGTACTATTCCTGCAATAAGTTTCTTTTTTGGGTCTTCGTGTCCGTAATTTTTTATTTCCATATACACCTGCTCGATAATTTCGATAACACGGGCATGGATTATTTTTGAAAGGTTCTTTAAGCTTATTTCCTTCGGTTCTCTTCCTCGCAATCCAGGAATTGAAACTATTTCATTGTCCTTATTTTCGCCGGGCCAAGCGGAGCCGAATTTTATTTTCAGCAATTCTGCCTGTTTTTCAATTATAGAACAACCTTCTTTAATGTCTTCTGTAATCACATTTCCGCCAAAAGGAATTACTGCGGTGTGACGAATAATCCCGTCTTTAAAAATTGCCAAATCGGTAGTTCCACCCCCAATATCAATCAACGCCACGCCTGCTTCCTTTTCCTCTTGGCTCAAAACAGCTTTCGCCGAAGCCAAAGGTTCCAAAGTAATTGCTGAAAGCTCAAGTCCCGCACTCTTTATACAGCGGCCAACGTTTCTAATTGAAGAAACTTGCCCAACAACCACGTGGAAATTTGCTTCCAAACGGGCACCGTACATTCCGATGGGTTCCTTTACTTCGGCTTGCCCATCAACCTTAAAATCCTGTGGCAAAACGTGCAATATCTCTTCCCCGGGAAGCATTACCAATTTGTGAACTTGGTTGCAAAGTCGGTCTATATCTTCTTCTTTAATAACATCTTCTCCATTGGGGCGGGTAATATAATCGCTGTGCTGAAGGCTTCGAATGTGCTGGCCCGCAATGCCCACCACTACTTCCTTAATTTTCATCCCAGAAGATGTTTCGGCATCCTGAACCGCCTGCTGAATGGACTGAATGGTTTGGGTAATGTTGTTAACGACACCGCGGTGCACGCCAAGGCTTTTCGCTTTTCCGATTCCCAATACTTCCATTTTGCCGTATTCATTTTTTCTACCAATCATTGCAACTATCTTGGTAGTTCCAATATCCAATCCTACAGCAATATTATCGTTTTCCATGGCCTTACTTTTTTGTGGCAATTACCTGACTGTCAAATTTCAGATTTACCATATTGTACCCGTATAGTGTACTGTCCTGTTTTGTTTTTTTATAAAATGCTTTAAAGTTTTGAAACTTTTTTTCAATGTTTTTAGGTTTTCCAAAAAGCACTTTAAAATCCGTTTTTCGAAGTTCCAACTCGATGTCGCCATTCCTTTTTCGGTTTAAACCTACCACGCTGCTTCTCATAAATTCATCCTTTTCAATTTTAAGCAACAATGAGGTAACTTCGTTGAAATTATTTTTCGAAATTCCCGTAATTATGGGTACTCTCGCAGAATAAACATTGGATAACGGCATCTTCATTCCATCAGCATCCAAATAATAATCTGGCGAAGCAGACACTCTGCCTATTGGTTTGCGCTGTTCAATTCTTGCCCCCAAAGTACCGTCAACCGACACATACACCTGAGCATCACGAACCATAGGGTTTTCCCGCAGTCTTTGCTCCATCTTCTTCAAAACTAAAGTTTCTTTACCTATGCTCGTAACATTGTCATGATTTTGTATCAACAATTTATTAACTGAATTGTAGGTGATAAATGGGCTGTTATCATCAACAAATTCCACGTCCAGTTTCATAAGTTTTCGTGCATCGTTTCGTTTTTTGGTAAAGCTGAAAAGAAATGCCATCAACCCGAGCAAGAAAATAAATTTTAGAATTTCTATACTACGCTTCATCTCTCAATATTTTGGTTAGCTTATTTACTTCGGCACCAATATTTCCGGCACCTACCAATAATTTTACTCTACATTTTGAAGCCAACATAATTTCTGGTAAAGCCGACTTAAACACCAATCTTTTTTGATCAGTAGTTATTTGTGCCAAAAGCCATTCCGAAGTAATCCCTTCAATGGGCTCTTCCCTCGCTGGGTAAATATCCAGTAAAACCACCTCGTTAAATTGCGAAAGACTTTTCGCAAAACCAGTTGCAAAATCACGGGTTCTGCTAAAAAGATGAGGCTGAAAAACTATTTGTTTGTGATCATTCGGATACATTTCATTTACTGCTTGAAACAGTGCATCAATTTCTGTGGGGTGATGTGCATAATCATCTATCAAAATTAAATTCTCCGTTTTAATTTTATACGAAAAACGCCGTTTTACGCCTTTAAAAGATGCCAATGCTTTGGGCAGGCAATCGGTTGGGGAACCTGCTAAAATTGCTATGCCCAAAGCCATGATGGCATTTGTAAGATTGTGATGTCCGGGGAGATTAAAGGTTAAATCCGTTAAAATTCCGTTCGGTGTTTTTAAATCGAAATTATACGCTCCGTCTTTTATTTTTACGTTTTGCGCTTCGTAATCTGCTGTTTCTTCAACAGCAACGGTCATTCCATCGAGGGGAAGATTTTTTTTGATGAAAATATTCTCTTCCTTTTCAACCAATTGTGCAAATGTTCGGAAAGCGTCTTCTATTTCAGCCGCATCGCCATAAATATCCAAATGGTCCGCATCCATTGAGGTTACGCACGCAATATCTGGCCGAAGCTGAAGAAATGATCTGTCAAATTCATCTGCCTCAACAACAGTTATTTCGTTGCCTTTGTAAATAAAATTTGAATTGTAATTTTCCGCAATTCCACCCAAAAATGCTGTTACGGGCATATTGCATTCAGCAAGTAAATGGCCCAAAATCGCTGAAGTTGTTGTCTTTCCGTGCGTTCCTGCTACCGCGAGGCAAAGTGTATTCTTTGAAACTTCGCCCAAAAGCTCGGCGCGTTTCACAATATGAAAATCTTCGGAATTGAAAAAATTAAAAATTTTGTTGCCCTTCGGAATTGCGGGCGTATAAACCACCAAAACGTTTTCTTTTGAAAGTACTTCCTTATGAATTTCTGAAATTTCATCAATGAAGGACACAGTAATTCCTTCAGCAACCAGTTCGTCTGTCAATTCAGTTGAAGTTTTATCATACCCAAAAACAGCTTTCCCCTGCATTTTGAAATACCGCGCAAGCGCACTCATCCCAATACCGCCGATGCCGACAAAGTAGAAAGTTTGTATGTTTTTAAGGTTGTTCAATTTTTGATTTTTAGCAATTTCTCAATTTCCTCAACTATATCTTTTGTAGCGTTTGGTTTCGCTAGTTTTTTTATATTTTCTGAAAGCGATTTTTGTTTTTCTTCGGAATCGAGCAATTGTGAAAATTCATTTTCAAAACTGGAATCCAAATCACTTTCTTTAATCAATAACGCGGCATTTTTTTTTGAAATTGACATCGCGTTTTTGGTTTGGTGATCTTCAGCTACGTTGGGCGATGGAATAAAAATTACTGGTTTCCCCACCAAACACAATTCCGAAACGGATAAAGCGCCAGCTCTCGAGATTATGAAATCTGCTGCGGCATAAGCCAAATCCATACGGTTTAAAAAAGCATGTACCTGTACGGTTTCGGTTCCTTTGTTTTTATAGGTTTCTTCGTACTGTTTTCCGCATTGCCAGATTACTTGCAAGTTGCGCTTTTCGAAAAAGGGCAATGATTTTTCAATCAATTGATTAATTTTTCGCGCACCCAAACTTCCACCCAAAACCAATAATGTTTTCTTATCTTTTTTCCAATTGAAGAAAGAAATTGCTTCTTCTTTTTTTGAAGAAATGTCAAGCAAATCTTGCCGAACGGGATTGCCTGTAAGTTTTATTTTTTCGGAAGGGAAGAATTTTTCCATTCCTTCATAAGCCACACATATTTTTTGGACTTTACTGCTCAGCCATTTGTTTGTAATGCCTGCGTGACTATTTTGCTCCTGAATTAGGCAAGGAATTTTTCGTAAAGCCGCCATTCGCAATAATGGTGCGCTGGCATAGCCGCCTGTCCCTATTGCAACATCAGGTTTAAATTCCTTCAATATTTGCTGCGATTTCTGCAAACTGGAAACAAGCTTTAAGGGAAAAGCCAAATTTTGAAGCGATAAACTTCTTTGCAATCCCGAAATCCAAAGTCCTTTTATTTTGTAACCTGCCTGTGGCACTTTTTCCATCTCCATTCTATCTTTTGCGCCCACAAACAAAAATTCAGCATCAGGAAAACGGGTTTTTAACTCGTTCGCAATGGCAACCGCCGGGTAAATATGACCTCCGGTGCCGCCGCCACTTATGATGAATTTTTTTGCCTTCAAAAGATTTCTATTTTTTCAATTTCGTATTTCGCATTTCGTATTTCGCATTTCGCATTTCGTATTTCGTATTTCGTATTTCATATTTCGTATTTCTTACTTCTAAATTGCTTCGCTTAAAATATCCAATGGGTTTTCTTCCTTTTCTTCCTTTGTTATTACTTCTCTTTTGGCGCTTACGCTCAATATCATTCCCAATGCCAAACAGGTCATCCAAATGGAGGTTCCCCCACTACTTATCAATGGTAAGTTTTGACCGGTTACGGGGAACAATTCCACCGCAACGGCCATGTTTATCATCGCACTAAAAAAGATTGGCAAACCAACGCCAATGACAAGTAATTTTCCAAAAATGGATGCTGATTTATGTGCCACTACTACAATTCTGAAAAGCAAAAACAGATAGAGAACCATTAAGAAAAGGCCGCCCAACAACCCAAATTCCTCAACAATTATTGCATAAATAAAATCTGAGGAAGATTGTGGCAAAAAGTTTTTCTGAACACTTTTTCCAGGTCCGAGCCCCGTAACCCCGCCAGAGGCAATTGCTATTTTTGCTTTTTCTATTTGATAATCTGCTTCCGTGTCCTTATTATCGCTGAAGTTTTCAACCCGGCTCATCCAGGTATCCACACGGTTCGGGAAAAGGTCTGGAAAAGCCTTCGCTGAAATTATAAATAGTGTTAGAAAAATTAAGCCGGCACCCAGAATAATTCCTAAATATCGCAATGGATAGCCTCCAATAAAAACTAGGATTACTATCATTAAAAAGAAAATGGCAGTGGTTGAAAAATTGGCCGGCAGAATTAAGGCAAGTACGATAAATACTGGAACCCAAAGCGGCAACAGTGTTTCTTTGAAAGTCACGGTTTTATCTTTTATTCGCGATAAATAGCGCGCGACATAAGTCATCAAAACCACGCCCGCCAAGGTTGAAGTCTGAAATGTAACCCCTACAAAGGGCACTCGAATCCATCGGCTCGCGTTGGCACCTTCAATGGTTGTACCTTCGGCCATAGTAATAATCAAGAGCAAAACAATTACCGGAACTGCAATAATGGATAATCCCCGGAAATAGTGATACGGAATTTTGTGAACGCCGTACAAAATGGCAAACCCCAATACCAAATGGGCAAAATGTTTGAACAAATACGGCAGCGTACTTCCATCGCCGTACAGGTATGCAAGATTACTACTCGCGCTGTAAACCGGTAAAAAGGAAAACAGCGCCAAAAGCCCTACTACTCCCCAAATCGCTCTATCGCCCTGTATGTATTGAAAAATGTTTTTCACTTAAAATTTTCTTGATTCTTATTTCTAGTTTCTAAATTTTCATATTTCCCATTCCGTATTTCCCATTTCGTATTTCCCATTTCATATTTCCCATTTCATATTTCCCATTTCGTATTTACAAATTTCTCACTGCATCCTTAAACTGTCTGCCACGGTCTTCATAGTTTTCAAACAAATCAAAACTGGCGCAGGCCGGTGATAGGAGTACAGTATTATTTCTTTCCGCCAATCTGTAAGCAATTTGCACTGCCATTGCCATAGATTCTGTCTCCATAATTGTATCAACAACGTTTCCGAAGGCATTAATAATTTTTTCATTGTCAACTCCCAAACAGATTATCGCTTTCACTTTTTCGTTTACCAATGGCAAAAGTTCACTATATTCATTTCCTTTATCAACGCCGCCAACAATCCACACTGTTGGATTTTCCATGCTGTCCAGCGCATAATAGGTAGCGTTCACATTTGTGGCTTTGGAATCGTTGATGTAAAGCACATTATTGATTTTCAAAACTTTTTCAAGTCTGTGTTCAACACCCTGAAATCCTTCCAAGCTCTCGCGAATTGTTTGTTTTCTAATTCTCAATAAAGTGGCTACCATTGAAGCGGCCATTGCATTTTTTACGTTGTGTTCCCCTTGGATTCCTATTGTTGCGATTGGCATAGTAAATTGATCGTTATTTATTGTTATTATTATTTCGTTATTTCTTTTAAAAGCTCCCTGATTCAATTCTTTTTTAGTTGAAAAAGGCAATGGCTGCGATTTTATTGGGTTTTGCGAAAGCCATTTTATAATTTCCGCATCATCTGCGTCATAAATAAAATAGTCCTGCGATGTTTGATTCATAATTACCCGAAATTTTGAAGCGATATAATTTTCATATTTGTAATCATATCTGTCCAAATGATCCGGACTTAAATTGGTTAAAACCGCAATGTGGGGCGAAAAAGTTTCAATTCCGTCAAGCTGAAAACTGCTTAGTTCGAGTACAAAATTTTCATACTTTTCTTCAGAAACCTGTTCTGCGAAACTCTTGCCAATGTTTCCACCCAAAGCCACATTCAATCCGCCGTTTTTCAGCAATTCGTAAGTCAAGCTTGCCGTTGTAGTTTTTCCGTTACTTCCGGTAATCCCTACGATTGTTGCCTTTGTAAATTTTGCAGCGAATTCAATTTCTGAAATCACCTTCACTCCTTTTTCGAGCAATTTTTTTACAATTGGTGCCTTATCAGGAATTCCCGGACTTTTCATCACCACATCTGCGGAAAGTATTTTTTCTTCGGAATGACCTTCCTCCTCCCATTCAATTTCATTATTTATAAGAACTTGCTTGTACTTTTCTTTTATTTTTCCGAAGTCTGAAACGAATACTTCAAACCCTTTCTTTTTTCCTAAAATGGCAGTACCTACTCCACTCTCACCTCCGCCCAAAATGACGATTTTCGATTTTCGATTTTCGATTTTCGATTGTTTGCTCATTTTGAGTTTAATCGTTTACGAACCGTATTTATTGATGCAATTGTTATGGAGAGTAACTCATCTGCCTCCTTGTGTAATCGATCAATTTCTTCGTGATGCGTATCAGACATTTCTTTTAATATTTCCAAGAAATACATACTTTCATCTGCTTCCTCTTCAACAATTTTTAATTTATTTATAAAATCTCTGTCAGATTTTCCTCGACACGCTGCGCGATAATTTGCTCCTACCGAACTTGAACATCTAATCAATTGATTGCAGTAGGCATTATATTCTCGCGAAATGGGAAATCTCATACATAACTTCCCACTATCAACTGCAAAGCGCAACATTCTTCTTTTAATCTCTTCCTTCATAAAATCATAAATCTAAAATCGTACATCGTACATCGCAAATCTTTCCTATCTAATTTTTAAGGTAACAACAGTGATAATTGCCAAAAAAATGCCCACAATCCAAAACCGCGTTACAATCTTACTTTCGTGAAAACCCTTTATTTGATAATGATGATGAAGTGGCGACATTCTGAAAATGCGTCTTCCTTCGCCAAATTTTTTCTTTGTGTATTTAAACCAGCCCACTTGCAAAACCACTGAAAGATTTTCCATCAAAAAAATTCCGCAAAGGATTGGTATCAACAATTCCTTTCGAACTGCAATTGCTATTACTGCTATAATTCCGCCAATGGTCAAACTTCCCGTATCGCCCATAAACACTTGCGCGGGATAGGTATTGTACCATAAAAATCCTATGAGCGCCCCCACAAATGCGGTGATGAAAATGGTCATTTCACCCGTATTTGGGATGTACATAATATTGAGATAGTCGGAAAAAATCACGTTGCCGGAAACCCATGCAAAAAGCGCGAGCGTAATTCCAATAATTGCTGAAGTTCCCGCAGCCAGCCCATCAATTCCATCGGTGAGATTGGCTCCGTTTGAAACGGCGGTGATTATAAAAATTACGATTGGAATAAAAATAAGCCACACATAGCTTTTGTAGTTTTCACCCGCCCAACTGATTAATTCAGCATAGTTAAACTCATTTTCCTTTACGAAAGGAATGGTAGTAAGCATTGCTTTGTCTTTCACATAAAATTGATCGGCGGGACCTTTTGCTATTATTTGGGTTTCGGTTCCGGGATCGGTAATACTTCGCTGAACCACAATATCTGGGTGAAAATACATTGTTGTCCCTACAAATAAACCCAAACCTACTTGCCCAATTATTTTAAATTTTCCAGGCAATCCTTGTTTGTCGTTTTTGAACTTTTTGATGTAATCGTCAATAAAACCGATGGTTCCCATCCAAAGAGTTGTTACAATCAAAAGAATGACGTAAATATTTTCAAGCTTTGCGAATAGTAAAACCGGAACCAGCGTTGCGAGAATTATAATAAGTCCGCCCATTGTTGGGGTTCCCGCCTTTTCGTTTTGACCTTCCAAACCAAGGTCGCGAATAGATTCACCAACTTGTTTTTTTCTTAAATAATTGATGATTTTTTTTCCGTAAACCGAAGCGATAAAAAGCGAAAGTATAACCGCCAAAATAGCACGAAACGTAATGAAATTGAACAAGCCCGCGCCTGGCACATCGTATGTTTTATCCAAATAATCAAATAGGTAATAAAGCATTGGCTATTTGTTTAGGGTGGTTAAAAGTTGGTTCACTATTTTAAAATCATCAAATTCGAAGCGTTCTCCATTGATTTCCTGATAGGTTTCGTGGCCCTTTCCGGCAATCAAAATGATGTCATTTTCCTGGGCCATTTGGCAGGCCGCTTTTATGGCTTCCTTTCTATTTGTTATTGAAATGGTTTTTTTATAATGTTCAGCCGGAACCCCTGTTTCGATTTGTTCTATAATTTTTTCGGGATTTTCTGTACGTGGATTATCGCTTGTAAAAACCACTTTCGTACTCAACGAAGCCGCAATGTTTCCCATCACGGGACGCTTCTGTGTATCGCGATCTCCGCCACAGCCAACAACAGTAATCACTTCTTCGTTCCCGGTGCGGATGCTGTTTATGGTTTCCAAAACATTTTTCAAAGCGTCGGGCGTGTGTGCATAATCCACAATTGCTGTAATTTTCTTTTCTGAAATTAAATATTGAAATCGTCCGTCAACACTATCTAAAGTGCTCATAATTTGAAGAATTTCAAGTTCCTTCAACCCTAAAAGTTGCGCAGTTCCGAAGATTGCCAGCAAATTATAAGCATTGAAACCGCCAATCAATTTCACCCACAATTCCTGATTATTAACCTTCAAGAGTTGTCCTGAAAACTGACTTTCCAAAACCTGCGCTTTATAATCTGCATAGGTTTTTAAAGCATAGGTTTTCTTAATTGCTTTTGTATTTTGAAGCATCACCACGCCGTTTTTATCATCCACATTTACCAATGCGAAGGCAGTTTTCGGCAATTCATCAAAAAAGGATTTTTTCACATCGCGGTACTCCGCAAAATCCTTGTGATAATCGAGATGGTCGTGGGAAAGATTGGTAAAAACGCCACCCACAAAGTGAAGCGCTTCCGTGCGTTTTTGATGGATGCCGTGGGAACTTACTTCCATAAAACAAAATTCTACGCCAGCATCAACCATTTCGCGTAAATATTTATTTATGGTCAAGGAATCTGGCGTTGTATGCGTTGCTTTATATTCAGTATCGCCAACCATTATTTTTACTGTGGAAAGCAAGCCAGCCTCCAAACCAGCTTTTTTGAAAAGTTGATATAACAATGAAGAAACGGTAGTTTTTCCATTGGTTCCCGTAATGCCAACAAGTTTCAATTCTGCGGAAGGATTTCCGTAGTAATTGGCAGCCATAATTGCTAAAGCTTTATGCGAATCTGAAACTTGCACATACGTTATCCCGTTCACAATATTTTCGGGCAAGGTTTCGCAAATAATGGCCAATGCCCCTTGATCTGCAGCCTTTTTTATGAATTGATGCCCATCGGAAACTGTTCCTTTTATTGCAATAAAAACGTCGTTTAAGGAAACATTTCGGGAATCAAATTCCAGATTGTTTATGGCCACGGAAGTACTGCCAACGACGCTTTCGATGGTAACTTTGTACAATATGTCCTTTAACAATATCACGATAAATTCAATGTTATTAATTGCCCCTTTTTAAGGTTTTCGCCAGATTTAATGGATTGACTGGAAACGGTTCCATTGCCCACAACCTGTACTCTAAGCCCAAGATTTTCCAATAATGAAACTGCATCCATTCCTGCCATTCCGGTTACATTTGGAATAGTTTTGAAAGGTTGTTGCAACTTTGTGTAATACTTTTCAAAATCTTTTTTCAATATCGGATCAGTTTTGTCGACTTCTTCCACAGTATCAATATTTGGGGAATCTGTAAATATTTTTTGAGCAATTCTTTTAAACACTGGTCCGGAAACATCAGCCCCATAAAAACCTTTTTGAGTGCTTGGTTTGTGAATAATCACGATGCAGGAATATTTAGGGTTTTCCGCAGGGAAAAATCCGGCAAAGGAAGAAATGTAGCGGCGATTGCCCTTCCAATCCGGCATCCAATATTCGGTTTGTGCAGTTCCTGTTTTTCCCGCCATAGAGAAATCTGGGGAATAGAGTGATTTTCCAGTGCCGCGTTTCACCGTATTTTTCAAGATTTCCCGAACCTGCTTCAAAGTTTCATCAGAGCAGATTTTGGGATTTATAATTTGAGTGTCGTAAGTGGTCACCTTTTCATTCCAAGCCCTAACTTCTTTAATGAAGCGCGGTTTCACCATTACCCCGTGATTTGCAATTGCGTTGTAAAAAGTTAGTGTTTGCAAAGGCGTCATGCGCAAGCCGTAGCCATAGGACATAGAGGGCAAGGCGTTCTTACTCCACTTTTTGTCGCCGGGTTGGGGAATCATTGGAGATCCTTCTCCTTTTATGGCTACACCTGTCTTTTCATTCAAGTGCCAACTTTTGAGGCGATCGATGAATTTGTTTGGATTTTTGGAATAATTGTCATTGATAATGGTTGCCAAACCAATGTTTGAAGAAACTTCCAAAGCACGCGCCGCAGAAATTTTTCCAAAACCTCCGCGGTGGGAATCGTTTATAGCCCTTCCATAGAATAATTTTCTACCATTACCAGTATCAATTACCGTACTTGTATCGATAACCTTGTCTTCCAAAGCAGCCATAAAAGCCATCACTTTAAAAGTAGAGCCTGGTTCGTGTGATTCGCCAATGGCATAATTTAATTTTTCGTAATAAGTTCCATCCGTTTTGCGACCCAAATTCGAAACCGCTTTTATTTCGCCTGTTGCAACTTCCATTACTATTACAGAGCCGTGCTCGGCCTCGTAGTATTCCAATTGTTTCAGCAAGGCATGGTGCGCAATATCTTGAATGTTTACGTTTATTGTAGAAACTATATCATACCCATCCTGTGGCTCTACTTCGTTTTCGTCATAAACAGGTTTCCATTGGCCCTGGGCAATTTTTTGCTTTAAACGATGCCCTTCTTTTCCTGTTAAAAGATCATTAAACGCTCCTTCCAAACCTACGGCATAATAGCCGGGACGATCAAAAGCTTCATCGCCAACGGTGCGCTGCGCAATTAGCCCAATGGGATGTTCACGAACCGTGCGTTGTTCAACAATAATCCCTCCTTGGTAGGGGCCTTTGTTGAAAAGGGGCAAATTTTTCACTTTAATATAATTGGAGTAGCCCAAATTTTTAACCACCAATAGATAGCGATTTTTATCGGCACGGGCCTTGCGGAACATATCCTGATAATAAGGAACAGGCTTCCCGAACATTTTGCTCAAACCTTCGGAAAGTGCTTTCACATTTTCATTGAAATCTTCGGAAGAAACAGTTACCGCGTCAAAACGGATGTCGTATTTTGGAACGGATGTGGCCAACAAACTGCCATCATCTGCATAAACATTGCCTCTATTTGCTGGAATCACAAAGTTTTTTGTAGTGTTTTCCTTTGCCAGTTCGCGATACTTTTCGCCATCCACAAACTGAATATTCATCAATTTAATACTTATAATAAGCGCGAAGAGAAACATACATCCGGCAACGATGTACAAACGGGTCAATATGTTTTTTTCTTCAAAAGCCATTTTTCAGTTCTGGGTTGTCGGTTGTAAAAATTTATTTTGCTCTCTTATCTTTTTTCTTTAATCTCTGTTCTTTTTCTTCACTCTTTTTTCTCAACTATCATTATTCTCTTCGGCGGCGTAACGGAAGGTTGCAGACCGCGATTTTCCATTGCGGCTATTATTTTGCTTTCCATCCTGGCCTGCATCAAAAGCATGCGTACGTCCACATATTCACTTTTCAACTCTTTAACTTCCGCGTTTAACTTGGAAATCTTGTGCACTTTTTTATCTGCACTGTGCGAACTGCCAATCATTATCAAAGCCAAAAGGGAAAGAAAAATAATGAAGCGCCAGTTTTTCAACGCATCATCGCTCACTAAAAATTTTCCTTTTATTATGTTGTAAAACCCGTCTTTCATTTGTTGTGAATTCGTGAATGTGTGAATTCGTTTATAGCTTATATTTTTTCTGCAACGCGAAGCTTTGCACTTCGGGCGCGGTTGTTTTGTTTAATTTCTTCTTTTGAAGGAATTATGAATTTTCCAACTGCTTTGAAAGGCACTTCAACCCTTCCAAAAACATCTTTTTCAGGCTCGCCTTCAAACATGCCATTTTTTATAAATCGCTTCACCAATCTGTCTTCCAAAGAATGATAGCTTATCAAACTGATGCGTCCGCCTGATTTTAATACTTCGTTTGTTTGCATCAAAAATTCCTTCAAGGCTTCCAGTTCTTGATTCACTTCAATCCTAATTGCTTGATAGATTTGAGCCAGAATTTTATTTTCTTTATGTGCTGGCAGAAATCTGCTGAGCACTTTTTTGAGTTGTTCGCTTGTTTTTATTTTTTCCTGCTGCCGGGCTTCAACAATTACTTTCGCCATTGCAGCTGCGCTTCGTAGTTCACCGTAATTGGACAGTACATTACGTAGTTGCGCTTCTTCATATTTGTTGACGACAGTGAATGCCGAAAAGTTTGTGTCACGATTCATCCGCATGTCCAAATCAGCTTCAAAGCGGGTGGAAAAACCTCTTTCGGCAACGTCAAATTGATGTGATGAAACCCCGAAATCGCCCAAAATCCCATCTACTGTTTTATGCCCATGGAATCTTAAGAATTGTTTCAAAAACCGAAAATTTTGATTGATCAACAAAAAACGCGGATCTTCAATAGCATTTTCCAAAGCATCTTTATCTTGATCAAAAGCAATGAGTTTTCCATTTTGCCCCAACCGTTCGAGGATTTCGCGGGAGTGGCCGCCGCCGCCGAAGGTTACATCCACATAAACGCCGTTTGGCTTTATGTTTAGCCCATCAACAGTTTCGTTAAGCAAAACCGGATTATGATATTCCATCACCATTATTGCTTTTGTTTCCCATTACTTCCTCAGCCAAATCGACAAAATCACTTGCAGCATCGTCAATAGCTTGTTCGTATTTATCTTTGTCCCATATCTCAACAATATTTATTGCCGAGGAAATCACCAATTCCTTATCAATTCCGGCAAAAGACATTAAGTCCTTAGGAATCAGCAATCTACCGGTAGAGTCTAGTTCAACAGTCTTTACGCCAGCGGTAAATCTTCTAATAAAATCGTTGTTTTTTCTGTCGAAGCGATTTAGCTCGCTCATTTTCAGCATCAGCGCATCCCACTCTTTCATTGGGTACATTTCCAAACAAGGCTGAAAAACGGCACGCTTAATTACAAAGCCTTCCGTGGCCACGGATGCCAACTGCTTTTTTAAAGGCGCAGGCACCATGACGCGTCCCTTAACGTCTGCTTTACATTCGTATGTGCCTATTAGATTGAGCATTGTGGAAATTCCGTGTTTGCAATTTGTTGTTTCAAATATATATAACTTTTACCACAATTTACCACAATTCCCCACTTTGTTGATAAGTTTTACCACTTTACACCTACTCAATATTGAAAATTTGAAAAAACAAAGGCTTCTTTTAGATAGACCTTATGAAATAATTTTGTTTACTTTTGTCATTCTAAATTGCACCAACCACCGCATGTCCGAAAACTTAAAGAAAGAAGGAAAATTTTCATATTTAGAAATAGGTGAAGGCACTCCGATAATTATTCTACACGGGCTTATGGGTGGGCTGAGTAATTTTGATGGCGTTGCAAATTTCTTTCCTCCGAAGGGCTATAAAATTCTAATTCCGGAACTACCCATTTACAAAATGACCCTGTTGCGCACCAACGTAAAAAATTTCGCGAAATACGTTTCACAGTTTATTGATCATTTGGGATATAAAGAAGTAATTCTCTTGGGAAATTCCCTGGGCGGGCACATTGGCCTGCTCTGCACAAAAATGTATCCTGAAAAAGTTAAGGCATTGGTAATTACTGGAAGTTCGGGCCTTTATGAAAGTGCCATGGGTGAGAGCTACCCAAAACGGGGCGACTATGAATATATCAAGCAAAAAGCTGAAAATGTTTTTTACGATCCTGCCATTGCCACAAAAGAAATTGTGGACGACGTTTACGAAATGGTAAATGACCGAACAAAATTGATACGAACACTCGCCATAGCAAAGAGTGCAATTAGGCACAATATGGCGAAGGATTTACCAAAAATGCATACTCCAACTTGCATTATCTGGGGAAGAAATGACAATGTTACCCCACCAGAAGTCGCAATAGAATTTGATGAATTATTACCAGATTCTGAACTTTTTTGGATAGACAAATGTGGCCATGCCGCAATGATGGAGCATCCTGATGAATTTAATGAGCTTCTGTATTCTTGGTTGCAGAAACGAGGGTACTAAACGTTTCTGGTTTCTAAAAATTAAGTATTTTTCCACTCAATACTAAATACTCATTACTAAATACTATTAAAAAAATGCAAATAAAATCGGCGGAATTTATGATGAGCAACAGCGATGTTGCCAAGTGCCCGAAGGACCGCATTCCGGAATATGCATTTATTGGCCGTAGTAATGTGGGGAAATCTTCGCTTATCAATATGTTGATGCTGCGTAAAAACTTGGCAAAAACTTCAGGAAGACCGGGGAAGACACAGCTTATCAATCATTTTCTAGTGAACAAAAATTGGTATCTAGTAGATTTGCCGGGTTATGGTTATGCCCGAGTTTCAAAAAGCAGTAAGAAAGTTTTTCAGAAATTCATTACCAATTATTTTGAAAAGCGGGAGCAAATGGTCCTTGCCTTTGTTTTGGTAGATTGCCGCCACGAACCGCAACCCATCGATATGGAATTTATGGAATGGATGGGCGAAACAGGAATTCCTTTCAGCATAATTTTCACAAAAGCAGATAAATTGAAGCCGAAAGCATTGGAAAAAAATCTTAAAACCTATACTGAAAAAATGCTGGAAATATGGGAAGAAATGCCTTCGTATTTTATTACTTCAGCTACTGATTCAACAGGAAGAGATGAAGTTTTGAAATATATTGATGAACTCAACAATTCAATTCAAACCTCTTAATTAATAAGTAACCTACTCTCTCTTCAACTCTAACTTTTCAGCAAAATAATCACAGAAATCGCGCATTGTATCACTCATTTTATCATCATTTGTTGCACGTTGAAATGTATCTGCCATTGCGCTTAAGGTTTGGTGAAAAAATATTTTCATTTCATCAACCGGCATATCTTTCGTCCAAAGATCAATTCTGAGTGACTCCTTTTTTCCACTGTCCCAAACGGAAAGCATCACAGCTTTCGTTTCTTCATTTGAAACACCGCCGTCTTCCGCGGTCCAATGAATGTTTTCTGGAATTTTGTTTTCATCAAGACTTATATTCAATCTTATTTCAGAAGTATGTTTTATTGCCATTATTTCTTTGGTTTGTATTTTGAATTTGTAAATATTTCATCGGCATCAGTAACCATTAATTGCTGAACATCTGCTTTATTGTTTTTCATGTAGGACCGAACAATTTTCCACCCCAAATAGCGGCCCAACATGCCTGGAGATTCATTGTCTATTTCCAAATAGAATTTTGAAAACGGGGCAGGACTCACAAAGCGTGCGCCAAGCTTGGGATCTGTGTTATAAAGCAATTCCTTCTCCACAAAATAGCGCCACATATACTCTTCGTTTTCCTCGGCCCATTGAAATTCCTCTTCAGTATAACCTATTTTTTCGGCATCGGAAATATTTGGAAGCCAAATATCCTTTAGATAAAGTTCTTTTCCATAATAAACAATTTGTCCCAAAAAGGAAGCCTTGTTCGGGGGTTTTATATACACTCTTGCATAGGCTTCTGCAACATCGGGACCAATCTGCGAGGGTTTCATTTCTTTGGAAATGTATTTATCTATCCCTTTGTAAAAATGATGCTCGGCTCCCAAATAATTGTCCAGCCCAATCACCAACATCTTTTCTGCGAGAATTACCTTATTGCGATAATCTACGTCGGAAGTTGTTGTAACAACAACTGGAGTCTGAAATTTTGGAAAGTAGTATTTTATATGTTGAAACAGTGGAACAAGCACATGGTTCAATGCTTCATCCTTCGGAAATGTTTTTGCCACTTCACTTTCAAGTTGGTGTTGAAGTGTATCGGTCAATTTTTCAACCCAAATACTATCATTGTATTGTTCGGGGAAAAATTCTGGAAATTCTGTCTTTAATTTTGGAAGATCTGCGGGAGTTGCTTGCGCAAATTCCATGTCGAAGCGAATCAATTCAAAATCAATGGGAATCTTTTCAATTTCCTTTTCAATCTTACTTTCGTTATTGCACGAAAAAAAAAGAACACCAAAAAGAAACAAAACGCAATACTTCATTGCTGAAAAAATGTTATTGTTGGTTAACGCCATTCCTCTTTATTAATTTTATCTTTAACAACTTTTGGCCACAAAGGTATTATTATTAAAGATTAAAAACACAGAAAATGCAGACCGAAAAAGTGATAGATTATATTGTAAATTGGTTGAAAAATTATGCGGTAAACGCAAAGATGGATGGTTTTGTAATCGGCATTAGCGGAGGCATTGATTCTGCCGTAACTTCCGCTTTATGCGCAAAAACTGGGCTTGAACTTTTATGTGTAGAAATGCCCATACACCAAGCGCCTTCTCAGGTTAGTCGTGCTCTTAACCATATAACCTGGCTAAAAGAAAATTTTCCAAGCGTTAAAAAAATTGAAGTAAACCTTACCCCTGTTTTTGATTCCTTGATTGCTACTTTGCCAAAAGTTGAAAACGAAGAAGCTCGTTTTATGTCGCTCGCAAATACGCGCGCCCGTTTGCGGATGACCACTCTTTATTATTTTGCTGCCCTCAATAAATATTTGGTGGCCGGAACCGGTAATAAAGTGGAAGATTTTGGTGTGGGTTTTTATACAAAATATGGTGATGGCGGTGTAGATTTGAGCCCAATAGCCGATTTGATGAAAAGCGAGGTTTACCAAATTGCTAAACATTTGGGGATAAACAAAGAAATAATTGAAGCCGCACCAACTGATGGTTTGTGGGGTGATGACCGAACCGATGAGGACCAACTTGGCGCCAGCTATGACGAACTGGAATGGGCTATGAAAATGAAAGAAAAAGGGAAGAATTCTTCCGATTTTAATGATAGGCAAAAAGTGGTTTTTGATATTTACAGTAGATTGAATAGGGCGAACCAACATAAAATGATTGCAATTCCCGTTTGCGAAATTCCGAAAGAATTAAAGTAATTCTGTTATTTATCGAATAATTTAACCATTAAACGAAAGGTTTGCTATTCTTCTCCTTAAGATATTATATATCCAAAATGTAGTGTTAATATTACCTTATTAAACCTTAATAACTCCCCAGATCCGAAGGTTTTATATATTCATGAATCTATAAAAACAGTAAGATGAAAAAAATTGTAATTGCAGACCACCATCCCGTAACCCGAAAAGGAATCTCGGTTTTGCTAGATAAAACGAACGAATATACAATAGTTGGTAAAGTAGCAAAAGGGTCAGAGTTGTTGAAATGTTTAGAAAAAGAACGTCCAGACATTTTAATTTTAGAACTTGATATTCCTGAAATTAATGGTTTTCATGCGTTACGAAGCATTCGCGAAGAGTTTCCAAAAACACGAATTGCCATTTTTTCATCACATCCCGAGGAAATTTATGCACTTCGCTCCATAAAATCCGGTGCTGCAGGGTATATTCCAAAAACCACTTCCAAAAAAGTGTTTCTTCAAGCTATTAAGCGCATAGCGTTGGGCGGAATATATTTGAACGAGGAACTTGCGGCCACATTAAATAGCAAGTCAGTGAACGACGATACTATTGGAGGACGCTATAAAAAACTTTCTACCCGCGAGATTGAAGTGCTAAACCTGCTCTCTAACGGTAAACGTAACAAGGACATTGCTTCGCTTCTTGAAATTAATGAAAAAACCGTTAGCACATACAAAACCAGACTTTTGAAAAAATTAAACGTTACGAGCTTGGCCGATTTGATTAACCAAGCACGAATATTTCAGTTTAATTGACTTATAGCACTCTGTTCAATTTCTCTGATAGCACTTTTTTCAAGCTTATGTAATCAACGATTTCCTGGAGGCCAGTTTCCTTTTCAGGATTGTTTTCAAGTTTCATGATTTCGGAGAGCTCATTTATTTTTTGGGAAACTAAATGTCTTCTGAGGTTTAGAATCGTTTCACTTACCATTTGGGCAATGGTATGCTCTTTTTCTTTTACATAAATTTCCTTTCGCTCCCAATCGCTGAGGGAATATCTTTCCTCTTCCATCAAAATGTGTGTAACGGCCAAAGCCATCTCTGGCTGAAGTTCATTAATAAAAGTTTCTGATTTAGCTTCCGGGTTTTGGGTAAATCGGTTTACCACTTCGTAATACAAATTTTTAAATTCTTGATTTGTAAACTCTATTTCGTCTTCCTGCAAATCCAAAAATATTTTCTCATAAACGCGCGATTTGTGAATCTCAGGTTTTAACGAAACTTCACCTTTATCGTTTGCCTCAATAATTAATTCCTCAAAATCCTCTTCCACATTGCCATAAAGCAACAACAACTCAATAATTTTTTGTTCCAATTGAAACTGCAAATCTACTTTTTCAATCTTTTTTTCTGTGGTAATAACTTCAAAAGCTTCCTGCGGAATTGTATCTCTTTTGGCAGCATCCTTTTTCTCTTTTTGAAAAATCTGCGCAAGCGTATTAAAAAGGACTTGTTCCGAAATATCCATAATACGCGAACATTCCTTTACATAAACCTCACGCTTTATAACATCTGGAATTTTAGCGATGCTGTTTACCATATCGTGAATGGTTTCGCTCTTTTTTATCGGATCGTTTTTCGCTTCGGAAGCCAACAAAGAAGCTTTAAACGTAATAAAATCCTTTGCGTTTTCTTCCAAATAAAGCGTAAGTTCTTCTAAGGAATTTTTACGCGAAAAACTGTCGGGATCCTCGCCTTCGGGGAAAGTGCAGATTTTTACGTTCATTCCTTGCTCTAAAATCAAGTCGATACCGCGAAGCGATGCGCGAAGTCCAGCCGCGTCACCGTCAAAAAGAACTGTAATATTTTTGGTGAGCCGATTAACAAGACGAATCTGTTCAGAAGTTAAAGCCGTTCCCGAGGAAGAAACTACGTTGTGAATGCCCGTTTGGTAAAACTGTATAACATCGGTATAACCCTCAACCAAATAGCAATTGTCTTCTTTGGCGATACTTTGCTTCGCGTGGAAAATACCGTAGAGCACCTTGCTTTTGTGGTAAATATCGCTTTCGGGAGAGTTTAAATATTTCGCCGCTTTTTTATCTGAAGTCAAAATTCGTCCTCCAAAACCAAGGGTTCGACCGCTCATACTCACTATCGGGAACATTACCCTTCCCTTAAACCGATCAAACTGTTTCTCTTCTTTTACAATAGATAAACCTGTTTTTTCGAGAAACTCAAGCTTGTATCCTTTTTTGATGGCGTGGCTTGTGAACGCATCCCAGGAATCGGGCGAATAACCGAGTTCAAACTTTTTTATTGTTTCATCCGTAAAACCGCGTTCTTTAAAATAGGATAGCCCAATGGCCTTGCCCTCTTCAGTTTTCAGTAAAGTGTTGTGAAAATAATCTTTCGCGAATTCACTCACCAAGTAAAGACTTTCCCGTTCGTTTGCTTGGTCTTTGTCTTCTGGCGTTTGTTCGGTTTCCTCTACTTCAATTCCGTATTTCTTCGCCAAAAATTTTATGGCCTCGGGATATGTGAAGTGTTCATGCTCCATCAAAAATGCAACTACATTTCCGCCTTTTCCGCTACTGAAATCTTTCCAAATCTGTTTCACTGGGCTAACCATAAAACTCGGGGAACGCTCATCGGTAAATGGGCTGAGGCCTTTATAGTTGCTGCCAGATTTTTTCAACTGCACAAAATCGCCTATCACCTCCTCTACCCGGGCGGTTTCAAAAACGTTATCTATTGTTGTTTTGGAGATCAGATTGTTGGAATTTTAGGTTGTTGAATTAATAGATTTCAGAAGTGTAAAAATAGGGATTTCTTTAGAGTTGAAACTTTAAAATGAAAGTTTAAAAAACAAACGAGCAAACCTATTAGTTGAAAGCAAGGTTTTAGCGAGGGAAATTCTCTTTTTAAATGAAAACCCCACAGGCGAATAGTGCTTGCAGGGCTTTTTTATAAATGGAGAGTTATTGATTTATTCGACTTTTGAGAGTTTCAATATTTTTTCTATTTCTATATTACAAGTTATGGATCGGGAGCTGTCCATAATGAGATTTACGGGTACATTTTTGAGCGAAACATACTGGTTGCTACCGTAACGGTGTATGTAGTGCTTTTTAAAATTTTTAATTGCGTACTCATCCGTAATTTCTATTTCTTCAATAAATTCGAAACTTTTTGAAAGCACTTCATAGTCCTGTGCATTTGTTTTTTTGCTATTTGAAAGGTCTAATGAAATAAAATAGCTCTGGTCGTCAATGTCCTGAACGTAACTGCTTTCGGAAAATAATGATGGAATTTTTAAGCCTTGATTCAGTTGAATTTTAAGCTCGAGGTTCTTTTTGCGGAGGTCTCTTTTCATAGTTTAAAGATTATGATGTGGGACCGCTCAGTTTTTGTCTGCAATAAATGTAGTAAAAAAACCTGTACGGATTTTATTAAATCTATACAGGTTTAAAACAACGAATACAAAATATTTATAGCTATTCTACGTCAAAACGAAGCCCGAGAGATATGTTGCGTTGTTCCACGGGATTGTTCTTAAATATTGCATTTAAATCATATTTGGCATAAAGCGCTACACCTTGCCAACCTATATATCCACTGAGGCCGTATATAAATTTGTTTGTGTTATAATCTGCTTTTAACTTTAGTTTCTGGTCTTCGCCGTCTTCCTCAAACTTTAGCTTTTGGCGGGTGCCTAAATTTATTCCTGCGTACCCACCAAGTCCGACAGTGATTTTATTTTCGGTTGAATAGCGAAAATAATCATCGTATTCATTCTTTTTTGAAGGACCAAACTCGAAATGAATCGGTACCACCAAGTTGTCCATTCTGAATTTTGATTTGTCCAAGTTTAACGGATAGTTTTGCAGTTCGGTTTGTTCGCCAGTATCAACATAAAAGCGGTTGTCTGTTGGCTTTAAACTATTAAACTGAAAAGACACTCCGTATTTAACACGTATCCAATTTGTATTTTTAAAAACGCGGGTTTTCCAAGCCCATCCAAGTTCAGCAAAACGGCTTCCAGCCACTTTGAAGTCTGAATCCTGCAACGATTCGCCTTCAGTAATCACATTATTGAGCCCAAAGGCAAACACAAGGTCTGAGATAGTGCGGCGATCGTATTTGCGTTCCTTGTTTTTTGGGCCAATGAACAGAACCTTGTCATTTTTACCGTCCTTTCCAGAAGAGCCAATGCGAATAATCATTCCATTGTCTTCATCATTTTCAACGTTTCCATTTCGTTTTAGCAGCGCAACTTTATTATCTATTATTGCAAGTCTGTTTTCAATGTTCAGCGCATGTTTTTCTGCGGCTTCTTGTTTTAGGGTTTCGGCTTTAGCTCCGGTAATTGCTTCATTCTCTAAGCGGACAAGGATGTTTTCCACATCTCTTTTTAGGGCTTCTTTTTCTTCCTGTATTATTTTTTCTTTTAGCTCCGTGAGTTGTTCTATGGCTGTTTGGGTGTCGTGATTAGTTTCCTGTGCGTGTGCGTATATTGTCGCAAATAGCCATAAAGAAAGGGCGATGGTGATTGTAATTAATTTCATAACTGTTTGATTTTTGATTGATGATGAATTGTTTTAATGAATGATGAATAATTAATGATGAATAATTAATTGTGTAACTGTTTAATCGTTGCGTTCTGAGACGGCGGTGCGCACTTTTTGAAAACCTTCGCCAAGTGCATCAAAAACCTTATCTCGGAAACTTTTTTCCAGCTCCCATTCAACGTCTTGAAGCAGTGCAGTGGCGTCAACTTTTGGGTTGTTGAGGATTCGTTGTGTTTGTATATCGTTGCGCGCATTGTTTAATAGCGCTTCAACTTCAGTCGCGGTTATTTCTGTATTGTTTTGCTGAAGCTTTTTAACCGAGGCTACAACTTCGTCCACCTTATTATTGAAAAGTTTGTCCTCTTCTTTTTGGGTTGATGTTTTCAGAAGCGGCTCCTCTTCTTGTTTTGTGACATTTGCGATTGCTTCGGTTTTTTCAATCTTTTTGTCTATTTCAGATTTTTTCTGCGGAAGCTCTTTAACGGAATTGCTAGTTGCGTTCTGTTTTTCCGCTACTTTTTCTAAGGTTTTTTCTTCGGAAGCGATTTCTTGCAATTTTGAATCGTTTGGAATTATTTCAAGTTGCTTTTCGGTAATGTTCTGCTCTGTAGTTTCATTTACTACTTCATTGTTCATTTCTGCATTATTTCTGCTAAAGAAAACCGAAGCCAAAATTACGAACCCAACAAAACTTGCTGCCACATAATACCAAAGCACGGTTTTCTTTTTAGGTTGCTCGGCATCCAATTTTGCTTCCAATTTTTTCCAAGCGTCTGCGGAAGGTTGAATTTCCCTCACTTCCAGTTTTTCGCGGATATTGTCTTCCAGTTTATGTGGTGCCATAACTTAAATTGTTTTGTTGTTTAACCATGTTTTGAAGCATTTTGCGGGCTTTGAACAGTTGTGTTTTTGAGGTGTTTTCGCTAATCTGCAGCAGCTCTCCAATTTCACTGTGTTTATAACCTTCCACCGCATAAAGCACGAAAACTGTTTTGTAACCGTCCGGCAAACTGTCTATCATTTTTTGAATATCAGCTTCCTCTAATTCAGATTCTATATAAGTGGAATGTTCTGTTGTGTTTTCTATTTCGGTTTCGGAAATGAAATGCAACTTTTTGTCCTTCCGAAGTTGTGAAATACTTTCATTTACCATTATCCTTCGTATCCAGCCTTCAAAACTGCCTTCATTTTTGAAATCCTGCAAATGTGTAAACATTTTCAAAAAACCGGAGAGCATTACTTCTTCCGCCAAATCGTTGTTTTTTAAATACTGTCTACACACGCCCAACATTTTTGGCGAAAACATATCGAACAATTGATGCTGCGCGCGGCGGTCGCCCTTGGACGCTTTCTCAATTAAATTGGAATAGTTTTTATGTAATGGTATAATCTTCACGCAAGCTTTGCTGTTTGTGCTTCTATTTTAATAGACGTAGGTTTATTAAAAATAGTTGCCTGAAGGTTGAAAAAAGTTTCAAGTTTCAGGTTTCAGGTTGTAGGTTAAAAATACTAACGTATCGAATCCTAAATTTACTTTTTCAGCAATCAGAACTTTACTGCGTACTGAAAACTGAACACTGAACACTATTTTTTCCTGTCAATCACATAATTCACCATGAGCACAAGAGATTCTTTGTAGGGCGAGGCTGGATAGGTTTCCAGCAGCAGAAGTGCTTTTTGCTGGAACTCCTTCATTTTGGCAACGGAATAATCGAGACCGCCGTTTTCTTTCACAAAAGTGATAACTTCTTTTACGCGCTGTTTGTCTTTATTGTGATTTTTAACAGAGTTGATGAGCCATTTTTTTTCTTCGGAAGTAGCATTGTTTAAGGCATAAATTAAGGGTAACGTCATTTTTTGTTCCTTTATATCGATGCCCGTAGGTTTGCCGATGTGCTCGTTGCCGTAATCAAAAAGGTCATCCTTTATTTGAAAAGCGGTGCCAATAAGCTCGCCGAACTTGCGCATTGTTTCAACCTCTGCATCGGGAGCCATTACGGAGCGGGCGCCCATTGCGCAGCAGGCTGCGATTAGAGTTGCGGTTTTTTGACGGATTATTTCGAAATAGATTTCTTCAGTAATATCAAGTTTGCGGGCTTTTTCAATTTGAAGCAATTCGCCCTCGCTCATTTCGCGGACGGCGACTGAAATAATTTTCAGCAAATCAAAATCATCGTTATCAATAGAAAGTAACAAGCCTTTTGAGAGAAGATAATCGCCAACTAGTACGGCAATTTTATTTTTCCAAAGTGCATTTATGCTGAAAAAACCCCGGCGGCGGTTGCTATCGTCCACCACATCGTCGTGCACCAATGTTGCTGTATGAATAAGTTCTATTACCGAAGCTCCGCGATAGGTGCGTTCGTTCACTTCGCCATTTCCCGTCATTTTTGCAATTAGGAAAACGAACATAGGCCGCATCTGTTTTCCTTTTCGGTTTACAACATAATGAGTAATTCTATTTAGCAGGGAAACCTTCGAAGCCATGGAATCTGTGAACTTTTTTTCAAAAAGCTCCATTTCCTTTTCAATGGGAAGTTTGATGCGTGAAACTATCTTCATAAGGCTCAAAGATAGGGAAAATGGGTGATGGTTTTAGTGCTTGAACCAAGTAGCAACTATTGTTTTCTGAAAGGCGAATTATGTATTTAACATTTTTTTAGAAAATGGCGCAAAAAATATAAACCGAAAATGACAGGTAATTACATCTAGTACGCAGAATACTATAAGAAGACTGTTAATAATGGTGCAAATAAATTAATATTTTGGAAATATGCTGATGATTTCCTAAATGGCGTTAAAATCTTTCAAAATTCCTATAAACAAAGAGACAATATATATTTTTGGGGAAATCATTTTTTAATCCCTAATAAATAATTACAATGAAAAAAATTACATTATTGGCAGCATTATTTGCTGGCTTTGCTATGAATGCACAGATTACAATTTTTGAGGACGATTTTGAAGCTTATGATGACTTCATAATTGAAAATGTTGGAGATTGGACTTTAGCTGACCTTGATCTTTTGCCAACATATGGTTTCACGGGTATTACTTTTGACAATTCTGGATACACAGGAGCTTTTATCGTATTTAACTCAACAGCTACAAGTCCTCCGTTAGACCCAACTGCAGATTCTGATTGGACTGCATACAGTGGAGTAAAAGCGATGACTTCTTTTGCTGCTGTACCAGATGGTACGACCAACGCAAACAATGATTGGCTTATTTCTCCTCAAATTACACTTGGGGCATCTGGAAATATATTATCTTTTTGGGCTAAAGCAGCAGACGCTACTTATTCTCAAGAAAATTTTAGAGTTTTAGTTTCTACTGTTGATACTGACCCAAATAACTTTTCAGAACTTGAAGGCGGTTTAATTCCTCAAGCAATTGAATGGGAAGAATTCACATTTGATCTTGACGCCTATGCTGGACAGGATGTTTACATAGCTATTAACCATGTTGCTTCTGATCAATTTGGTTTTCAAGTAGATGATTTTAAAGTTGCTGCTGATGTTTTGGGAGTAAATGATGTTGCTTTCCAAGGTTTCAACTATTTTATTGCTAACAACCAATTGAAGCTTTCAGCTAACACTTCTATGGAGAAAGTTGCATTGTACAATATGTTGGGACAACAAGTTGTTTCTCAAAAATTGAGCAACACCAACGAAACTATTGAACTTTCTGGATTACAGTCTGGAATTTACATTGCTACTGTTTCTATTGACGGAGCAAGCAAGTCTTTTAAAATTGTAAAAAACTAATTTATTTTTTATATTGAATTGAAAAGAGCGGCTTTTGGCCGCTCTTTTTTTATTGTTTGTTTGCCAACTGCCCACAGGCAGCGTCAATGTCCTTTCCTCTGCTTCGGCGTACGGTTACTGGTATTCGGTTGTGCTCCAAAGCTTGAATATAATCTTCAATTACTATTGATGAAGCTTGCTGAAAATGGCCATCGTCAATGGGGTTGTATTCAATAATATTTACTTTGCACGGCACATATTTGCAGAAAGTGACCAGCGCTTCAATATCTACCCACTTGTCATTGATTCCACTCCAAACTATATATTCGTAGGTTATTTTACGTTTTGTTTTGCTGTACCAATATTCCAAAGCTTCGCGCAAATCAGGCAACGTAAAGTTTTTCGCAAAAGGCATAATCTGTTCGCGCGTTTCCTGAATTGCGGAATGCAGGGAAACGGCAAGATGGAATTTCACTTCATCATCCGCCAATTTTTTTATCATTTTCGGTACGCCAGAAGTGGAAACCGTAATCCGTTTTGGCGACATGCCCAAACCTTCATCCGAGGTTATTTTCTCGATAGATTCCAGCACATTTTTATAGTTCATCAACGGTTCGCCCATTCCCATAAATACGATATTTGAAAGCGGTTTGTCGTGATAAAGACGGCTTTCTTTATCGATTGCTACAACTTGATCGTAGATTTCGTCCGGGTTTAGGTTTCGCATTCTTTTCAGCCTTGCCGTGGCACAGAAAGTACAGTCCAAGCTGCAACCCACTTGCGAGGAAACACAAGCGGTGGTTCTTTTTTTTGTTGGAATCAGTACCGATTCAACAATCAACCCGTCGTGAAGTTTTACAGCATTTTTTATGGTGCCGTCTGCACTTTTTTGAAGATGGTCAACTTTAATATGGTTTATTACGAAGTTCTCATTTAGATGGGCTCGGGTTTCTTTGGAAATGTTCGTCATTTCGTCGAAACTGTGGCTGCCTTTGCTCCAAAGCCATTCATAAACCTGGGTTCCTCGGAAAGCCTTGTCGCCAATGCTTTCGAAAAAACTTCGCAGTTCTTCCTTTGAAAGTGCCCTAATATCTCTTTTTTCTGAAACCATTGTGCAAAATTACTTTATTTTAAAGTAAAAAGCTCCTTTCCTTTTCAGAATAGAGGCTTAGCAATAAATAGAATTATGGCTTATTTTTTAATTACTACCTTTTTAGTGATACTGTCTTTACTGTCCTCATCTACTAAATAAAGAAAGTAAACGCCTTCAGAAAGATTATCAACTGCAATGGTATTCATAGTATTAGTCAATGATCCGGAGTGGATTCGTTGCCCAACCATATTTAAAAACTGATAGGACAAATGTGGATATCTATTATTCATAACCGTAATGGAAGTACTTGCAGGATTGGGATAAATTTTAAGATCGCCAATAGGTTCAAACTCTGGCGTGTTCAAAAGATTTTGGAGGGTTTCTGTAGTGGTTTGCCCAGAATTTGTTGGATCCAACCAATCCTTTAAACGGGTTTCAGGGGTTAGGCCGGCATTCCAAGAAACTGCGAACCTTCCATAAATATCATAATCGTTGTTATTCTCTAAACCATTGCAAGCGGATTGTCCTGCATATAACTGCCCAATAATTCTTCCATGGTCATCAAATAGAGGAGAACCTGAAGAACCGCTTTCCGTTGTGCCTATTTCCCAACCGTTTCCACTGCCGTGGCTGCCGCCGCCAATTAGCCAAACTTGGGTACCATTGGCATCTACTTTTTGTGCGCCGGAATCGTCGCGGCAAATTTTCATAATATCACCATTGGGATGGTGAATTCCAACCTCATACAACGGATTGCTATCTGAATTGTCCCAGCCCGCAAAAGCAACATCCCAAGATTCCGGAATGGGCTCAAAAAGCTGTACAAGTGCAAAATCACTCTTGCTATTTTTCGCCCTTAATTCTGCACCACTAATTGTAAAGTTGGTTTGCAAATCTCCACTCTCTTCACCGGTTCCACAAGCCGGAAGCGGGCTTACCCAGTTAAACCGAATTGACCAAAGATTGGGATTGCTGTTATCCAAACAGTGATTGGCCGTTAGCAGAAACGGGGTTTTATCATTTGTGGTATTGTTCATCAAAGCAGCGGAACATAAGTAGCCATTGCCCAGATTCAACAATGCGACTGCTTTCTTTACCAAATTTTTTTTAGAGTCAAAATCATTTCCGATAGGACAATTTACGTCATAATTACATTCGCCCGAATCGTTCAAGCCACGGTTGCCTTCAAAGAGGGTATTTACCCTTCCCATTCTGTATCCGTGAATAACACTACTAATTTGAAGTCTTGGAGAATCTTTCGTTCCGGGTGGTTCGTAATATTCAACCCAAATTATATCGCCTTCAACAAACCAAGTTCCAATTTGGCCTTCAGTCCTGTTCTGCAAATTGGTATAAGTATTTGTAATATCGGTATGGTCCTGATTGAATAGTTGAAGCTTGGCGCCGTGTGGCATATAGTAATCATCAAAATTAACGCTAAGGTTCAATGCTCCCGATGCTTTTATAACTGCTTGCCATATTTTACCGCCATTCGGCAAATCTGTCCAAAGACCACCGCGTTGCATATTTAAAACAACCGGCCGCTCAATTCCGTAACGCCATGGGTTACTTTTGTCTAAATCGTTAATGCTATCCTGTTCTATGATCAATTCAATATCTAAAGCGGGAAGGCGGATACTGTTAGGCTGTTCAGCTAAATAAAGACCCCAGCTTTCAGGCGTATCCCCATTACCGCCCTGTGGAAAGGCCGTAAAGAAAGCTAGAAGTAAAATGAAGAAAAGTAATGTTTTTTTCATTCAGCCGAATGGTTAATTTTTTAACGGAAGACTAAGGTAATTTTTTATTTTGACATTTGAAAACCAAACGCTTATAAAATAAAAAATCCTGATTGACATCAGGATTTTTATAGAATATTTTATAATTATTATATAATCAACATTGCATCGCCATAGGTATAAAATCTATACTTTTCCTTAATAGCTTCGGCATAGGCTTCCTTAATAAAATCGTGTCCTGCAAAGGCTGAAACCATCATCAATAAAGTAGATTTTGGGGTGTGGAAATTAGTTACCATTGCATTTGCAATACTGAAATCATAGGGAGGAAAAATAAATTTATTGGTCCATCCCGTATATGGATTCAGCGTATGGTTTGAAGAAACTGAACTTTCCAGCGCTCGCATTGCGGTTGTACCCACAGCACAAACGCGTTGCTTCTTTTTAATACCTGTATTTATAGTATCTACGGCGTCTTGAAGGATGCTCATTTCCTCAGAATCCATTTTGTGTTTTGAAAGATCTTCCACCTCAACAGAACTGAAGGTTCCCAAACCAACGTGAAGGGTAACTTCGGCTATGTTTACGCCTTTAATTTCAAGACGCTTCAAAAGATGTTTTGAAAAATGTAAGCCTGCGGTTGGGGCAGCTACGGCACCTTCATTCTTTGCAAAGATCGTCTGGTAACGCTCTGCATCTTCTGGCTCAACCTCTCTTTTTATATATTTTGGAAGTGGGGTTTCGCCCAATTCTGTCAATTTGTTGCGGAACTCTTCATAAGAACCATCAAAAAGAAAACGCAGCGTTCTTCCGCGCGAAGTGGTGTTGTCTATCACTTCAGCCACAAGAGTTTCGTCATCGCCGAAATAAAGCTTGTTGCCAATTCTGATTTTTCGTGCAGGATCTACCAAAACGTCCCAAAGTCGTGTTTCGGAATTTAATTCTCTCAAAAGAAAAACTTCAATACGCGCTCCTGTTTTTTCTTTGTTGCCAAACAGTCGAGCCGGAAAAACCTTGGTGTTGTTTGTCACCAACACATCATCCTCCTCAAAATAATCGATAAGATCCTTGAACATTTTATGCTCAATGGTTTTGGTTTTTCTGTTGAGGACCATCAGGCGAGATTCGTCCCGGTTTGGGGCTGGATACTCGGCCAATAATTCCTCAGGAAGGTTAAAGCTGAAATTTGAAAGTTTCATTCCCATAATTCGTCGTGTTCTTTAGTATTTTAAAAGGGTGCAAATATACAACCTCAAAACAGGCGTTGTCAAGTAAATGAGGGTTTATTATTTGGAAATGTTTTAGGCTAGGAGCTGGATGTTGGGTGACGGATGAATTATACAGGAAAGTTGCTCTTTCAACTAAGCGTCTAAAACACAACTAACACCCGTTTTTTGAATGTCGTCCCAAAAATGTGGATATGATTTTGAAACCACTTCGGCATCTTTAATCGTTAGTTTGGTTTTTAACGAAAGCGGCGCAAAAGCCATAGCCATTCTATGATCCTGATAGGTTTCAATTTTTTTATTGGGATGAATTTGCAACGTTCTTTCAAGTTTTAGCGAACTTTCATCAATTTGTATGGTAGCACCCAGTTTTTCCAACTCATTTTTTAAAGCCAAAAGCCGGTCAGTTTCCTTGATTTTTAAAGTGTGAAGGCCCGTAAGATTACAACCAATGCCCAATCCAAAACAAGTTACGGCAATTGTCTGTGCCAAATCTGGAGTGTTGGACAGATTGAGTACTAAGTTATTTGGTAATTCCACATTATTTTTTAAAAGTGAAATACTTTTTTCCGAAGAATTAAATTCAGTTTGAACGCCCAAGGAATTATAAATCTGTACCAAAGCGGCATCGCCCTGCATACTTTTTTCGGAAAAACTTGTGAGTGTAATTTCGCAATTCTTGGAAAGTGCAACCAAACTATAAAAATAGGAAGCCGAACTCCAATCAGATTCCACGGTCAGCGTAGTTTTCTCAGTTTTTTCTTTCGATGGAATTGTAATTTCATTCCTATTAAAATTTCCCTTTATTCCAATGCTTTTCAATAATGAAAGCGTCATTTCAATATAGGGCATAGAAGTAATTTTTCCTTCCAAATAAATTTTCAAACCCTTGGGAAGCATTGGCGCAACAAGCATTAGGGCTGAAATGTATTGGCTGCTTACGTTAGCTTTAATTTTCACTTTACTTTTTTGAAGTGATTTGCCTTTTATTTTTAATGGTGGAAAACCTTCATCTTTAAGATATTCAATATCGGCATTCAGACTTTGAAGTGCTTCCACCAAAATTGAGATAGGCCGTTCCTGCATGCGCGGGCTGCCGGTGAGTGTAATTTCGGCTCCTTCTTTTGCGGAAAAATAGGCCGTTAAAAACCGCATCGCCGTTCCTGCGTGATGGATATCAACAGTTCCGTTTGTGGCTTTTAATGCTTTCTGAAGTACTGCGGTATCATCGCTCTCCGAAAGATTTTCTATTGAAATTGTAGGGAATTGCGCCTGCAAAATCAACAGACGATTAGATTCACTTTTGGAGCCGCAGATGTTGATGTGAATGTTCTTCTTTGGAAAACTTCCGCGCTCAAGAATGGCTTTCATTGTCTTGGTTCCATTTCCTTCAGTTTCGCCCTAAACTTTCCGAAGGTTACAAAAAAGCCATATACGAAACCCGCGAGCAATAAAGTAAGTATAAACATCCAAGGATTTCTTTCAGTAAAATAGGCAATTTCAAAACCTTCAATGGCCCATTTAATAAATGCGAAAAGTACCGCAAAGGCAACCGCCAAAGAGAATACAGATTTCCAAAATCCTTTTGTGTTTATTACTTTTTTGAACATTTATTTCAATTTTTCGTTTCCGTGATGCCTATCGTGATCGCGCTTGGTTTTAAGTTCCAATTTTTTGTTGAAAGCTTTTTCGAGGTCAACTCCAGTTTGGTTGGCGAGGCAAAGGACCACAAAAATAACATCTGCAAGCTCTTCGCCCAAATCTTTATTTTTGTCGCTTTCTTTTTCGCTCTGTTCGCCGTAGCGACGCGCAATAATGCGCGCCACCTCACCCACTTCTTCCGTGAGTTGTGCCATATTGGTGAGCTCATTGAAGTAGCGAACGCCGTGTTCCTGAATCCAGGCATCAACTGCTTTTTGTGCGTTTTTAATATCCATTATGCCTTTGAAAGTACAACTTTTTCATTTTCCTTCGCAATTAAAAGTTCATAGAATTTTTTCAAATTTGCATATTCTTCAGCAGCGATGAACGATTTATTCATTGAAAACTCAACTGAAAGCTGTAATTTATTGCCAACTTGGGTAATTAAATAACGATAGCTTCCTGTATTTTCACCCAAATTAAATGCCGCGTTTTCGGGAATGGATTCAACTTTATACCCTTCAGGCAGCGCAATATTTATTATGTAACGATCTTTCATTGGGTAACCAAAATCTATGGGATAGTCACGAGTTTCTGGTTTAAATGGATTTTCTTGGGTCGCCATAAAAACCATGGGGGAGAAATATAATTTTCCGGCAACATCTTCAACCGCATCAATAGATTCAAAATCATAATCCAAAGAAACTGGTTTTCCAAGGGTTTCTAAGTTTTCAAAATGTAAAGCGGAAAGTTCTACTTGTCCACTGTTTTTTTCTATGGCTTTTCGCTGTGCGTCTTCATTTAAGCTTTTAAATTCGGTTCTATATTTAAAGGCATAATTGCCAGTAAATCTATTTTGTGCCTTCCCCACAACAGACAAATCTTGTTTGATTTCAATATTTACCATTGCGCTTTTAACTGCGGGCGTTTTTGGGCTTAAAGAAACCCAGTCTGATGAGCCTCCTTTCTTTATAATTCGGCCTTGCCAGTTCATAATACTGGTACGTAAAACCCCTATTTCTGCATCTTTATTGGTTGCATCAAGCAGCAAAATTCCTTGCGGAAGTTCAACCCCAGCAATAACATAGTTGAAACCATTTCGGGTTGGAAACAAAGGCATGCCGTGATCTTTGGTGCTAACCAAAACGGGGTCGGCATTCAAATTTGCTTTACGCAACATTGCCACGAGCATCAAATTTATATCGGCCACATTGCCGGAACCTTTTTTATAGGCTTCCTTAACGCCTTCATTGGTATAATATCCCGTGTAGTTGTTCCAAGTCATTTTGTTCACAACATAGGAAAAAATACGGCTCACCTTTTCTTCGGGATTGCTAATGCCGCTTATAAGGCTGTTTAGATCGTCCTCAAAATAATTGTTTCGGGTAAGTTCACTTCCAAAAGAATCTACTTCATAAATACCTTTTGAAACATCTTCCCAAGTGGTAGCATAGGTTTGCATAGGAGCTCCCGGAAAATCCACATAGCTCAATTCAAACTTAAGACTGGTAGCATAATTATCTATGTTGCCCACAAATGCTTCTTCCTTCATTGCGGGAACATTACTCAGTTTCATTGTGTAAATATCTTCTTTCAGTTTTAAATCTCTTGCGCCTCCCTTACTTACCATATTGCCATAAATATCAAATTCTGACCGGGCGTTTGACATTGGAATGGTGCGATCTCTTGCTTCTTTATCCACTTTATAGGGAACCCAACCTTTTTGGTGGGTTTTAAAAACGAAATATTCCGGAGAGGCAAAACGCACCTCCACGTTATCCACAGGAATTGTTTCCTGAAAACGGAACTCATCAATATTGCTTATGAATGGCGATTTAATGGTGTATTTATATTCAATGATGCAGCCTTCCCTTACGTCTGGCATCGTGAATTTAACTTTATGTATATATTTTGTAGTTTTCTCTTCGAATATACCTTCGCTTTTAAGTTTTATTTCTTCAATTTTATCATTAGCTCCCAAATAATAGGTATAAGCTTTTATTCCAATTATTTCATCATTTTTTGAACTGCCTTGGTAGAGTTCAATTTCTTTCGTGGCCCAATCAAATCCTTCTTTGTTGTAAATTTTTATTCGTTCCAAAACATCGGTAACCATATAAAATCCCGAATCGTCCGTATAATCAAAATTTGTGTGGGTTTCCCTATACAAAACTGCTGCTTCTGCCGTAGGTTCTTTTGGGTGTTCCTTTTGAAGCAATTCTTCTTTGGAAATTTTTCCGAATTTATAGTTTTGGGCCATTGATACATTCAAAAAGCAAAAAACCGAAATAATAGTTAGTAGGGTTGGTTTCATTTGGAGTAGGTGTTTATTGTAAATTTTGTTTCAAAAGAATTTTTGTTTTGTCCAGTCGGGCAATGGAACGCAAAAAGTCGCGGTAATTTTCATATTCCGAAGGAGGATATTCTCCCTTGTTAATGAGTATTTTTCGGCTATAGACCAACTTGTTATCAGCAGTTTTGCTGAAACCCATTTCATATTTTCCAAATTTGGTTTCCAAAATAGTTTCTTCGGGAAGCCCATCTAGCTCAAAATTTTCCGGGATTTCAACCTCCACCGTATCAACATCCACATATCCGCTCCTGATGAATAGATTTTGTTTTCGATTTTCAATACGCGGCGGGATGTATTGGTTTTGATTGAAAATATTGGCACAGAAAAGAAAATCGTTACCCACGGCATTTGCATAATTGGGTATTGAAAGCGATAAGTCTTCCGTGAAAACCACGGCTTCCCTATCATTATTCAATTTCACATTCGTTATTGAAAAACCGTTTATATGGCTCCATCGGTCTTTGTAATACTGATCTATTTCTTCCTGTTTTTGTTTCGGAAGCAAATATTTATCGTCATACTGCAGCCCTTTGGAAACACCTTGGAAACTCGTTGTTACATTTCCCTTTGAATCAACTTTCACTTTTGAAATATTTTCTTGGGAGTTTTCTTCGGTTTTATACACTTTTGTGTGTGCAATTTTTCCGCCTTCGGGAGTAATTATCAACACATCCCTATCATCGGTAAAATCCCCAATAAACCCATACGGCGCATCCTGACTTGTACATTCCAACCAAGTCATTTCTTCCCCATCGGGAATGGCCAATATCATATGATTTCCTTGTAGCGAGGTAAAATCTGAAACAATATTCCGTTCACTGGTATCGCCATATAAAATAGTGTAATATGAAGGCACGCCAACAGCGTCAAGCATAGCTTTAGTGTAATTAGTCAATGCTTTGCAATCGCCATAACTCAGTTTGTCAACCTCGGAAGCGAGCATAGGTTTCCATCCACCAATACCAATTTGAATACTTACATAACGCACTTTATCTTGAAGGAATTGATATATTTTTCGAGCCTTTCCTTCATTGGTAGTTTCATTTGCAACTAAGCTTTTTACCCGAGCTAGTGTGCCTTCCGGCAAATCACGCACATCTGAAAGCAAACTTTTGTCCATCCAACTCCCGAATTGTTGCCAATCCTTGCCAGAGCCCGAAGTGCCTTTCAATCGGAAATTATCAAGCGCGATGGTTACGTTTGGAAAAATATCACTGGGCGCCGGACTGTGCTCTTCGTAACGAATTGTGGCAATATTTAAAGCTGAAAAAGTAATTTCATCCGGAGTTTCTGAGATTGTTATTTCAAAATCTTCCAGATTTTTAGGTTTGTATTTTGGTTTGTTTAACGGGTCGAACTTAATTTTTAAAACACTTTTTTGAGTGCTTCCGGCATATCCTTTCAAAGGATACCAAGGACTTATAAATGCAGAATCACCCGTTTCGGTCTCGCTGTTGTAAACCACAATATAGGGATATGTTGTTGGTGTATATTTTAAATACAACGCTCTGGAATCCAGATACATATTATTGCCAGTGCGGCTCACATCCATGAAATCCTTCTTTTTAAAGTGCTCGATTTGCTTTCCCGACGCGTTGTAAATTCGCACTTCAACATCTTTTACCTTCGAATTATCATTATAATATTCATAAAGATTGGTGTCATCATCGCCAAGTTTGTTCATTACCGCAATAACACGATGCGCCTTTTCCTTCATTTTGTTAATGTCGGTCACATCAATTTCCACCAATTCCTCAATGAGAACGCTGTTTGAATACTCGGTTAATTCCTTTGGAATGGCCGCTATAGAAAAATTTTGTTGAGAATATATATGGGTCGAGCAAAGCAAGATAGCTATGCAAAAAATATTTTTCATCAATCTGTATTATAAAAGGCAATATATAAAAAATATGAAAGGTTAAGGAAAAGTTAAAGCAATTATTCTCTAATTTTTGAATCAATCCAGATAGTAACGGGTCCATCATTCACCAAAGCGACATCCATCATTGCTCCAAAGCATCCGGTATTCACTTTTTTATTAATCTCATTTTCAAGTTGAAGTACAAATTTTTCATATAGCGGGGTAGCAATTTCAGACTTAGCGGCGTTAATAAAAGATGGACGGTTGCCCTTTTTTGTATTCGCGTGAAGGGTGAATTGACTAACCACCAAACAATCGCCATTTACATCCTGCACAGAAAGATTCATCGCATCATTTTCATCCGAAAAAATACGCAAACGGGCTATTTTTCCGGTTAACCAGTTTATGTCTTCTTGGTTATCTCCAGCTTCAATTCCCAAAAATATAAGCAACCCCTGATTTATTTCAGAAAAAATTTCTCCTTCAATGGTTACCGATGCTTTTTTTACTCTTTGGATTAAAACGCGCACTTTTTTTGGATTGTTAGATTGTTGGATTGTTGGACTTTTGGATTATTGGATTACTTCTCATAAATGTCTTTTCTGAAATGCTCTTCCTCGCCGTCCAAAATCTGCATATAACTTTTGTAGCGGGACCACGCTATTTCTTCCTTTTCCAGCGCTTCTTTTATAGCACAACGCGGTTCTTCCAAATGCAGACAGTTATTAAATTTGCAATTTTTTTTCAGCTCAAAAAACTCCGGGAAATAATCGCCCAGCTCTTCTTTATCAATTTCCACAACTCCAAAGCCTTTTATTCCCGGGGTATCTATTATTTGTCCGCCAAAAGAAAGGTCGAACATTTCAGCAAAAGTGGTTGTATGTTGGCCCTGTAAATGCTGATCAGAAATTTTTGAGGTTTTTAAAGACAAGCCCGGTTCCAAAGCATTTACCAAAGTAGATTTTCCTACGCCACTATGGCCCGAAAACATGGTCACTTTATCCTTCATCAAAATCTTTACTTTGTCGATGTTTTTACCCGTAGTTGCTGAAATACCGATACATTCATACCCAACTTTTCTGTAAAGAGCTGCAAGAAGTTTTATTTCAAGCAATTCGTCTTCATTGTAGGTGTCTATTTTGTTGAAAAGAAGCACAGCTTTAATGTGGTAAGCTTCCGCGGTAACCAAAAACCGATCGATAAAAGTGGTGAAAGTTGGAGGATTGTTCAACGTAACCAACAGAAAAGCCACGTCTATATTTGCAGCAATAATGTGGGTTTGTTTTGAAAGATTTACGGATTTTCGGATTATGTAATTATTGCGTTCATCAATATGTGAAATTACCCCAACGGTTTCATCTCCTTTTTTTTCAATTTCAAAGTCAACGTGATCGCCTACTGCTACAGGGTTTGTGCTTTTAATTCCGCCAAGGCGGAATTTGCCTTTTATACGGCAATCGTAAAAAGTTCCGTTTTCTGCTTTCACAGAATACCAACTACCTGTAGATTTATAAACAAGGCCTTTCATGACGCAAAGTTGCAAAACTTTTCAATCATTCATCACCTTTTTTTGATGGTTGATGGATTCTTGGTGAATGGCCTTAAAAATTTTCAGAATAAATTCCTCACTTAATTGATTTTCTTCGCCCTCCAAAATCATTTTTCCCAAAACCTCATTCCATCTTCTAGTTTGAAGAATGGCCACATTATTTGCTTTTTTCAATGCGCCTATATCATCAGCAATCTTCATTCTTTTCCCCAATGATTCTATAAGTTGATGGTCTAGCACATCAATCTTTGTGCGCAATGTGTTCAGCTTATTTTTGAATTCAACCGCATCGCCTTCCTGCTTTCTTATTCGCAAATTAACCGTCATTTGCTTTAAGGTTTCAGGCGTAATTTGTTGTGCGGCATCGCTCCAAGCGTTGTCCGGATCAAAATGGGTTTCTACCATTAAACCATCATAATTTAGATCCAATGCCGTTTGGCAAAGGTCAAAAATAATATCGCGTCGCCCTGCAATGTGCGATGGATCTAAAATCAATGGCAAATCAGGAAATTTTGTTTGAAGATCAATCGGTATCTGCCATTCGGGATTGTTTCGGTAACGTGTTTTTTCATAGGTTGAAAATCCGCGGTGGATTACGCCCAGATTTTTTACGTCAGATTCATAAAAGCGCTCCACAGCGCCCAACCAAAGCGCCAAGTCTGGATTTACAGGATTTTTTATCAAAACAATTTTATCTGTTCCTTTCAATGCATCTGCAATTTCCTGCACAATAAAAGGGGAAACCGTGGTGCGAGCACCAATCCAAAGAATATCAATATCATGTTTTAAAGCCAAATCTACGTGATTGGCATTGGCCACTTCTGTTGCAATCATCAAGCCTGTTTCCTGCTTTGCCTTTTGAAGCCATTTTAGTCCCAAAGAACCTACGCCCTCAAAATTTCCGGGTCGAGTTCTGGGTTTCCAGATTCCTGCACGCAAAACGGAGGTGTCTGTATCTTTTAGCTGATACGCAATTTTCAGAACTTGCTCTTCGGTTTCGGCACTGCACGGGCCTGCAATTACAATTGGGTGGGTCAGTTCCATTTTGTTTAGCCAATTGCGAAGTTTCATATTATTTTCCATTTAAAATTGCATTTGAAAATTGAGTTTGGACGTGGGTTAAATCTTGTTTGTAAACGCCTATAATTTTTAATTCTTTCACCGTTTTTGTCAGCATTTCCATTACTTCCACAAAGAAGTTTACTTCCTCAAAAACTACATCTACAAAAAACGCGTATTGCCATGGTTTTCCAACAATTGGAAGCGATTGTATCTTGGTCATGTTTATATTAAAAGTTGTTAAAAGATTCAACACATTCCCCAAACTTCCAACATTATGTTCCAACACAAATTTAATGGTTGCCTTGTCAGCTTTATCAAAAGTTTGGTTTTCTTTTTTACCCAAAAGTACAAAGCGCGTATGGTTTTCCTTTATATCTTGAATATTTCTGTCCAAAATTTTAAGTCCGAATTTCTTAGCAACCTGTTTTCCTGCAATGGCGGCTACACCTGTTAAATTTTGATCTTTAATTCTTTTAGCTTCGGAAGCGGTATCCTTTCCTTCAATTATTTTGAATTGCGGCGGAAATTTCTGCAAATAATCCCTACACTGAAGAAGCGCCACGGGATGTGAATGTATTTCTTTTATATCGTGGATAGATTCGCCTTCCAACGCCATCACATACATCTGAATATTCAAAATCGTTTCAGCCAAAATTTCAAAATTGCCCGCATCAATCAATCCGTAATTTGGAAGAATAGAGCCCACAATGGTATTTTCAATAGCAATCACACCATAATCGGCATTTGAATTACTTACCGCTTTGGTCACTTTTTCAAAAGAATCGCAACTTAAAAGCGTTATTTCACCATTCGGAAAAAGTTTTTGGACGGCTTGGTGGTGAAACGAACTTTCAATTCCCTGCATTGCTACTTTTAGGCTCATAGTTTTAAATTTTAGGTTAAAAAAAAAGTCCCGGAAAAATTTTCCGGGACTTTAAATGTTTTATGGTTCAATTACCTATACAACAATCCCGGTTCTATCGTTAAAATAGAAAAACCAAAAATTGTTGAAAGTAAAAATTATGCTCATTATGTTTTAATAGTGTGCTAATGTAGTTAATTCTTAAAAACAGAAAAGCCTTTTTTCATTTTTTTATTTGCTTAACTTTGTTCAACTTCTGAAAATATGTCGATACAAGTAGAAAATATCACCAAAACCTACGGCGAACAACACGCGCTGAAGAACGTTTCATTCTCTATTGAAAAAGGGGAAATCGTTGGTTTTCTCGGACCGAACGGCGCCGGCAAATCTACGATGATGAAGATTTTAACCACTTTTCTTCCCGCGTCGGAAGGTGTGGCAATAGTGAATGGTTTTGAAGTAAATAAAGACGATATTTCAGTAAAAAAAAGCGTTGGCTATCTGCCGGAACACAATCCGCTTTATTTGGATATGTATGTTCGCGAATACCTTCTTTTTAATGCGGGTATTTATAATATTCCAAAAACTGAAGTGGAAAACGTAATTGAAAAAACGGGATTGATGCCCGAAGCTAACAAAAAAATTAGTCAGCTTTCAAAGGGCTATCGCCAGCGCGTTGGGCTTGCAAATGCGCTTCTGCACGATCCCGAGGTTTTGATTCTTGACGAACCCACAACAGGTTTAGACCCAAATCAATTGATTGAAATTCGGCAATTGATAAAGAATGTTGGGAAAGAAAAAACAGTATTGCTTTCTACACATATTATGCAGGAAGTGGAAGCCATTTGCGACCGCGTAATTATTATAAATAAAGGCGAAATAGTTCTCGACAAAAAGTTGAAAGACCTAAAAAACAACAAGCAACAAATTATTGAAGTAGAGTTTGATTACCGGGTGGAAGAAGTAGCGCTACAAAAACTTCCAAAGATTGAAAAAATAGAAAATTCTATTGGGTTTGTGTATCAACTATATTTTGAAACCGAACAGGATATGCGGGGAAAGGTCTTTGATTTTGCGCACGATAACGGATTGAAAATTCTTCAACTGCACCAAAAAAATACTACGCTAGAAAAGTTGTTTAGCGAACTCACTATTCAAAAATAAGTCTGCCGCGATAAAGTTCTTCAACCTCGACAATTGGCGGTCTGTTTTTTGAAATCACGTTACCCAAACTTACTATTTGGCCTCTAATGGCTTGTTGCGGGTTTACAACCATTTCACCGGTACTTCGGTGATAAACTGTCAAGTCTTGGACGATTAAATTTTCCGAAAAAATACGGCAATCACCCGCATAAAGACCAAAATTGGCATTGTTTGCACTTCCGCTCAAATAAAATTTGGAAAGACCGTTGGCAACAATATTCAAATTTTCCACTTCCAAATCAAGTTTAAAATCGCCGTCAATATGATAGCTATCCTCATTCATCTGATCTTCCGAAATAAGACTCAAACTTGGAAATCGCAAAACACCAATACTTTCTACGGGAAGTCCGGTACTGCTTCTAATTTCAGTAATATTTGGAGTAGTTACATACACCTTGGTCAATCCATAATCACGAACCAAATTGCAGGAATTGTTGTTGCGGATTTCAAGCTTTCCTTCGGTAACCGTAACTTCAACATCGTTCATTAAATTTTCACCAGTCTCAACAACAATTTTTTGTACGTCGCCATGTTTAACGTAAAGTTTGATTCGCTCCCAAACAAGGATTTTTGTGAACGGTTGTGCGGGGAATTCCGTTTCTACGATATCACCAGCTTTTTGGATACAGTCCCAACCATTTTCCGAATCACAACCCGAAAAAAGAACCAAGACCGCTGCGCTGCAAGAACCAAGAAACAAGATGGTTCGGAAGAGTTTTGACGTTCTTTTATAAAATTCGGTATTTATAGTGTTACTCATTTTTTTGTTATTTGTCTACAATCTATACCCAATCCCAAATTCCACAGCTTCTGCCTTTGCCCAATGCGCATGCACTGTCACAGAAGCAAAAATGGTATCATCAAAGAAATAACGTTTTAGGCCCAATCGGTTATAAACCCGATTCTCAAATTCATACGGCCAATATACGTAATAGCCCAATTGTGAAACAAAAGCAACTTTATTGAAATGCCATTCGTGGCCCACAAAAAGACCAACGCGCTTATAATCTTCATCGCCGGAAAGCCCATCTTCTGGATATGCAATGGAGCGATAGGTAATTAATTCCTTCAAAAAAGTTGTAAAGAAAACATCAACCCCTCCCGTAAGCGTGCTTTTATAATTCAAGCGTTTGTCCACAAAGAAAGATAATTCATAAAATGGTTCCTGCCCGAGGCCAACAACATCACTTTCGTTCAAACCCGTTCTAAAAGCAAGGTTGTATTTAAACCTTTCGGCGTGCGTCTTGCTCAGTGAATCTTCTTTTTGGATGTATTCCGGAAACTCTTTATAATCCAATTGGTAGCTTACGCCAGCATTCAGCAATAATGAATTGGTACTAGTGTTGGGCGCTTTAAAATTGGCGTTGCTGTAATGAATAACCGTAAATCCAGCATGCAAGCCAAGGCCTTTCCAAATGTTTTCACGCACGTAATTTCCCTTTAATAAAGTGGCGCTTAAAAGTTTGCTGCCATACGTGTTATTGTTGTAGTTGGACTGGGTGTCGAACGGGTTGTTGGCATAAGCAATTCCCTGCCCTACCCGAACCATTAGGTTTCTGTTTAAAAAATACCAATTTATGTGACTATAAGCACCCACTACATTTCCCAAATACTCATTGTGCAAATCCTGATATGCAACTGTAAAACCCCAATCTGGATAATTGTAGCGCCGCTCCCATTCATTAAAACCGTATGTTTTTCTGTTTAAAGTGAAAATGAAACCCGTTGGGTGGCCCGTAATTAAATGTTGGATATCTGGATTGTGCTCAAGAATACTTCCGTAAAAAAAATCGGCTTCAAGCGAAACTGGCTTTAATTCTTTCTCTTGTGAAAAAAGCGGAAAACTTAAAACTAAGACTGTGAAAACGGAAAGAAGCTGCTTCATATTTTTTTGAACGGCGGTAAAGATAAACTAATCTTTAAATATTAACCTGCCCGTGAATAATTCTTTAACATCTACCAACGGAGGGCGATTGTGGCTAATAATATCGCCCGTTGCCACGATTTTACCTATGATACTTTGTTGTGGGTTTACTATCATTTTATTTGCACTTCTTTGAGAAACAGTAAGTTCATCTATTACAAGATTTTGGCCCTCAAATCGCGGCATTTCATCATCAAAGCTCAAACTGGCCTTTTGCGAATATCCCGTAATATAGAAAACGCTTTGCCCATTTGCCGAAATTTGGAATTGATCACAATTAATATTCAAATAAAAATCGCCGCTTTTCCTGATTGTTTCGGGGCCGGCGGAACTATTGCTAATCAAAGTGAGTTGTGGAAAATTCAAAACTCCTTCCCCAATCACGTCATAAGCAGAGCTGTTTCTAATTTCAGTAATGTTGGGCGTGGTTACAAAAACTTTCGTAATTCCGTAATCGCGCACCAAATTGCAACTATTTTTATTTTTCACAATTAACGTTTCACCTTCAATAGTTACGGAAATATCGCCTAAAAGGTTTTCGCCAGTTTCAAGTTTTATCTCTTGCGTTTCGCCCTGTTTTAGGTAAAGTGTTATATCGTCTTCAATCCTGATTTTTGAAAATTCTGAAAGAACATACTCTTTGGAAATGGAATCTCCCGCTGCTTCCACACAATCCCAACTATTGTCGGAATTACAGGAAAGTATCAAAAAAAACAATCCAATAAAAAATAATTTCTTCATAATTTATATTCTAATTCCCACGCCAAATTCCACACCTTCCACTTTTGCGCCGTGTGATTTTAACGTAATTGCACCGAAAAGTTTATCGGTTGCGTAATATTTCAACCCAACCCTAAAATAAGTTCGACCTTCAAAATCATACGGATAATAAACATAATAGCCTGCCTGTGAAACTACTGCCAATTTGTTGATGCGAAGCTCATGACCGGCAAAAATGCCTACGCGTTTAAAGTCTTCATCGCCTTCAACACCAGCGCTTGGAAAAGCAATAGACAAATATTCTATTTCCTTTTTTAGAAATGGCAAATAGAAAAAATCCGCGCCCAGCTGAAGCGTACTTTTATAGCTCAACCGTTTGTCTGCAAAGGCCGAAACCACAAAAAATGGATGCTGTCCTAAGTTTAAATAATCACTTTCGTTCAAACCACCGCGCAGGACAAAATTAAATTTTATGGGTTCTGAAATTTTCTTCGGAAGCGAATCTGCGATGTATTCCGAAACCTTTTCATCCGCAACCGAATATTGCACGCCAACATTTAATGTGAAAGCATTTGTGCTCGAATTCGGCGCAGTAAAATTTCCATTGGAATAATGCACCAAAGCAATCCCAGCTTGCACTCCGAAATTTTTAAAAAGATTTTGTCTGTTGTAATTAAGCATCAAATAGGTGGAACTCAAAAAATGGCTGCCGTAAGCATTATTTTTAAAATTAGTTTCCAAGTCAAAAGGATTGGTATTATGGGCAATGCCCTGCCCTATTCGGAAGAAAACATTCCGCTTCAAAAAGTAAAAATTGAAATGCCCGTACAAGCCATAATTTTTACCCAAAACATCGTAATGCGGATTTTGATGAACAAAGGAAAAACCCCAATCGGGGTAATTGTATTCCTGTTGCCAACGCTGGGTTCCATAAGTTTTTCGGTTGAAACCAAGTATAAATCCATCGGGATGGGCTTTTACCAAATGTGAAATATCCTTATTGTGCCGAAGAATAGTTCCGTAGAAATAATTGGCATCAATGAAGAAGTCATTGTTTTTTTCCTGTGAAACAACAATAGAAGTTGTGAAAAAAAATAATAAAAGCGCAATTCGGGACATTGCGCAAAATAAAGCAATCTTAAAATACCTGCGAAGCTATTTCCTTTATATTACTGCTTTTGCCCATAGAATAATAATGCAAAAATGGCACCCCAGCTTTTACAAGTTCCCGGCTTTGCTTAACACACCAATCAATCCCAATTTGCCGAACGGCTTGATTGTCCTTTGCCTTTACCACTTCCATTACTAATGTGTCGGGCAAATCCACTTTAAATCTATGTGGAATTAAATTGAGGTGCGACTTCACCGAAAGAGGTTTTAGCCCCGGAATAATGGGAATAGTAATACCTTCTGCCCTGCATTTTTTTTCAAATTGAAAGAATTTCTCATTGTCAAAAAACATCTGTGTAACAATATATTCCGCACCGTTCTTAATTTTCTTTTTAAGGAAATGAATATCGCTTTCACTACTTGGAGCCTCCATATGTTTTTCGGGATACCCGGCAACACCAACGCAAAAATCAGTCGGGAATGTATTTTGGAGTTCATCGTCCAAATATTTTCCCGTGTTCATAAATTGTATTTGTGAAACCAGATCGCAAGCATACTTGTGGCCATTCTTATTTGGCGTGAAATAAATTTCACTTTTTACGGCATCACCGCGCAAAGCCATTACATTATCAATTCCTAAAAACTGAAGGTCTATCAAAAAGTTTTCGGTTTCTTCCTTCGTAAATCCACCGCAAAGTATGTGTGGTACGGCATCAACTTCGTATCTATTTTGGATGGCAGCGCAAATTCCAACAGTTCCGGGGCGTTTTCGAACAACTTTCTTTTCTATCAAACCATCCTTCAATTCCTTAAAAACATATTCCTCCCGATGGTAAGTTACGTTTATATAAGGCGGCTGAAACTCCATCAACGGATCAATATTTTCAAAAATGGAATGTATATTCTCACCTTTCAAAGGTGGTAAAATCTCGAACGAAAATTGCGTTTTTCCGTTTCCGTTTTTTATGTGTTCGGTTACTTTCATTTAATCTGCAAGGTTTGTTTTCAGCCAATTCGTGGCTTCTTCTAAATTTATATTTTTCCGCTTTGCGAAATCCTCAATTTGGTCTTCCTTAATTTTTCCGAGGCCAAAATATCGCGCTTCTGGATTCGCAAAATAATAGCCCGAAACCGAAGCCGCTGGCCACATTGCCAAGCTTTCGGTCAGTTCAACGCCAATGTTTTCTTTCACTTTTAAAACTTCCCAAATAGTGATTTTTTCCAAATGGTCCGGACAGGCGGGATAGCCAGGCGCTGGGCGGATTCCTTTGTATTTTTCGGAAATTAAATCTTCGTTGCTAAGGTTTTCTTCGGAAGCGTAGCCCCAATAATCCGTTCGCACTTTTTTGTGAAGATATTCCGCAAAAGCTTCTGCCAAGCGGTCTGCCAACGCTTTCACTATTATAGAATTGTAATCGTCGTGCTCCTTTTCATATTTTGAAGCCAATTCCTGAGTTCCAAAACCGGTACTCACGCAGAAACAACCGATGTAATCTTGGATTCCGGATTCTTTCGGAGCAATAAAATCTGCCAAGGCTATGTTGGGTTTTCCGGCTGCTTTTTTGGATTGTTGGCGAAGGGTTCTAAAAATGACACTTCGGCTCCGCTCAGTGTCCGAGTCACGGTCGTTGAGCGGAGTCAAAACGGCAATATCATCATCGTTTATAGTATTCGCTTCAAAAATCCCGAAAACGGCTCTCGCTTCCAGTAGTTTTTCTGAAATGATTTTTTGAAGCATTTTTTGGGCGTCGGCAAATAATTCCGAAGCCTGTTCGCCTACAATTTTATCTTTTAGAATATCCGGATATCTTCCGTGCAATTCCCAACTTCTGAAAAATGGAGTCCAATCAATAAATTCCTCCAAAAGTTTTAAATCGAAATTTCTCAAAACCTGAACGCCCAATTGTTTCGGCTTTATTATTTCGGCGGAATTCCAATCAATCTGAAACTTGTTTTTTCGTGTTTCTTCAATGGAAATATAGGTTTTCACCCTTTGCCTTTTCAAAAAATCTTTTCTGAAAATATCGTAATCCTTTTTCAAATTTTCTTTATACAAAGCTGAAGTTTCCCTTTTCAGTAATTCGCCAACAACGGTTACGGCGCGGGAAGCATCATTAATATGGACAACCGCACAGCCGTATTCCGGGTCTATTTTTACAGCGGTGTGTGCTTTGCTTGTAGTTGCGCCACCAATTAAAAGTGGAACTTTAAAATTTTGCCGTTGCATTTCCTTCGCCAAAAAGACCATTTCGTCCAAAGAAGGCGTTATCAAACCGCTTAAACCAATGGCATCAACATTTTCCTCTTTTGCCGTAGCAATTATTTTTTCCGGTGGAACCATTACGCCCAAATCGATTATTTCATAATTATTGCACGCCAAAACTACACCGACAATGTTTTTCCCGATGTCGTGAACATCGCCTTTCACAGTTGCCATTAACACTTTACCAGCGTTTTTTGAATCGCCAATTTGTGGATTTTTCAGTTTTTCCTCTTCAATATATGGGAGCAAATAAGCCACAGCTTTTTTCATTACCCGAGCCGATTTTACCACTTGGGGCAAAAACATTTTCCCACTTCCGAAGAGGTCTCCAACTACGTTCATTCCGATCATTAAATTTCCTTCAATTACTTCAATGGGCTTATTGGCCTTTTGTCGTGCTTCTTCAATATCGGTTAAAATAAATTCATCGATTCCCTTTACCAATGCTCTTGTGATGCGGTTTTGCAATGGTTCCTCCCGCCAAGACAAATCAATTTTACTTTCTTTTGTGGTTCCCTTTACTGTTTCTGCAAAATCGAGCAAACGTTCGGTTGCATCATCGCGACGATCGAACATTACATCTTCCACCCGCTCCAAAAGATCTTTTGGAATATCGTCATAAACCTCCAGCATTGCCGGATTTACAATCCCAATGTTCATTCCCGCCTGAATGGCGTGGTACAAAAACACCGAATGCATTGCTTCGCGCACGGGATCATTCCCTCGAAAACTGAACGAAACATTACTCACACCACCGCTAACACTAACATGCGGCAGGTTTTCCCGAACCCATCGCGTGGCTTCAATAAAATCGATTGCATTTTTTCTGTGCTCATCCATTCCAGTTGCAACTGGAAAAATGTTTAAATCGAAAATGATATCTTCCGGGGCGAATTTTACTTGATTAACCAAAATATCATAGGATCTGCTGGCGATTTCTATTCTTCGGTCATAATTATCGGCTTGGCCCGTTTCATCAAAAGCCATCACAATTACAGCGGCTCCGTAGCGTTTTATGAGTTTTGCGTGATGGATAAATTCTGCTTCGCCTTCCTTTAAACTGATTGAATTCACCACACATTTCCCTTGCACCACCTGCAATCCGGCTTCAATAATTTCCCATTTACTGCTGTCAATCATTATTGGAACCCGTGAAATATCGGGTTCGGCGACCACAAGATTCAGAAATTTCACCATCGCTTCCTTCCCATCAATCAGGCCATCATCCATATTTACATCGATGATCTGTGCGCCGTTTTCAACCTGTTCTCGGGCAACGGAAAGAGCCTCCTCAAAATTTCGTTCCTTAATTAATCGAAGAAATTTTTTTGATCCCGCCACATTGGTGCGCTCACCTACGTTTATGAAATTGCTTTCGGGGGTGATGATGAGTGGTTCGAGACCTGAAAGTTTTAAATATTTTTTATTTTCTATTTTCATTTTTTATTTTCTTGGCGGCTTTGCGGCTTTGCGTGCTATTTTTCTCTCGCAAAGCCGCAAAAGCGTAAAGATTTTTTAGAATGGCAAATTTTTTAAATCCACATTTCCGCCGCTCAAAATAATTCCCACTTTTTTTTCTTTAAATCGTTCTCTTTCCCGAAGTAACGCTGCAAATGGCACAGCACAGCTCGGTTCCACGATTATTTTCATCCGTTCCCAAATGAGTTTCATTGCTGAAATGATTTCGGTTTCTTCAACCCGTATTATTTCTGAAACCAGTTCTTTTATTATTGGGAAATTCACATCGCCAAGGAATGTTTTAAGTCCGTCGGCAATTGTGTTGGTGGTTTCGTTGAATTCTATTTTTCCGGATTGAAGGCTTCGGAAGGCATCATCAACTTCAAAAGGTTCGCCACCTATTGTTTTGCAATTAATCCCGAAATATCTCACCGAAAGTGAAGTCCCAGCAATTAAGCCACCGCCGCCAACGGGCGTGAAAACATAATCCAAATCTGGGTGCGACTGAAGCAATTCCGACGCTGCCGTCGCGTTTCCAAGAATTACATTTCTATCATTTGAAGGATGGATAAAAGTGGCGCCTGTTTCCTTTTGAATTCGCTCGGCTTCAGTTTCACGGGCGATTGGTGTGGATTCAGATTCGGTAATAATTCCGCCGTAACCTTTTACGGCTTCCTTTTTCACTTTCGGTGCATTTTCTGGCATTACAATATATGCTTTTACCCCCAAGTTTTTTGCTGCCAATGAAAGCGCCTGCGCAAAATTCCCGGAGGAATGCGTTACGACTCCAGCCTTTTTATGCGCTTCGGAAAGTTGAAGAATGGCATTTGTAGCACCTCGCATTTTAAAAGCGCCCATCTTTTGAAAGTTTTCACATTTGAAAAAAACCTCAGCGCCGGATAGTTCATTTATATAGGAAGATTTTAATACTGGCGTGTTGTGAACGTAAGGTTTTACTCGTGTACACGCTTCTTCAACTTCTTTTTTTGTGGGAATCATACGCTTATGTTTTCTGATTGAAAAACGGGTCGCGGTTTATACTGCGAAGCGATTTCAGCGATGGCTTTTATATGCTCGGGCGTGGTACCGCAACAACCACCGATTATGTTGACCAATTGTTTGTCGAGATATTCCTTCACTTGCTCAGCCATTTGTGTGGGGCTTTCATCGTATTCTCCGAACGCGTTTGGCAAGCCCGCATTTGGATAAGCGCTCACGGCAAGATTGGTGCGGTGTGCAATCACTTCAAGATGGGGCGTGAGCTGTTTGGCGCCCAACGCACAATTGAATCCTACGCTTAACAGTGGAATATGCGAAATGGAAATCAAAAAAGCCTCCGCCGTTTGTCCGGAAAGCGTTCTTCCCGAAGCATCGGTAATTGTTCCGCTTATCATTATTGGGATGTCGATATTTCGTTCTTCCTTAATTTCATCAATTGCGAAAAGTGCTGCTTTGGCATTCAATGTATCAAAAATAGTTTCAACCAAAAGGATATCAACGCCACCGTCAATCAATGCTTCGCACTGTTGTTTGTATGCAACCCGCAACTGTTCAAAAGAAATTGCACGATAGCCGGGATCATTTACGTCAGGGCTCATACTTGCTGTTTTGTTTGTCGGTCCGATGGCTCCGGCAACAAAACGTGGTTTGTGCGGCTCTTTCGCAGTGAATTCATCTGCAACCTTTTTTGCGATTTTGGCAGATTCGTAATTCAGTTCGTACACCAAATCCTGCATATCGTAATCGGCCATTGCGATGGTGGTGCTGGAAAATGTGTTTGTTTCCACAATATCAGCGCCCGCAGCGAAATATTTTGAATGAATTTCGGCAATTGCTTTCGGCTGGGTGATTGAAAGCAGATCGTTGTTTCCTTTTACCGATTTATGAAAATCCTTAAACCGCTCGCCACGAAAATCTTCTTCCGAAAATTTATAGCGCTGCAGCATCGTGCCCATTGCACCGTCGAGGATTAGGATTCTTTTTTGAAGTGCTTGTTGTATTTTACTCATTTCTTGATTTTATGGATTGCTCAAACCATTCCTAAAAAGGAATTAAAAAAAATTATATCAAGAAAAGGTGAAGGAAAAACCTGTTGTTGTTATCTATACCCGAAATAAATTCGGGATAGAATGTAGCACCTTCCCCGAAAGTTCGGGAGGTTGCTAAGGCGTCAAAGGGTCTATTCCCTCGGCCTTTCTTGATAACTTTTAATTATGAATATGAACTGTAGCAAAGTAACGGTATAAACTTTATATAAACAAAATTATATTTCTATAAAGACGTATGACTAATGGAAACGTTCTTTTGGTCTTACGTCTTACGTCTTACCGTCCTATGTCATTTTCAACGATTTTCCATTAAGCACGATGCCGTATGTGATTTTCACCGAAGCTTCCAGTGTAATTGAAACCGAGCAGTATTTTTCAAAGCTCAATTGTGCCGCGCGGATGGCTTTTGCCTCATCAATCTTGCCTTCCAAATAAAGCGTTACGTGAATTGCCTCAAACGGTTTTGCTTCGCGTACTTCCTTTCGTTGGCCCTCCACTTCCATTTTATAGGAAGTGATTTCCTGCCGCTGTTTCTTCAAAATCATAACCACATCTATCGCGCTGCATCCGCCAACGCCCATCAATAAAAGTTCCATTGGACTTGCGCCTTTTGAGGGTTCATCGGTTTTATTGTCGATGAAAACGGGAACTCCGGAAGCTCCTTTTGCTTCAAAAAGGTAGTTGTCATTTATTCTGTTCAGTGAAACTTTCATAGTCTATAATCTGTTTATGGTTTAATTAGAAATGACTTAGGACGGTAAGACTTAGGACGTAGGACAAATTTATCCAGCACCCTTTTTTGTCATAGGTCTTACGTCCTATAGCACAGCGGACTTAAGTCATTTTTCAATCTTTGTCACTTATCCTCAAAATATCCCCAAAAACACCACGTGCCGTAACCGCTGCTCCCGCTCCCGCGCCTTGGATAACTATGGGGTTATCGCCGTAATTTTCAGTATAAATTTCGAAAAGTGAGTCGCTTCCTTTTAAAATTCCTAACATCGAATTTCGGGGAACGGACACCAAACTCACATCCAAATGCGCCCCCGTTTCCTTTGAAAGATCGCCGTGTAAATCGGCTACATAACGTAAAACACAATCTTTCTGTTGATTTTTCTTTTTGATTTGAAACGAAACGTCCAATTCCTGCAATCGATCCGAAAATGCTGCTTTTGAAACATTTCGCAAATCCTTCGGAATTAGGTTTTGAATGGAAATATCAGCAAATTCATTGTGCAAATCCAATTCCCTGGCCAAGATAAGCAATTTCCGCCCCACGTCATTTCCGCACAAATCTTCCCGTGGGTCCGGCTCTGTAAAACCTTTATCGATTGCTGATTTCAAAACCGAACTGAACGATTTATCTTCTTCCGAAAAAGTATTAAAAATATAACTTAGCGAACCCGAAAACACGCCCCGAATTCGCGTGATATTTTCTCCGGAAAGGTGCAAAAGTTTGATTGTATCAATCAACGGAAGTCCCGCACCTACATTGGTTTCATATAAATACTGTCGCTTTTTTGAAGTCAGTTTTCGGCGAAGTTCTTTGTAAAAATTCAAATCCAAGGTATTGGCGATTTTATTTGAGGAAACCAAATGGAAACCGTTTTCAACAAAGGCCGAATAATTCTGCACAAAGCCAGAATCAGCCGTGTTATCAACCAAGATTAGGTTTTGAAGGTTGTTGGTTTTTGCGAAAGAAATAACTTCTTCTGAGTTGTAAGATTTTCCAGTTTCTATCTTTTCTTCCAACCAATTTTTGCTCAAACCATTTTGACGGAGCAATACTGTTTTTGAATTTGCTATTGCGAAAATATTCAACTCCAAGTCACGTCTTCGGGAAATTTCTTCTTTCGAGGAAATTATTTGATCCACTAAATGGCGCCCCACATTTCCGTGGCCGAAAATGGCGATGTTTATTTTTTTCTTTTTAATCTTTTCCAGATTTATTAATTGTTCCAAAGGAATTTCTACTGTTGCTGCACTCATAATTTTTTTGACTTAGGACGGTAGGACATAGGACGTAGGACAAGACTATTATTTAGTCTTAAGTCTTACGTCTTTTGGTCTTACGTCTGATTATTTATTGTTTTTAGTTTGAAGGAATCAATTCTGCCTTTTCAATGATTTTGAAAGCTTCGGCAAGATCGTTTATCAAATCCTCCGCGTCTTCAATTCCGCAGGAAAGTCGAATTAACGAATCGTTTATTCCTGCATTCAAACGTATTTCACGTGGAATGGAGGCGTGCGTCATTTGTGCGGGATGGCACAGCAAACTTTTTACGCCGCCAAGACTTTCCGCCAATTTGAAATATTCGGTGTTTGTTACAAATTTTACGGCTGCGTCCTGCGTGTCATTTTTTAAAGTGAAAGAAACAATTCCGCCAAACAAACCATTTTGTTGTTTTTTGGCTATTTCGTGATTTTTGTGGGTTTTCAAACCCGGATAATGAACTGTTGAAACTGCATTTTGACTTTCCAAAAACAATGCAACTTTCAGCGCATTTTCGCATTGTTTTTTATAGCGAAGGTCCAACGTTTCAATTCCGCGAATTGTCAGAAAACAATCCCACGGACCTAAAATTCCGCCTGAAGCGTTTTGGATGAACTTGATTTTTTCAGAAAGTTCCAGCGTTTTTGTAATTACCAAACCAGCAACCAAATCAGAATGGCCGCCGATGTATTTTGTCCCACTGTGAATAACGATATCGGCCCCCAAATCAATCGGTTTTTGCGCAATTGGGGATGCAAAAGTATTATCAACCACCAAAAGCGCGTTTACACTTTTTGCAACTTTTGAAATTGCTTCGATGTCGGAAATTTTCAAAGTTGGATTTGTGGGCGATTCAATCCAAATCAGTTTTGTTTTTTTGGAAATAGCATTCGCCACATTCTCAACTTCGGTGGCATCAACGTAGTTTACTTTTATGCCCAATTTTTCATAAACATGGGTAAAAAGTCGGTAGGCGCCACCGTAAATATCATCAACAGCGACGATTTCATCTCCCACCGAAAGCAATTTCAAAACCGAATCAATTGCCGCCAAACCAGTTGCAAAGGCAAAACCGGAATGGCCGTTTTCAAGTTGGGCAACCACGTCTTCCAACACTTTACGGGTTGGGTTGTTGCTTCGGGCATAATCAAAACCTTTGTTAACGCCAGGCGCTTCTTGAATAAAGGTTGATGTTTGGTAAACAGGAACCGAGATGGCACCCGTTAACGGATCACTTGGAATGGAATGGATAATTTTTGTTGCACTCATTTTTCTAATTTTTTGAATTAATAAATAGATTAAACCAAAAGCCTACCCCGAAATGAATTCGGGACAATAGAAAAATGTTAAAAAGAATGAAAGCAACTTTTTCGGAATGAAAAAATTGTCTTGTCGTTATCTATCGTCAATCCCAATAGCTATCGGGATCGTTGTAGAATGTAGCACCTTCCCCGAATGATCGGGAGGTTGCTAAGGCGTCATAGGGTCTATTCCCTCGGCCTTTCTTGATAACATTTCAATAAAGGTTTGAACTTTGTGAGCGCAAATATAGCGTCAGAAAAATTTAATAACCAAATTTTTTTTCAAAAAAAATAAAAAAAATAGATTTTAATAGGCAATATTTTCTTTTGAAACACAAAACTTTTGCTAGGTTGTTTTTGTAGATACATTTCTAAAAAACACCCTATAAAACATATTCAAATACCTACAGCACAGGTTTTATTGGCATAATATTATGAGAAAAATCACTCCTAGTTGCTATATTTACATCTCTACTTTTTATGAGAAAAACAATAAACTTTACCAATAAAACAACGTTGAAAAACAAGCCAAAAAAAAGTCTTATAAAATCTGCCAATAAATTTCCAGTAGTTGGTATAGGTGCCTCTGCCGGTGGTCTTGCTGCCTTCAAGAATTTTGTGGGCGCCATCCCTGAAGATTCGGGCATGGCTTTCGTATTGGTGCAACATTTGGACCCCAGCCACGAAAGTTTATTGCCAGAACTACTTCAAAAGGTATCAAAAATTCCCGTACTGGAAATCGCCAATGAAATAAAAGTAGAGCCGGACCATATATACATCATTCCGAGCAACAAAATGCTGCTTGCCAATGATGGGGTACTAGAGCTGAGCCCCCGCCCTGCTCCCGAAAAAAACAAAATAAACTTGCCGATTGACCTTTTCTTTAGTTCGTTGGCAGTAGTGCACCAATCTTATTCACTGGGCGTAGTGCTTTCGGGTACCGGCTATGATGGGACCGCAGGGCTAAAAGCCATTAAAGATGAAGGTGGACTTACCTTTGCGCAAGACCAAGAATCTGCCGAATGGAAGGATATGCCAAAAAACGCCGTTGATGAAGGCGTAGTAGATTTTGTCCTAAAACCGGCGGAAATACCCATCAAAATTTTGGAAGTGGTAAGCGCTATTGACAGAAATGGTGTTGAGAAAGATGATATTTCGCAAGAGGAGGAAGAAGTTTTCAGAAAGATCCTTTCATTATTGCGCATCCGTAAGGGAACGGATTTTACATATTACAAACAAACCACCATCCGAAGAAGGATACTCCGCAGGATGGCTATCAATAAAAGCAAAAAACCCGCAACCTATCTTACCTATTTACGTGAAAATACCAAGGAGCAGGATTTGCTTTACCAAGATTTACTGATACCCGTAACTTCCTTTTTCAGGGATGCGGACATTTTTGAAAATCTATGTGGTCGGGTGATGCCATTGCTTGTACAGAACAAAAAACCTGATGAGTCTATACGCCTTTGGGCGGCGGGATGTAGTACGGGGCAGGAAGCCTATTCGCTTGTTATTTGCATAAAGGAATATCTGAATGCCAATCCAGCACTTAAGGGCAATACACGATCAAATTCGGGGATTAAAATACAATTATTTGGCACGGACATAAGTGAACCTGCAATAGCAAAGGCACGAAAAGGAATATATTCCATAAGTGAATTGGAAAACGTAAGCCCCACACGGCTGAGCGAATTCTTCACGAAATACAATGGCGGCTATCAGCTGAACAAGGAAATTAGAGAAATGTGCGTATTTGCTGCGCATAATTTCCTAAGCGATCCACCTTTTGGGAATATGGATATTATAACCTGCAGGAACGTGCTTATCTATCTGCAGCCCTATCTTCAAAAAAAGGCACTTGCAACGTTTCATTATTCCTTAAACGACAGCGGGTACCTATTGCTTGGGAAATCGGAAACAAACAGCAGTACACCCCAACTTTTTAGTTCTGTGAGTAAAAATGATCGATTATTTATGCGGAAAGTATCAGCAGCACCCCCCGGTAGGAAATTCTCCACCAGGCCCAATGAACAAAAGATACATACCCATAGCGATAATGAGCACGAAGCCGAAAAAAAACATACCGATTTTCAAAAAATAGCAGATGAAATTCTTTTAAGTCGCTATACCCCCGCCAGTGTAGTAATAAATGAAGCAATGGATATTGTCCTTTTTCACGGCAACACCAATAATTATTTAGGCCAACAAAGCGGCAAACCCAGCCATAATCTTATGAAGATGGCAAAAGGGAGCTTGGCTTTTGAGTTGCGAAACATTATCCATAAAGTAAAAAAGGGAGGCGTTGCGGTTACCAAAAAACACATCTCGTATTTAGTAAACGATATCCGACAGATAATCTCCTTAGAGGCAGTCCCGCTTCCAAATGTTGTGGAACCGCATTATTTGATAGTGTTTCACCCACAGATGGTCACAGAGGAAGATCTTGCACAAAAAAAGAAAAGACCTTCCAAAAAAGATGAAAAGGATCTGCGCATCCAGCAATTGGAAAAAGAACTGGAACAGAGTTTGGAAGATATGCGAAGCATTACCGAAGACCAAGAGGCAGCCAATGAAGAACTACAAAGCGCCAATGAGGAACTTTTGAGCGGAAGCGAGGAATTGCAAAGTTTGAACGAAGAAATGGAAACCAGTAAGGAAGAGCTACAAAGCACCAATGAAGAAATAACAGTAATAAACCACGAGCTTGTAAGCCTAAACGAGCTGGTAACCGAAGAAAGAAATTATGCAGAGGCAATAGTGGAAACTATCCATGAACCTTTGTTGGTTTTGGATAAAAATTTGAAAGTTTCTAAAGCTAACAGATCGTTCTATAAAACCTTCAGGGTTAAAGAAGAGGAAACGGAAGGCAAGTTAATCTATGAACTGGGCAACAACCAATGGAACATTCCTGAACTAAGACGAATGCTGGAAACCATATTGCCGGAAAAAGAAAACTTAGTCGATTTTGAGGTAACCCGCACTTTTGAAAATATTGGGGAACGGACCATGCTCTTAAATGCAAAAACTATTCAGCGGGAAGATAGATCTAAAAACTTAATCCTTTTAGCCCTTGAAGATATTACCGAACAAAAGCACCTGCGGGTAAAGGAGCAGGAATATTTTGATAAATTTAAAAACCTCGTAATGGAGGCCCCCGTGGCTATAATGTTTCTAAAAGGAGAAAATTATATCGTAGAACTTGCCAACGACGCTTATTTGAATTTGGTAGAAAAAGATAAAGAATTTGTAGGCAAGCCATTTTTTGAAACATTGCCAGAATTTAAAGAACAGGGAATCAAAGAGCTTTTTGATACCGTAATGGAAACCGGAGAACCTTACCACGGAAGTGAACTGGCAATAAAAATAAATAGGAAGAAAAAAGCAGAGGAAGGATATTATAATTTCGTTTACCAACCCATGCGAGATCAAGACATGCCAGGCATTATGGTAATTTCCACCGAAGTTACCGAACAAGTTGTAGCCCGCAAACAAATGGAGGAAAGTGCACATCGCTACCATGAATTGATCCATTCCTCCTCATGGCTCATTGCCATCCTAAAAGGAGAAAATCTAATAATTGAAGAAGTAAATGATGCGCTACTGAAAGTGTGGGGAAAAGAAAAAGATGTAATAGGAAAACCCATCCTTGCAGTACTCCCCGAAATGGAAGCCCAAGGAATAGATAAGCTTTATCTAGATGTATATAAAACCGGAGATTCATATAGGGCCCACGAAATGCCCATTGAACACCATCATAACGGAAAAGTTAATTTAGGGTATTTCGATTTAATTTTCCAACCACAGCGAAATGCAAAAGGTTTTATTGAAGGCGTCGCTATTATTGCAACAGATGTTACCCCACAGGCAGAACTTCATGAAAAACTAAAACAAAGCGAAGCCCGCTTCCACCAATTGACTGACATTGTTCCAGACATGATAACCAATGCTACAGTTGATGGCAAATTTTTTTATTACAACAAATGCTGGACGGATTATTCGGGATGGTCCACCGCAAAGCTGCTAAAAGAAGGCTGGGCAAAACTAATGCACCCTGATGAAGTGGCCACGGTAGAACAAAACTGGCAAGAAGCAGTGGAAACTGGAAATGATTTTGAAACTGAGTTAAGGATACTGAACAAAAATGGCGATTATAAATGGCACATAAGCCGCGCGATTCCCGTGAAGGATGACACCGGGAAAATCATTATGTGGGTAGGCGCCAGTACCGAAATACAAAAAATAAAGGAAGAAGAAAAACGAAAAGAAGATTTCCTGAAAATGGCAAGCCACGAACTAAAAACCCCGGTAACTTCCATTAAAGGATATACACAGTTATTGTTGAGCATGCTTAAAAAAGGCGACCCACATAAATTTGATGCCATTCCTTTAATACCCGGTCTAGAACGGATTGACAACCAAGTGTCTAGGCTCACACGGCTTATTTCAGAAATGTTGGATCTGTCGCGCGCCGAAGAAAGCAAATTGGAACTACAACGCGAAACCTTCAACATGAATGAGTTGGTGGAAAGAACGGTTCAGGATATTAAATATTCCAGTGACGAGTATAAGATAAACATAATCCACGATGATAAATTCAACATTAATGGCGATATGGACAGGATCAGCCAAGTATTGATCAACTTTATCACCAATGCCATAAAGTATTCCCCGAATGATAAAAACATTATAGTGAGGGTATATAAAAAGGATGAGGCAAATGGAGCTGTAAGCGTTAAGGACAAAGGAATTGGCATCAATAAAAAAGACCACGAGCACGTTTTTAAAAGATTTTACCGCGTTAGCGGAACGAATGAAAAAACGTATTCAGGTTTTGGAATCGGTCTTTATTTAGCAAAAGAAATTATTGAACGCCACCAAGGGAAAGTAGGAATAAAAAGCAAAAAGGACAAAGGGTCTGAGTTTACTTTTATTCTTCCTATTTGAAAAACGTACCCAAAAAATAATAATGAAGAGAATTTTAGATAGAAACTGCTTTTGCGCAAGAGCGCAATAACTTACAGCCTCATTAATTTTAGCAACTTGCTTTTACTGAAAGGTTTCTGTATTAAATCAATAACGTGGGGGTTTTGATTAGCTTGTTCCAAATCATTTGGATTTATAGAAGAAGTAAGAATATAAATTTTGAAATGTTGGGTATGCTTAGTGGGTAATTCATTAAATTTTTCAAGAAAATCCCAACCTGTCATGATGGGCATATTAATATCCAACAAAAGAAAGGTTTTTCGCAATATTGGCTCATTCCCCTGAAAATTTTTAAGGAATTGGATGCCCAATTCAGGTTGGGTAAATTCTATAATATCAACTTCCTCAAAAGCTTTCTTTATAATGGTGCGGGTAATGAAATTATTCACCGCGTCATCATCAATCAATAAAAATTGGGGCGTTGGGTTTATCATTAAGTTTCAAATTCAAGTTTAAATTCGCTACCTATATCTTTTTCACTTTCAAGGGTAATTTTACCGCCAATGGCCACTATCTGTGTTTTCACCATAAATAGGCCCATTCCTTTTCCTTCTACGTGGCTATGAAATCGGTTGTACAATCCGAAAACTTTTTCGCCATGATTTTTTAAGTCTAAGCCAATGCCGTTATCCTTAAATGTAATATTTATTTTTCCCTTACACATTTCACTTTTAATTTCAATTATAGGAGAAATATCTGGCTTTCGGTATTTTATACTGTTACTAATTAAATTGAAAAATATACTATGAAGGTATCCTTTTAGGGAATAAATTTCGTCAATTTCAGAAAAATCTGTTATAATTTTCACCTGTTGCAAGTTTATGTTTTGGCTAATAATAATATCCTTGATCAACTTCGAAAAATGTATGATTTCTTTTCGATCATTCACATCCCTTTTTACCTGAAGGATTTTATTGATGTCCTTTATAACTGTATCAAGCTGGTTTACGGATGTTGCAAGCCCTGCAATAAATTCCTTTTGTTCGGCGGCGCTTATTGTTTCATCTTGAAGGAAATTCATAAGCCCCATAATATTTGCAGCTGGAGCACGAAGGTTGTGCGAGGTTATAAAAGTGAATTGCTCCAAATCGCGATTACGCTGAATCAGTTCATCTGTCATTTTTGTGCGTTCCAGTTCCGACTTTCTTTGATGGGTTATATCGCGTATGAAGGCACAGAAAAATACGTCGTCGTCCTGGGATATGGGCAAGACGGTTAATTCAATTGGAAATTCCTCACCGGTTTTTTTGATAGCTGATAAGTATAGCAATTTATTCAGCATCGGGCCTTTCCCAGTAGCAAGATAATTTTCCATTCCCATATCATGGCGGGCTTTGTAGTGGGAAGGAATAATAAAATCTGAAAGCTTTCCTCCCATTATTTCCGCTTCACTCCAACCAAAAATATTCTCTGCTTTGGGATTCCAAAATAATACAGAACCTTTTTTGTCTATAAAAATAATAGCATCCAGCGCAGACCGCATGATGAGTTTTTGTCGTTCTTCACTGTTGCGAATATTTTTCTCTGCCCGTTTACTTTCAGAAATATCTGTAACCATAGCAAGGCTTCCATTATAGTTCCCTTTTTCATCAAAAAGCGGATTTGCCGATACGTTTGTCCAAACTTCCTTCCCTGTTTTTGAAATAAATTTAAAATGACGTTGGCCAGAGCCACCCTTTTCCTGTTTGCCAATGGCTAATAACTTAGTTACCATAATTTTGCCATCGGTATCCAGGAATTCAAAAATAGATTTGCTGAGAATTTCTTCCCGATCGTATTCCAGGATTTCACATAATTTATTGTTTACAAAGATAGTCTGGTTATTTTTGTCTGTTACCCAAATGCCTTCCTGTGCGGTTTCTACAATTTGCCGATAGCTTTTTTCACTTTCTTCTATTTTTTTCCGGGACACCACTTGTTCGGTTACATCAACGGCAAAGAAAAGGATGCCGTCTATTTCGTTCGTATTTGTTTTATGGGGTCTGTACAAAAAGTTCAAATATTTTGTTTTGAGCTTTCCTATAGCTTTATCTCGGAAATTAATAGGCATTTCAGTTGCCGTAAAAGGAATGCCCGTTCTGTAAACAGTATCCAACAAATCAATAAAGCCTTGCTCTACAATTTCCGGCAAAACTTCCCGCACACTTTTTCCTATGATATTTTTTTTCCCAATTAACTCCAAGTATGGAGGATTGGCAATTTTAAAGATATGTTCCGGACCTAAAATAAGCCCCATGCTGGTTGGTACATCCACAAAAAGATCAAAGAATTGTTGTCTTTCAATTTCGAATGCATTTTCCAGCCTTTTACTCTCAGTGATGTCCCTGGCGATGCCGTAGCGTATTTTATCTACCGGGTCCCACCGAATAGACCAAGACAAGGGGATTACGGTGCCGTTTTTGTGAATGTTGTGGTTCCTGAAATTAGTTACATTGTTCCCGGCCATTACATTTTCGACAGTTTGCATTGTCTTTTCAATATCTTCGGGATGCACATAATCCATTAATTTTTTTCCAATAAGTTCTTCGGGGGTATATCCCCAAACATTTTCGCAGGCAGCACTTATTTTTAGAACATAACCATCTTCATTTATGGCACAAATTACGTCCAGTGAATAATCCATAATCTTGTTGAGCTCTTTTTTGGTCTTTTCCATGGAAAGGAAATTGAGAGTATCTTCCGAAATGTCTTTTGAATAGCAGGCTACCCCAACCACATCATGGTTTTTGAAAATGGGGTTAAATCTAATTTCGCTCCAAGTCTCTTTATGCAATAAAGTTGCGGGATTGTAGAGTTCATGCTTGAAGGAGTTGCCCATCAATGCTTTTTTATAAAGTTGCTTCCACAATTTCAAAAAATCAGCAGGGAAAATATCCTTTATCATTAGGTTATCTCCAGGCTTTACGGTTTGCCCTGTGGACTCTTTTAGGTTTTTTATGAATGCGTTATTAGCTGCAATTAATTTATAATTACTGTCAATACTCCAAATCAAGTCCTCTGTACTGTTTATAAGAGCTTCCTTATCCCTTTGGCTAAACTCTTTTTGTAGTTCTGCATTTTTCTGAAGCGTAACATCGGTAGCTGTAATAAAAACCCCTACTATATTTTTGGCATCATCTTTTGCTGGAATATATTTAAGTGAAAAATACTTATTTACAGTTTTTGAAGCTTTTATTTTAATTTCAGCAGTTTCAATATTTCCCGCCAAAACATTAGTATATATTGCTATTAAATGATCCTTTTTCTTCTGCAAAGCATAGTCTAAAATTGAATTTCCCTTAATTATTTCCAACCCAAAATACTTTTTATAAAGATTATGAAAATGATTATTGAAGGAAACTATTTTAAGATCCGTATCCACAAAAATGAATGCTTCTTCAGTATTCTTTATAAAAAGCTCCATTTGAAGGGAACTTCTTTTCCTTTCGGTTATATCCACGTGCATAACTACTGCTCCTATTGATTTACCAATAGTTAATGGACGTGCCTCTGCATTATACCATCTTTTTTCGGTAGGGGAATCGCAGGCATATTCCATTGAAAAAAAATCTTTTTCCCCACTCAATATTTTTTTTAAATCCACTGCCATGTTGCTGTCAGCACTATCTTCCGTCTTGGTGACTTTCTCAGAAATTTCAATATAATTTTTACCAACATAGGAATAATTTTCAGGCATCCCATTCTGCTGCCCAAACCTTTTCCATTCATCGTTTACCTTGGTTATTTTTCCACTACTGTCTAACAATACAATACTGGCAGGGAGGATATTAAATAGTGCAGCTTGTTCCTTTGAAAGATTTTCTAAGTCTTCAAAGTTTTTTTTAGATTGAATTTGAATTTCTATCTTTTCAGTAATGTCTTCAAAATTTAAAACCAAAATCCGTATCCTATTTTGATTTAGCTCACTGGCAATAGTAACCCCACCCCATATATAATTTCCGTTTTTATGAAGAAGTCGCAACTGGATATTGAAAGATTTTCCGGGGTGTGATGTGATGGTCTTAATTTTATTTAAGAGATTATCGATATCATCCGGGTGAATTAACTCGCGAATAGAGAAATCTAAAAATTTAGGGATTGTATAACCCAGCATCCCTGTAATAAAATTACGGGGATAGGTTATTCTTTCATCCTTATGATTGCCAATTTTCATACGGATAAAAATTTAAAATATGATGTGGAGACTTTATTCATAAACCTAGTCTTGGTATTATTAATAGCAGCTATTACAACTTACGCCGGGGCTTGGCATATCATTAAAAAGAACTGTTGACAGCAACAGAATCTGTTTAATAAAATATGGGATTTTCATATTTTATAATATAAAAACCAGCCACAGTAGAAGTTAAGTTGAAATGTTTGAGCCTATAAAAACCCCCAAGCAATTTTTTACGGCAAGATAAGTAAAATTTTTTAAGGAAAAATCTCACAGAAAAAGATTGTTTTGTTCAATCAATTCCGCCATTCTATAGCAATAGCCACTCTTTTATTTGAAAAAAAACAAAACTGGAAACCAATGGAAGGAAAATAAAAATATGCAAAAAATAGAAGTTGATAATAATATAGTTAAAAAGTTAATATATTTTTCTAAATTTAGAAAAATAAGGAAGTTATAGACTGCTTTGAATTTAAAATGTTTCCGCAACCTATTATTCCCTTTTAAATAACCCATCAAAATGAATAAAATTCTAATAGTCGAGGACGACCACAACTTGGGGATTATGATTCAAGATATGCTTGGGTTTAGTGGATATGATGTAATGCTCTCCAGAAAACCCGAACAAACCGCAAATAATATAATAGAGCACGACATAAAATTGGTGTTATTGGACAAGCTGATTTCTGGAATTGACGGCACCGATGTTTGCGCCACAATCAGAAAAACCAAAGCTATCTCCAAAACCCCAATACTTATGATGTCTGCACTTAGCAATGCCCGAGAAGTCTGTTTGAAAACGGGTGCGTCTGAGTTTATATCAAAACCATTTGATATGGACGAGCTGATTTCAAAGATTGAACTTTTGTTGAAAAAAGGGGAGGCATAAATATGATGTAATTTTCACTTTCTTTCAAACTGGCTTTACCCAAATAAGGGAGAAAATTTAATTCCTCAAATAATTCCCCAAAAACCTTCAAATAAAATTGCGGTTCATTTAATTTTTTTACTTTTGCCCCAGACAAGTTAAGAGGAAAGATTTGACTGATTGCAACCTCTTCAGAATCGGGCAAACCGAGGATGAGATCCAGCAACAAGTGCAGGATTAAAAATGCTAAAGGCAGTGAAAACTTCCCTTAGGCGCACACGTCAAATCTTCTGAATTATATAATTTTAAACCCATTTTATGGCCTATTTATTTACTTCGGAAAGTGTTTCCGAAGGACACCCAGATAAAGTTGCGGATCAAATTAGCGATGCGCTTTTAGATAATTTCTTGGCTTTTGACCCAGAGTCAAAAGTAGCTTGTGAAACACTTGTAACTACCGGACAGGTGGTTTTGGCGGGTGAAGTAAAAAGCAACACCTATCTTGACGTTCAAACAATTGCGCGCGATGTGATCAATAAAATTGGTTACACAAAGGGTGCTTATAAATTTAGCGGCGATTCTTGTGGCGTTATTTCTTTAATTCACGAACAATCGCAGGACATCAACCAAGGGGTGGATCGCGAAAACAAAGAGGAACAAGGTGCCGGCGATCAGGGAATGATGTTCGGGTACGCTACTAAGGAAACCGCCAATTATATGCCTTTGGCTTTAGATATTTCGCATAAAATTTTAATTGAATTGGCTGCACTCCGCCGTGAAGATTCTGAAATAAAATACTTGCGCCCCGATTCAAAAAGCCAGGTTACTATTGAATACAGCGACGATAATATTCCGCAGAAAATCGTGGCAATTGTGGTTTCCACACAGCACGACGAGTTTGATGCTGACGAGCCGATGCTGAAAAAAATCAAAAAAGATATTGTTGAAATTTTGATTCCGCGAGTGAAAAAATTGCTTCCAGAATATGTTCAGAAATTATTCAACGATGATATAGTTTACCATATAAACCCAACCGGGAAATTTGTAATCGGTGGTCCACACGGAGATACTGGTTTGACTGGAAGAAAAATTATAGTAGACACTTACGGCGGAAAAGGTGCACACGGCGGCGGTGCTTTCAGCGGAAAAGACCCGAGTAAAGTGGATAGAAGTGCGGCCTATGCTGCGCGACATATTGCGAAAAACCTTGTAGCGGCAGGCGTAGCTGATGAAGTTTTAATCCAGGTTTCATATGCCATTGGCGTTGTGGAACCAACTTCAATTCTGGTGAATACCTATAATTCTTCACATCTTAAAATTTCTGACGGCGATATCGCAAAGAAAGTTTCTGAAATATTCAATATGCGCCCAGCTGCAATTGAAAAAAGGTTGAAATTGAGAAATCCTATTTATTCCGAAACCGCAGCTTACGGACATATGGGCCGTGTTCCCGAAATGGTTACAAAGGTTTTTGAAAGTCCGTACAATGGGCAAATTACAAGAGAAGTGGAGCTTTTCACTTGGGAGAAGTTGGATTATGTTGATAAAGTGAAGGAAGCTTTTAATTTATAAAAGTTCTTTTTTTTGACCACGAATACTCGAATATTTTTAAATAATTATTCGTGTATTCGTGGTTTTTTATACACAAAATTTACTGTCCCCCTTTCCGTTCCGGAACCCTTGGCGTGGGCCAAGTTTGGGGCTCTCCAGTTTTTTCATTAATTGGCAAAATAACTTGCTCCCGCGAAGTTTTGGCATCATCTTCCGAAGCCATATAAGCTAGAATTGCGGTGAGTATTACATTGCTCTGCACGTCGTCAAAAACAATTTTGTCGTAAGTGTCACGGTTTGTGTGCCAAGTGTAGTTCCAATAATCCCAACTAAGCGAACTCAAGCTGAAGGCAGGTGCGCCCGCCGCCACAAATGAAGCATTGTCTGAACCACCCCGCGCGGGACTGCCGGGATATGTGGTTTCAATATTTTTCCGTATAGTATCAGGCACCACCCGCAACCAGCGCGACATATAATCATACGATTGCAGAAAACCAGCTCCATTAATTTTCTCAACCCTTCCCGTTCCGTTATCTTGATTGAAAACCGCTTGAATGTTGTTTACAATTTCGGGATGGTCTGCAACGAAAGAAGACGAACCGTTCAAACCTTGTTCTTCACTTCCCCAATGGCCCACCAAAATAGTCCGTTTTGGATTTGGATATACTTTTTTCAGAATCCGCATCGCTTCCATCATTACCAAAGTTCCGGTTCCGTTGTCGGTGGCGCCCGTTCCGCCATCCCAAGAATCAAAATGGGCCGAAAGAATTACATATTCCTCGGGTTTTTCAGTTCCCTTTATTTCCGCAATTGTGTTGAAAGTGGGTACAACGCCCAAATCCTTCGATTCCGCAACAACGTGTATTTTCGGTTTGTCGCCGTGTTCCAGCATTCTGTAAAGCATTGTATAATCTTCCAATTCAATATCAACACTTGGAATTTTCTTGGTGCGGGCTCCAAAAATTTTATTAACCCCAAAACCTTTTGACCAGTAAGAATCTATAATTCCGGCTGCTCCAGCTTCTTCCAAAGCAGGAATAATACTGCGCCTATTGTAGCCGCTTCGCTTTATGTTTTCGTCCCAAGCTTTGTTCATTTCCTCCCTTTCTTTCTTCATTTTCTCGAAAGATTCAGGCGTGGCAAATTCTTTCCAATTATCGTCTGGCCTTCCCGTGGGCTGGTTTATAGCGATCATCACAAATTTTCCTTTTACATTTGGCAACCATTTCTGAAAAGAAATAGAATCTTTTATTTCGGGAAGTACGATCAATTCTGTAGTTACTCCTTTTGAAGATGTGCCGGGATTCCAAGCAAGTTGCGTTCCATCCAAAGTCTGAACTCTTGGATAAACCATATCAATATGAGTGATGCCACGCTCCCAGCCTTTCCATTCGCCCCATTGTTGGTTTTCAGCGGAAATGCCCCAAGTTTTATATTTTGCTACTGCCCAATCGTGTGCTTTCTGCATTTGGGGCGTGCCCACCAATCGCGGACCGATCTCATCAAGCAATTCATGACCCAGAATTTCAAGTTGGGAATTGTTGTAAGCTTCATTTTGAATGTTTTCAATGACAGTATTTTTTTCCTGTGAAAAGGCGAAAAAGGTGAATAAAAGAAATGTACCGGTGATTATTTTTTTCATAATGAGGAGTTTAAGTTCCAAAGGATTTTTCTGAAGTAAAACCTAAAACTACAATATATTTTAGATTACTGAAAACTTTGTGAATTAACCACGAAAACTCAAATGTTTGGGGAATAAACCACAGAGGCACAGAGAACACAGAGAACAATAGAAACCAAAATATCTACAGCATCCCTAGAATCATTTTTTAAATTATATTATGATTTCGGGCCTTTTGCACAGCTTCAATCTTACTGTGCACCTGCAGTTTTTTATAGATATTTTCAATGTGTTTTCGCACTGTGCTGGGAGAAAGGAAAAGATGGTCGGCAATTACTGTATAGCTCAACCCTTTACTGAGCTGCTCCAATACTTCCACTTCGCGGTTGGAAAGTGATATTTCCTCTTGGTCCCGAGGATTTTGAATATCGAAAGGATTCCTAAGTAATTTCAAGGTTTTCATTGCGATGGAAGGATTCATTGCCGCACCACCGTTTAAGGTTTCTACTATTCCATCGTATAAATCTTTGGGATTGATTTCTTTCAGCAAATAGCCATCTGCTCCGGCTTTTATGGCATTGAAAATATGTTCGTCGTTATCAAAAGCGGTGAGCATAATTATTTTGATGTGCGGGTATTTCTGCTTAACTATTTGAGTGGTTTCAATGCCGTTGAGTACAGGCATTTCAATGTCCATCAAAATTAAATCGAGATTGTAATTTTCTTGGAGTTTTGTAAGCAATTCGCTGCCGTTCAATGAACTGTGCTTCACGGCAACATCGCTAAAAAAGGAAAGTTTCTCCTTTATGGCGTGGATAAGGAAAGTGTTGTCGTCAACTATAGCAATCTTCAGCATCTTAAGTTAGTTAGTAATTTAAAGTTACTAAAATTTCATATTAAAAATTATAGGGCAATTGGCGTATTTACCAAACACAAAACATATACTTAACCCGTTGTGCATTTTGAACATTTCATCGATTTTTACTCTAACCCTAAAGGGAATATCGATGAAATTTCAAGTTCTTCCTTTAGGATAAGAGGTGAAAACTTGAAATTTATGCTAAAATTAAAAGTTATGCATCAAAATGCACAACAGGTATACTTATAATTTTAGCAAGATAGATGTTCCCTTTTTTGATGATTTTATTTGAAGTGTTGCCCCAATCTCCCCAGCACGTTTTTTCATATTGTGGAATCCGTTGCCCAATTCGGTTGTATCAGTATCGAAACCTTTACCAGTATCGGTAATTTCAACTTGATACTGATTTTCTCTTTTTGAAATTATCACTTCAATCTCGTCTGCCGATGCGTGTTTCAAGGAATTATTCACTGACTCTTGAATTATTCTATAAATGTTCATCCCTTCTAGGGACGAAAATACGTGGGTTTCATTAACATCGTTATCTATTTGAAAAGAAAATTCGGTTTTCTCCGATGCATTTTTGGCGTGCTCAATAAAGTTGGCGATACGCGCTTGTAGATCTTCAAACGTAATGTTTTCCTTGTTCATCGCCCAAATGGTATCGCGAAGCTCATAAATGGTCTGCGATGTGAAATTACTGATGCCCGATAATTTATTCCCTAATTTTTCGCTGATATCTTTAAAGCCATACTTTAAATTATCAATACTGGAAATGATAAAAGTAAGCTGCGCGCCTATGTTGTCGTGCAAATCACGTGAAATGCGCAGACGCTGTTCCTGTAATTTGTTTTGTGTTTCAATTTTTGCCAACGCAGATTTTAATTCGACTTCTTTTTGAAGTTGACGGTTTTTGAGTTTTTGCTGACTAAAAAGAAGATATCCCAAAAGTGCCAAGACCATTGCCAATCCCAAACTCCCGAACAGCCACAAATTTTTGCGTCTTACCTCCAAATCCTTTTCGGCTAATTGTGCACGCTGTCTAAGGATTTCGTTCTCTTTTTTTTCGGTTTCAAACTCAACGTTTAAGGCAGCAATTTTTTCCTGCACTTGAATACCGTGAACACTGTCCTTTATTGCGGAATACTGTTCAAAATAATAGAGGGCAGAATCGGCATTATTCAATTTTTTATAAATATCCGAAAGTAGCTTATAGTTGTATTGCGTAAGATTTCTATATTGCTTTTTTATTGAAATTGGTAACGATTGGTGTACCAACGGAATTGCTTGGATCCATTTTTTTTCTGCGATAAACACTTCTCCCAACTGGGTATAATTTTCAGCAATCCCCATGGAATCTGACCATACCAACCGTTGTTTTAATGATTTATTAAAATATTCACGCGCTTTGGCAAAATTTTGTTGCAGTGCATAAACGCCGGCCATATTGCTCCAATTGTAGGGGATACCCACAGTATCGTTTATTTTTCGTTTTATTTTTAAACTCTTTTCATAATAGTGAAGCGCACTGTCCAGTTCTTTATTTATCTCCTTCAAAACCCCGTAATTATTGTAGATGTCTTTGAGGACAATTTCCAAATTATTTGCCTCGGCTACAGCTTTGCCTTTTTGCATTAAATATATGGCTTTGTCCAAATCATTATATTTCATGGAATAGCCTGTTTGCGCATAATGCGCGGCAAATTTATCTATCTTGTCAAGTTTTTCATATATGGGAAGGGCTTTCATTACATTTTTTGCACTTTCCTCATACTTGCCTTGATAGGCATACACCAGACTTAATTTTGAATACGCATCGGCAGAACCTAAATCATAGGAAATTTTTAAGGCGCTGTCCACGTTTTCTTGAAATAGGGCGATAATTGAATCCTGGGGAATGTTTAGCCCCTGAACATAGATTTCATTTATGCTATCAATTGTTTTCTTTGACTGGCCGAATGCCGTAATGCACATAAAAACCAAAATGGTAAAGATAAATTTGCCCATACACTTTTATATTGTGTCCAGTTTTATTTGTGGCTGAAGTATCAACGTATCCTTTAGATTATAAGCTAAAAAATCATATCTGTCCAACATTGACTGCCTAAAAATAATTTGGTTATGATGCAAGATAATCGAATTTTTTAAAGTTTTTATTTTTTGAAAGTGAAGGATGTTAATTCTTCTTTTTTGTATGTAAAAGAAAAGAAGCAGGAACAAAATAATGCTCACAATAGCCAATAGAAAATAAATACTTGTTTCCATATTTTCCTTTTAAATTATCGGTCTTTCGACCTACTTCTTTTTTACAAAAAATAAACCCCATAGTTGAACATGGGGTTTTCAAAACCGCAAGTGCTCCTCACTTTATCTGCAGTTTAATATAATCGGGTTAGTAGATTATTTTTTAAGATCGTATGCAAAAATGGAGTTGCTGTCTGCTTTATAATAAAGTATTCCTCCAATTTCATCCACTACATATTCTGGTTGTTTGTCTTTTAGAATAATTTCTTTGTCCTTTTTGCCGGTGTCTTTATTTAGTTTTACAAGACCCACGCCCTCATCAAGTTTGGTAAGAATAAACTGATCGTTTTGGGTTGCCGCGGTAGCTTTAAAACGTTTCAGCATTTCAGAAATGGAAGCCCCGCTTGCGGCGGCCAAGCCTCCTGCTAAATCGGCCTCACGATCTGCCCTGCTGTTATACCCCTGCAATCTATTATTTACGGATGAATTGGCAGCAGCGGTTGCGGCAGCAGCAGAAGCCACAGCCGAAACACCCGCTAAAATTGCCCCCATAGCACTTTTTCCTGGCGCCCGATAATATTCTTGCCATTGCTTGCCACCGTTCCAGTCCATTAATAGCATATTTTGGTCGCTGGTCAACAAAATCCCGCCATCTCTAATTTCCACTTGTGATGGAGCTTCCTTACCTTCAAATTTTGATTCAGCTAAAGTGCTCACCTCGCCCGAGGTGGCATCCACGGCATATAATTTTTCGTCTGCACTTATAAGATAACGATTGTTTTTACTGTCCAAAGTGGAGCTTACCGCACCAGCTCTTTTATATTTTAATGGCTTGTCCCAAACCTGATCGCCGGTTTTAAGATTTACTATATTGGCGTCTTCAGAAGTTATATAAATTAGCCCCTGTGGCGTTTCAGCCATTGTTAAAATATTTTCGCCTGTCTTCAAGGGTTTTTTGAAAAGTGTTTGACCGTCGAAAGAAATTTTATTGATTCCCCCTTGGTAAATTCCAAAGAGGATACCATCTTCCATAATATAGAAGTGCTGTACATACCCTTTTGTTTTTGGTGCTTTTTCCCAAAGATCTTCCCCATTTGTGGCACTCAAAAATGCAATATTAGATTCGTTGCTTGGCGCAAAAACACTGTTACTTCCGCCATCGCTTTGATTACTTACAACTGCAATACCATTGGGAAGAATTTCAAAATTCACTACTTGTCCCTTTACTTTTTTGTCGTCTTTCCATAGCTCGGCACCGTTCACCCCAATTTTGTGGATGCGGGTATTTTTCCCTTGGTTCACGCTTTCGAAAGCATAAATTTCCTTTTCAGTAACATCTGCCACCATCCAGTTTATGTTCTTTACATTGTTTTCCCAAAGTGTTTCACCCGTTTGTGCTTTTTTGGCCAAGATTCCCTTAGTAGTCGGAATAAGCAAATGGTCTTTCAACAATAGAGGCGTTCCAGAAACGGTCATCCCACTTCCCCCGATGGAAACTTTATTTGGATCAACAATATGAAATCGATACTCTTCTTTTCCTGTATTTAGATCATAAACACCTAAATCATATGCGAATTTTTCATCGGAACGACGCTGGCCTGTTACTACCAATTTATTTTGTGGCATCATAACATCGCACCCATAAACAGCCTTCCAGCCATTTCCTTCAGTTGAAAAAAGGATTTTGCCTGAAATATAATCTATCACAGTTTTTTTGGAAGTTATTCCTGCAAATCCCCCCTGCGAAACCATAACATAAGGTGCATTAGGAATAAAATAAAGTTCCTCTGGCTTTACCCTTCCATATTCGGTAAAATTAAACAACAGTTGGTTGCTACCTGGTTTTATCCCCACAAGACCATCGTTGGTAGCAACCACCATTGTTCCTCCTTGCGTTAATGCCATTTCGTTTATTTTGGCTCCGGTATCATAGCGAAAATCCGGTTGCTCTGCTTTTTGCCCAAACGTGGGGTTGTGGGTTATAAATGCAAAGCAGATTAAAGTGTAAAACAGTATTGAAGTTTTCATAATCGTGGTTTTATAAGTTGATGATTCAAAGATGTTTCATTAAAAAGATGAAATCAATAGGGCAGTTGACGTATTGTTTGTTGATGGTTGATGGGAAAAAAGTTAAAAAAGAACATTTAACCAATTAAAATCCTGAACTAATCGACTACATAAAAAAAACCGGAGAAAAAACTTGCGTTTCGCCCCCGGCCCACGTAAAAACCTCAACATAGAGATTTTCTTTAGTGCGTTTTCTTTATTGAAAATTTACATTGAAGGAGCCTTCGGTAATTTCCTTAAAGCTTCCATCGGCACTTTTTCCGCGGAAATTAAATGTTCCATTAATTTTAGTGTCTGAAACTTCTGAAATATTAATTTCACCTGCAACAGTATTATCAAAGGGTGCTACCCAAGTTTCAGAATCAGTAGGGTTGGAAATATTCACCTCGGTATAGCTTGCATTGCCAAATACATTGGCACCGCCCCCAATATTATAAGAACCAACACCTTCAAAACCGCCAATAATGGAAAGTGTTATGTTACGTCCATTCATTGTATTTGCGGTAATTGTCACACTGCTTGTGCCACCATTGTCTGTGCGAATAGCACTAGTGAGTGCAGCATCAGATTTGTAATTTGCTCCAGCAACTTTAGCTTCTACTGTTCCAGAAACTGCTCCGCCGCCTCCACCGCCATCGTCGTCCTTTTTACATGAAGTTAAACTCACGGCAACAACTGCCATTAGCACTAAAATAGATTTCTTAAAATTTTTCATATTGTTTGGTTTAAAGTTCCGCGAATGCGAATACGTGATTATTTGTTGAAGCAAAATTGACGCAAACGGAAAGCTTTCACAATAGGGCATTTGACGTATTCTGAATTACGAGGTATGAACTTTGAAATCCGATTTTTAAAAATGGATGTGCGGAAATTTATTTTGTATGGAAGAAATTTTCCTTTGAAGTTTTTCTGAAAATTGTAAATGTTCGGCGCTTTCCGGATTGAAGGGTCGGTGAAGCAAACCGGATTGGATAGATGCAATTTCCTTTTGAAGTAAATTTGTTTCCGAAGAAATCCACACTCCCGAAAATTTTTGCCAAATTATTTCAATCGCGGTTTTGCTAGGGTGAAGCATGTCTTCGGCATAAAACCGGTAATCGCGCAGCTCGTCCATCATAATTTCAAAGGAAGGAAAATAAGAAGATTGAAGATTAACGATTTTTGATTTTTGATTTTTGAAGTGGTGGATCGCTGAAATTAAATGCGCTTTGCTGAGTGAATTTTCTATGAAACCATCTTTAATGTGGCGTACGGGCGAAACGGTATTTATAATAGTTGCGCTTGGGTTTACATCTAAAATATTTCTGAAAATATTTTGAATGCTTTTTGAAATTTTATCAATTGAAAGCAACTCTTTCGTGAAATTTTGCTGCGGAAGTTTGTGGCAATTGGCAACAATTTCACGGGCGCTGAGCGGAGTCGAAGCGCCAATATCCCGATAAACCCACGAAGTTCCGAAGGTGAAAATGATATGTGTTGAAGAAAAAAGTGCTTCCCGTAAATTCTGAAGCGCATTATTTAAATTCTGTAAAAATTGGTCTTTTTGCAATGATGAAAGCTCAGAATGGGTTTCAAAACATTTCCAGATTCCGTTGTGCTGAAAAATGTTTTCTTCCGTAAAAGCTGTATTATCAATTGCCCGAACAACTAAGTTTTCAATGGAAGCAGGATTAAAAATTACCCCAAAAGGATTCTGAAGATTCTGAAATTTGAAATAATCAAACTTCCCTCCAATATTTTCCGAAAAACAACTACCCAACAAAAGTATTTTGGAAGCATAGTCTATTTGATTTTCTTCGGGATTTAGTGATATTTCTGTTTGGAGTTTCATTTATTTTTTCTCGCAAAGGCGCAGAGGCGCTAAGTTTTTTATCTAAAATTATGTCCTTTTTTCTTTGCGAATTGGCGGCTTTGCGTACATTTTTATCTCGCTATTTATCTCGCAAAGGCGCAAAGGCGCTAAGTTTTTTATGTATAAAATTTTTTCCTCTTTTCTTCTTTGCGAATTGGTGGCTTTGCGTGCATTTTTATCTCGCCATTTCTCTCGCAAAGGCATAAAGGCGCTAAGTTTTTTATGTATAAAATTTTTTCCTCTTTTTTTCTTTGCGACTTGGCGGCTTTGCGTGCTATTCTATCTTGCTAAGGCTCAGAGGCGCTAAGTTTTATAGATTATTTACTATTCTGGTTATGCCTGATTTTATTAATGGACTATTAAAATTTATTAGCAACCCTAATTTTAATCCCGTTAGTCGCAAATATGTTAAAACCTGTTTTGGATGCACGGGATGAATTTCTTCTACAGATTTGATTTCAACGATAACCTTATTATTAACTATTAAATCCGTTCGAAACCCTAAATTCAATTTTAGATTCTTCCAAATAACAGGTAAAGGTTTTTGCTTTTCAACAATTAAACCTTTTGATACCAATTCGTGAAATAAAACTTCTTCATAAACAGATTCCAGCAAGCCAGGTCCCAATTCCACATGAATGTGATAACAGCAGTCAACAACAAGTGAAGCAATTTGATTTTCCGTTAAATTGTTTATTTTATCCATACTACATTAGGAAACTTGGATTGCACTATTTTCTCTCGCAAAGTCGCAAAGCCGCAAAGGATTTTCTTAGCGCCTTTGCGACTTTGCGAGCCTATATTACGTACTGCTTTACCATGGAAAGCGCTTCCTCAATTCCTGCTGGATTTTTACCACCCGCAGTTGCGAAGAAAGCTTGTCCGCCGCCGCCGCCTTGAATGTATTTTCCCAATTCGCGAATTATTTTTCCGGCATCAAGATTTTTCTCTGTTGCCAATTCCTTTGAAATATAGCAAGCCAGTAATGCTTTTTCGTCTTGTTCGGCACCAAAAACCAAAAATAGATTTTCTGTTTCACCGCCCAATTCAAAAGCCAAATCCTTCATTCCGCCGGCGTCCAGATCAATTTTTTTGGTAAGGAAATTCACGCCGTTTATTTGCTGAATTTCAGCTTTTAAATCGCCTTTTAAGTTTTTCGTTTTATCCTTTAGCAGTTGCTGAATCTGTTTCTGCAGATTGCTGTTTTCTTCCTGTAAACTTTCAACGGCTTTTAAGGGGTCCTGCGAATTATTCAACGCTTTTTGAAGCGATGCGAACGATTCACTTCTATCAATAAAATATTGTTTTGCGGCATCGCCCGTAATTGCTTCAATCCTCCTAATTCCGGAAGCAACCGCGCCTTCCGAAGTAATTATAAAATGCCAAATATCATTTGTGTTTTGCACGTGCGTTCCGCCGCACAATTCCATTGATTTTCCAAATTTTATGGCACGTACACTATCGCCGTATTTTTCCCCAAAAAGTGCGATTGCGCCTTCGTCAAGCGCTTGTTGGTATGGAATATTTCTTCTTTCTTCCAAAGCAATTCCCTCACGAATCCTTGCATTCACAAAATCCTCAACCTGCTTCAATTCCTCATCGGTCACTTTTGCAAAATGTGAAAAGTCAAAACGCAGATTTCGGCTGTGGACCATACTTCCCTTTTGTGCCACATGCTCGCCCAAAATGGTTCGCAAGCCTTGGTGAAGCAAATGTGTTGCAGTGTGGTTTGAAGCTGTGCGGCTACGCTGATTTTCGTCAACCACCGCTTTAAAAGTAGTTTCAGGGTTTCGCGGAAGCGTTTTTGTGAAATGGATGATAAGATTGTTCTCCTTTTTTGTGTCCAAAATATAAGTTACCCCGCCGTCCATAGCTTCCAAATACCCTTTATCGCCCACTTGACCTCCGCCCTCGGGATAAAAAGGTGTTAAGTTGAAAACGAGTTGGTACATTTCGCCTTCCTTTTTACTTTCAACTTTACGGTAACGGGTTATTTTTACTTGGGTTTCCAACGTATCGTAACCCACAAATTCTTCAACATCATCTTTTTCCAAAATAACCCAATCGCCAGTTTCAACCTTTGTTGCGGCGCGGGAACGTTCTTTTTGTTGCTGAAGTTCGGCATCAAATTCCTTTTCATTTAAAGAATAGCCGCGTTCGCGAAGAATTAATGCCGTTAAATCTATCGGGAATCCGAAAGTGTCATACAGTTCAAACGCTTTTTTGCCCGAAATTTCTTTGGAATCGGCATTCTCAATCACATTTTCGAGCAACACCAAACCTTGATCCAGCGTTCGTAAAAATGAATTTTCCTCTTCACGAATAACATTCGTAATCAGGTTTTTTTCATTAATTAATTCAGGGAAAGCACTGCCCATTTGCGCGCTTAACGTTTCAATCAGTTTATAAATGAAAGGCTCTTTTTTATCCAAAAATGTAAATCCGTAGCGTATTGCCCTTCTCAAAATTCTCCTAATTACGTAGCCAGCGCCCGTATTGCTGGGAAGTTGTCCGTCTGCAATTGAAAAAGCTACGGCGCGAACGTGATCTGCAATCACGCGGGTAGCGATGTCCTTTTTCTCATCGTTACCATATATTGAATTGGTGATAGCGCCAATTTCACGAATTAAAGGCGTAAAAACATCCGTGTCATAATTACTCTGTTTGTTTTGGAGCGCCATACACAAACGCTCAAAACCCATCCCGGTATCAACGTGTTGTGCGGGCAATTTTTCGAGGCTGCCGTTTGCCTTTCTGTTGAATTGCATAAAAACGAGATTCCAGATTTCCACTACTTGCGGATGGTCGTTGTTCACCAATTCCTTTCCTGAAATTTTGGCCCTGTCCTCGACGGGGCGAATATCCACGTGTATTTCGCTGCAGGGGCCACACGGACCTTGGTCGCCCATTTCCCAGAAATTGTCTTTTTTGTTTCCGTTTAAAATTCGGTCTTCGGGTATAAATTGTTTCCAAAGATTGTATGCTTCGGTATCGCGTTCCAAACCTTCACTTTCATCGCCTTCAAAAATGGTTACGTACAGAATTTCTTTATCTATTTTATAAACTTCGGTCAAAAGTTCCCACGCCCATTCAATAGCTTCTTTTTTGAAATAATCGCCAAAACTCCAGTTTCCAAGCATTTCAAACATAGTGTGATGGTAAGTATCCATTCCCACTTCTTCCAAATCGTTGTGTTTTCCGCTTACGCGCAGACATTTCTGCGTATCGGCAATACGGTTACTTTTTGGCTTGCCATTTCCCAAGAAATATTCCTTAAACGGTGCCATCCCGCTATTGGTGAACATTAGCGTGGGATCGTTTTTCACCACCATTGGCGCCGATGGAACAATGGTGTGCTGCTTCGACTTGAAAAATTCTAAAAATTGGGAACGTATTTCCTTGGACCTCATTTGTTATAAAATTATACTAAAATTAAAGGTTGGGCGCAGTGGCAAACAATTTCTATATTTGTAAAACGTTACCTTTAATTCGCGCAAACCAGCAAGGCGCAAAAATAGCAATTTTTTAACGTATGTCTAAGGTTAAATATTACTACGATAGCGAAACGCTTTCGTACCGAAAAATAGAAAAGAAAAAAGGCAGAAAATTAAAGATTTTTGCATTGAGCCTATTGGGTATGTTTCTGAGTGGTTTTCTGCTACTTATAGTTTATCTAAATCTTCCATCAGTTCAGACCCCCAAAGAGTTGGCGCTGCAACGCGAGCTAAATAATATGGAGCTTCAGTTTGAGCTTTTGAATAAAAAAATGAAACAAGCCCAGGCAGTTCTTGCGGAAGTGGAAGATCGCGACAACAATTTGTACCGTGTTTATTTTGAAAGCAACCCCATTCCCGAGGAACAGCGAAAAGCAGGATTTGGAGGTATAAACCGTTACAAGGATTTGGAAGGTTTCAACAATTCAAAATTGATTATAAACGCCACTCGAAATTTGGATATTTTAACAAAACAAATTGTGGTTCAATCTAAATCTTTGGATGAAATTGCAAAACTTGCCGAAGAAAAAGAAAAACTTTTGGCTGCCATTCCGGCAATTCAGCCCGTTAAGAATGCAGACCTTACACGCATGGCCTCGGGTTATGGTTACAGAACCGATCCTTTTACCAAAGCCCGCAAGTTTCACTACGGAATGGATTTTACCGCTCCACGGGGAACACCCATATATGCTACCGGTGATGGAGTGATCACGCGAGCAGACAATACAGCCACGGGCTATGGAAATCACGTTGTAATTGATCATGGTTTTGGTTACGAAAGTCTTTACGGACATCTCTACAAATACAATGTACGCGCCGGACAAAAAGTATTACGAGGCGATATAATAGGTTTTGTGGGAAGTACTGGAAGAAGCGAAGCCCCGCACTGCCATTATGAAGTTTTTAAGGACGGGGAACGAATCAACCCAATAAATTTCTATTACGGCAGTTTAACTGCGGAAGAATTTTCGGAGATGCTGAAAAAAGCACAGGAAGAAAACCAATCTCTTGATTAATTCAGAATTAAGAATGCAGATTCATAATTCAAAACTCATAACTCATAACTCATAACTCATAACTAAATTAATGCACATAGATTTACCCGAAAGATTGTATTACAACATTGGCGAAGTGGCCACAGCCTTCGGCGTTAACACCTCGCTTATACGTTTTTGGGAAAAGGAATTTGATGTATTAAAACCAAAAAAGAACGCCAAAGGCAACCGAAAATTCACGCCCCAGGACATAAAAAATCTCGAACTCATTTACCATTTAGTGAAAGAGCGCGGATTTACGCTGGAAGGCGCAAAAATTCATTTAAAGGAAAACAAACAAAAAACACTGGACCAGTTTGAGATTATACGTAAATTGGAATCGGTAAAAGCAGAACTTTTAAAAATCAAAGAACAACTCTAAAAACCAATCGCATCATGAAAAAATGGTTACCCATTATTATTATCCTAGGCATTATACTTCTTATCGGCGCCTATATGGCCAGCCTAAACAATAAATTGGTCGTGCTGGACCAAAATGCCACGGCTCAATGGGCGAATGTGGAAAGTTCCTATCAACGCCGTGCAGATCTTATTCCTAATATTGTTAGCACCGCAAAAGGATATGCTGAATTTGAACAGGAAACCTTGATTGCCGTTACGGAAGCAAGAAGCAAAGCAACCTCAATTACTGTAGATCCTACAAACATTACGCCTGAACAATTAGCTCAATACCAAGAGGCCCAAGCAGGCGTTAGCTCTGCCCTTTCGCGTTTGTTGGCTGTTTTTGAAAGATATCCAGATTTAAAGGCGAATGAAAATTTCAAGGAATTGATTAATGAACTTGAACGCACCGAAAACCGCATAAATGTTGAAAGAAATAGATTTAATGATTCTGCCAGAGAATTGAATACCAAATTAAATCAATTCCCAACAAAACTTTTCGCAGGCATTTTGGGCTTCCACGAAAAAGCATATTTCAAAGCCGATGCAGGCAGCGAGAACGCTCCAAAAGTGGATTTTGACTTCGGAAAAGATAAGTAAATATTAGGACGTAAGACTTTAGGACGTAAGACATAAGACTTTTGATTTTTTGAAAAGTTGTCCTAAGTCCTAAGTCCTACCGTCTTAAGTCAATAAAAAAAATATGTCGAAAGTTGAAAAATTTCTAACTTCGGAAGATGAGGCCGCTATAATCGAGGCCATTCGCATTGCTGAAAAAAATACTTCCGGAGAAATTCGGGTGCATTTGGAGGCAAAATCTATTTCCGCTGAAGAACCCAATGAGCACATTGACGCCTTTGACCGTGCTGCCGAAGTTTTTGATATGCTGAACATGCACAATACTGCAGACAACAACGGCGTGCTCATTTATGTAGCTGTAAATGATCGGACTCTTGTGATAATGGGCGACAAAGGCATCAACGATATTGTGGGGCAGAATTTTTGGGAAAGCACGAAAGATATTATCATCAATCATTTCAAAAATGACGATATGAAACAAGGCTTGGTGGAAGGAATCTTAAAAGCCGGCGAACAGTTGAAAATACATTTCCCATTCAAAAAAGACGACAAAAACGAACTTCCGAATGATATTTCGGCAGGTTAATTTTAAGTAATCAGTTGGCAGTTGCAGTCGGCAGTAATAAATTTTAATGAAAAAAATTCTATTAGTTTTAATTGCCATTTCATTTTTGTCCGAAAGTGTTTCGGCACAATATGAAATTCCGCCGATTCCTTCGGTACAGACTTCTCTTTATGATTATGTAAACCTGCTTACTCCTTCACAGAAAACTGATTTGGAAAACAAATTGATCCGTTATGCAGATTCTACTTCCACACAAATTGTTTGCATTATTATTGGTTCTACCAACGGGGAAGACATTTCCATGCTCGGCGCGGAATGGGGCCAAAAATGGGGAATAGGCCAAAGCGGTGAAGACAACGGGATTGTAATAACGCTCGCAAAAGACGACCGAAAAGTTGACATAAACACAGGTTACGGTATTGAATATCGTATAACAGATTTAATGTCAGAGCGCATCATAAACCGAATAATGATTCCCGAATTTAAAAACGGAAATTATTATGAAGGGCTCGACAAAGGTAGCGATGCCATTTTTTCTGCGTTGAAAGGTGAATTCAAAGAAGACCGGGATTTCGGAAAAAAAGACAGCGGAAAGATTCCGTTTTTTATCATCTTCATTTTCATAATTATCATTATTGCTCTAATTCGCAAAGGAGGAAAAGGCGGGAAAGGCGGAAAAGGTAGTGGTGGCATAGGTTTGCTAGACATTTTAGTGCTCAGCAGCCTTGGTCGCGGCGGTTTTGGCGGTGGCGGCGGAAGCTTTGGAGGCGGTGGCGGTGGCGGCTTCGGCGGTGGTTTCGGTGGCGGCGGCTTCGGCGGCGGCGGGGCTAGTGGGGGTTGGTAAAAAAGTGGTCAGTGTTCAGTAGTCGGTGTTCAAATAAAATAACATCAATTTGGAATGGAAAATTTTAAGGATAATTTTTCAAAACAATCGGACGTCTATCAAAGGTACAGACCTTCCTATCCAAAGAAACTATTTGAATATTTAAGCAATCTGTCTAAAGCAAATGAATTGGCCTGGGATTGTGCTACAGGCAATGGACAATCAGCCATAGGTTTGGTGGATTATTTTGAAAAAGTGTTCGCGACTGATCCTAGCGGGCAGCAAATTTCTAATGCAGTTTCCCACCCAAAAATTATTTATCGAGTCGAAAAAGCTGAAAATAGCAGCTTGGAAAATAACTCCGTTGATTTAATTACTGTTGCACAAGCGTTGCATTGGTTTGATTTCGAAAAGTTTTATTCTGAAGTAAGAAGGGTTTTGAAGCCAAATGGAATCATTGCAGTTTGGACTTACGGTTTGCCGAAAATTTCTTCAAAAATCGATCAATTAATTCTTCATTTTCACGACAATATTGTTGGTGAATTTTGGCAAAAAGAAAACCTATTGGTTTCCGAAGAATACAAAACAATCCCCTTTCCTTTCAGAGAAATAGAAACGCCTGCTTTTCAATTTCAAAGAGAAATTGCACCCGAAGATTTAAAAGGATTGTTTTTCAGTTGGTCTGCAACCCAAAGATATTTAGAGCAAAGCAGGAAAAATCCCGTTTTGGAAATTGAAAATGATTTACAAAAGCTTTGGAAAAAAGAAGAAGAAACCAAACTTGCTACATGGAATATTTTTCTGAAAGCTGGAATACTTGAATAATAAATTTACTTTTTCCTAAAATAAACCGTAATCGGAACCCCTGTAAAATCAAAGTTTTCTCGCAATTTATTTTCAATGAAACGTTTGTACGGATCCTTTACATATTGCGGTAAATTACAGAAAAACGCAAAACTTGGGTACGGCGTTGGCAATTGGGTACAGAATTTTATTTTTACGTATTTTGCCTTGTAAGCCGGTGGTGGATATGCCTGGATTATTGGAAGCATCACGTCGTTCAACTCACTGGTTTTAACTTTTTTGCTTCGGTTTTGGTAAACTTCAACCGCGGTTTCAATCGCTTTATAAATACGTTGTTTTGTTAATACCGAAACAAACACAATTGGCACGTCCACAAAAGGTTCGCATTGCTGACGGATGTATTTTTCATAATCCTTCACGCTGCTGGTATCTTTGTCTTCCACCAAATCCCATTTGTTGGCAATAATTACAATCCCTTTGTTGTTGCGCTGTGCAAGCCAGAAAATGTTTTCAACCTGCCCGTCAAAACCGCGGGTAGCGTCAAAAATAAGGATGATAACATCGCAATGCTCAATGGCGCGAACGCTTCGCATTACCGAATAAAATTCAAGATCTTCCTTTACTTTACTTTTTTTCCGAATCCCGGCGGTATCAACCAAGTTGAACTCAAACCCGAAACGGTCATACTTTGTATCTATACTATCGCGCGTTGTTCCTGCAATGTCCGTAACAATATATCTGTCTTTCCCGATCAATGCGTTGATAAAGGAAGATTTTCCGGCATTCGGGCGGCCAACTACGGCAAAACGCGGCAATTCGCTATTGTCTTCTTCTTCGCGATCGGGTAATGCTTTTACCAAATCGTCCAGCAATTCACCCGTGCCGCTACCGTTTATACTTGAAAGATTGTATTGATTTTCGAATCCTAAGGAATAAAACTCCAAAGCGTCGTTCACTCGCGAAGCCGCATCCACTTTATTGATTGCCAAAAATATAGGTTTTTTTGAACGGCGAAGCATTTTTGCAACGTCCTGGTCCATTCCGGTAACACCGCTTTCAACGTCAACCATAAAAATGATTACATCGGCTTCATCAATTGCAAGTTCTACCTGTTTGTCAATTTCTGCTTCAAAAATATCGTCGCTTCCCTTCACATAACCTCCAGTGTCTATCAACGAAAATTCCTTTCCGTTCCAATCACTTTTCCCATAATGGCGATCGCGGGTAACGCCGCTCACCGCATCAACAATGGCTTCCCTGCGCTGAATAAGTCTATTGAAAAAAGTGGATTTCCCCACATTCGGTCTTCCTACGACGGCAACAATGCTCATAATCTTAATTTTAGGGTGCAAAAATAGCTTTTAGTTGGCAGAAAAAATACTATTTTAACTGCTTTAAAAATAAAAAGGTAAAGAATGCTTTCGAATGAAATAGTATTGCGGCCACGTTTTGAAATGCAACTGGAACAGCCGTGCTCCCAATTGGTTGCGAAGTTTTCGGAAGTAAAAATAACGCAAAACAAATTTATTGTTTCTTGCGTTGACGATCATATTTTTATAAAACTTCCGAATAAAGAGCAGCATTTTTGGTCGCCGCAGTTGCATTTGGAACTATCGGAAACTTCAAAAACTAAATGTTTGCTACAAGGTTTTTTTGGACCGAATCCCACTGTTTGGACTATGTTTATATTTCTACACGTTGGTGTGGGAATACTTTTTATGGTGAATGCTACTTGGCTGTATTCCAATTACAATTTAGGCAACTCTATAAATCTTCAAATTGGAATTGCGGTTGGTTTGGTTTTAGCATGGATTCTTCTCTATTTTGCAGGTGCAATGGGCAAAAAGAAAGGCAAACCTGATATGCAGGAACTTTATAATTTTATGCTGGAAACAATTTCTTAAAAATTCCAAAAAAAAATCCCAAATTCCAAAGCAATCTTATTATTTTGGATTTGTGGTCAGTATTGTCAGGGAAAAGAGATAAGATCGCTGCGCTGAAAGAACAAAGAATAAAGACTAAATCGTAAATCATTGAAAACTGAATCCATAAAAATTACAATTAGGTTGAAATATGAATTTTCAGTTTTGTTTTTAAATAAATGAAAAGGAAGGTCCTTAATTAAAAAAATTGCAGAATGCCCTTATTGATTTGACTTAAATGAATTCATTTAAATTTTAATCGGACAACAATGATTTGTGATTTGTGATTTGTGATTTGTGATTTTTACTTCTGGTTATAACCGAATCTGCGCAGCTGCTTTTCATCACTGCGCCAATTTTTGTTCACCTTTACATAAAGCTCGATATGGATCTGTTTTCCGAAGAATTTTTGCAAATCTTTCCGCGCTTCGGTTCCCACCCTTTTTAATGCAGAACCTTTGTGGCCAATAATGATTCCCTTTTGCGTTTCGCGTTCCACCATAATCACGCTGCGGATACGGATGATGGTTTCGTCCTCAAAAAATTCCTCGGTATCAATTTCAACGGAATAAGGAATTTCCTTTTTGTAATGAATCAATATTTTTTCGCGAATAGCTTCGTTTACGAAAAAGCGCTCGGGTTTATCGGTAAGTTGATCTTTCGGATAAAACGGCGGCGATACGGGTAGAAGTTCAATTATTCGATTGAAAACTTCGGAAACCCCAAAATTTTGAAGCGCCGAAATTGCGAAAATTTCAGCATTCGGAACTTTTTCCTGCCAGAGTTTGAGCGCTTCGGCAAGCAATTCCTCATTGCCTACGTCAATTTTATTTATAAGAAGCAATACCGGAATTTTGGCATTGGTAATTTTGTTGAAAAATGCTTCGTCTTTCAATTCCTTTTCGCCCAATTCAACCAAATACAGCAAAATATCGGCATCATCAAAAGCAGATTTCACGAAATCCATCATACTTTCCTGCAACTGATAGGCAGGTTTAATGATTCCCGGCGTATCGCTCAGCAAAACCTGAAAATCATCGCCATTCACAATCCCCAAGATACGGTGGCGGGTGGTCTGTGCTTTGGAAGTGATAATTGACAACCGCTCGCCCACAAAAGCGTTCATCAGCGTACTTTTGCCCACGTTCGGGTTTCCAATAATGTTTACGAATCCTGCTTTATGTTCTATCATTTCTGTGGAATTGGTTCTGCAAATTTAAAGCTTAAATCCCGAAACATTGGATTTGCTTCAATTTTAAAACTTTCAGCATTGAAATCCTTACTTTTGTGGAATGCTTTTTCCAAAGAAAAATATAGCGCTTGAAGAAGGCGATTATTATATAACTCCCGAAGGCTACAAGTGTTTTACGGAGCAATATCACTTAAAACGGGGCTATTGTTGCGAAAGCGGATGCCGGCATTGCCCGTACGGTTTTGATAAAAAAACTGGGAAACACAAATAAATTAACTCTGTGAACTTTGTGTCTTTGTGGTAAATACACATCACAAAGACACAGAGAACACAAAGAAATATTTTAAAAATGACTTTTAAAGAACAAATAAAACAAGGCATTCCTGAAATTCTTCCAGAAAAGAAAACTTACGACCCTTCTATAAACCACGCTCCAAAGCGAAAAGATATTCTTTCAAAAGAAGAAAAGGAACTGGCGCTTCGCAATGCGCTTCGGTATTTTGAGCCTAAACACCACGCCACGCTCCTACCCGAATTTCGCGAAGAACTTGAAAAATATGGCCGCATTTATATGTACCGTTTCCGTCCCGATTACAGAATTTATGCACGGCCTATTGAGGAATATCCCGGGAAATGTGAGCAAGCAAAAGCAATTATGCTAATGATCCAAAACAACTTGGATTATGCCGTAGCGCAGCATCCGCACGAGTTGATTACTTACGGTGGAAATGGGGCGGTTTTTCAAAACTGGGCGCAGTATCTTTTGGTGATGAAATATCTTTCGGAAATGACCGATGCGCAAACTTTGGCAGTATATTCTGGGCATCCAATGGGTTTATTTCCTTCCCATAAAGATGCACCGCGAGTGGTTGTTACAAATGGAATGATGATTCCGAATTATTCAAAACCGGATGATTGGGAAAAATTCAACGCACTCGGCGTAACGCAATACGGCCAAATGACGGCGGGAAGCTATATGTACATTGGCCCGCAGGGAATTGTGCACGGAACCACAATTACGGTTCTGAACGGTTTCAGGAAAATTAAAAAAGAACCAAACGGTGGTTTGTTTGTAACCTCAGGCCTCGGCGGAATGAGCGGTGCACAACCCAAAGCTGGAAATATCGCGGGCTGCGTTACGATCTGCGCCGAAGTAAATAAAAAAGCAACCGAAACAAGGCACAGCCAAGGTTGGGTTGATGAAGTTATTTCGGATCTTGATGCACTTTCAAAACGAGTGAAAGAAGCAATGGCGAATAAAGAAATCGTTTCCATCGCTTATGACGGAAATGTTGTTGACGTTTGGGAAAAATTCGCGGAAGATAATATTCATATTGATTTGGGAAGCGATCAAACCTCGCTCCACAATCCGTGGGCCGGTGGTTATTACCCCGCTGGATTGAGCTATGAAGAAGCCAACGAAATGATGGCGAGCAATCCCGAACAATTCAAAAAGGAAGTTCAGAAAAGTTTGCGACGACAAGTTGAAGCTATCAATAAACACACTGCAAATGGCACCTACTTTTTCGATTACGGAAATGCTTTTCTCTTGGAGGCATCGCGTGCGGGTGCAGAGGTTATGAATGATAAAAAAGTGTCCGGTCAAGCGGAGTCGAGACCTCAATCTGAATTCAGATATCCTTCCTATGTGCAGGATATTATGGGGCCCATGTGTTTCGATTACGGTTTTGGTCCTTTCCGTTGGGTTTGTGCTTCAGGAAAACCGGAAGATCTTCAAAAAACGGACGAAATATCTTGTATGGTATTAGAAGAATTGATGAAAAATTCGCCAAAGGAAATCCGGCAACAAATGCAGGATAACATTACGTGGATAAAAGGGGCGCAGGAAAATAAATTGGTAGTGGGCTCACAGGCGCGTATTCTTTATGCAGATTCTGACGGGCGGGTGCAGATTGCTTCGGCTTTCAACAAGGCGATTTCAGAAGGGAAAATTGGTCCGATAATTTTAGGCCGCGACCATCACGACGTTTCGGGAACAGATTCGCCCTATCGTGAAACTTCCAATATTTATGACGGCAGCAGGTTTACGGCAGATATGGCAATCCAAAACGTTATTGGCGATAGCTTCCGCGGCGCTTCATGGGTAAGCATCCACAACGGCGGTGGCGTAGGCTGGGGCGAGGTTATAAACGGCGGTTTCGGAATGGTTCTTGATGGTAGTGAAGATGCACAAAGACGCTTAGAAAATATGCTTTTCTGGGATGTAAATAATGGAATTGCACGGCGCAGTTGGGCACGAAATGAAGAAGCTGTTTTCGCAATAAAACGCGCGATGGAAAACAATCCGCAATTAAAAGTTACACTTCCAAATTTTGTTGACGACAAACTTTTCAAATAAATTTCTTTAACTTTAAAAGGAAAACCACAAATGAGAAAATCATTTGTTTCAACTTAAAAAAATTGATTTATGAAAGCACTAAAATTTTTACCTCTGTTCTTGCTTTTTGTTTTCGCTTCCTGCTCCACCGTTCGCGTGGCAACAGATTTCGACAAAGAAGCTAATTTTACTCAGTACAATTCCTTCGCTTTTTTTAAACCAGGAATTGATAAAGCTGAAATAAGCGACCTCGACAAAAAACGCATTCTCCGCGCCATTGAAGAAAATCTTACCATTAAAGGAATGTCAAAATCAGAAACGCCAGATTTGCTAGTTAGCATTTTCACCAAAGAACGCGAGCGCGTTGATGTTTACAACAACAGTTTCGGGTACGGCTGGGGCTGGAATCCTTGGTATTACGGTAGTTATTATGGAGGAAGCAATGTTTCCCGTTCAACCGAAGGCACGCTTTATATTGATTTGATCGATGCGAAAACAAACAATTTGGTTTGGCAGGGTATGGGAAGCGCAGATTTGGTGACATATGATATGGAACGAAAGGAAGAACGCATTCGTGAAATTGTGATGAAAATTCTAGCGGAATACCCACCGGGAGCCCTGAAGAAGTAAACTTGAAAAGTTTCTATATCGATGGTTTTTGCTATAAAAAAATCAACTTTAAAATCCTACAATGAAAAAATTATTTTTTTGTTTTTCAATACTGCTATTCTTTAATTGTTCGGAAAAATCTAAAAAATCGGAGAGCCCGTTAAAACAAAACGAAGCGAATTCACCGACAATTTTAGAAGAAAACAAAAAAAAAGATAATTATGCAAATCAAATAATTCCTGGAAAAAGGTTGGGTTCCATTATTTTAAATCAAAATGCAACCGCTGTACTTGATAGTCTTGGCAAACCCGATTCGGGAGATGCGGCCATGGGAAAAGCCATTTCAACCTGGAAAAAAGGCGACAATTTATTGACTCTTTACACAACCACTCAAGCTGGAATTGAAAATTTTAGCAGGATTAAAGCCGTCCGCTCACTTTCAAAAGATTTCAAAACAGTAGATAATTTGGGGGTAAATAGCTCTTTGGCGAAATTGAAAAGATATTACAAACTTAATCCAGTGGGGAAATTTACATACAACGGAAAACACTATTTTCTCTATACAACGGAAAAAGGGATTGCTTTTGAAGTTGGCTTAAACGAAAAGTGCAAGGGAGTTTTAGTATATCTTCAAGATACAAATCTTGAAAATTTTTATCTTCCTATATATCCAGATTTTAAAAAGCTATAAAAAAAGCCTTTCCGAAAAATGGAAAGGCCTTCAACAATTGGGGATAAATATGGCTATTTTTTAATCAATTTTATTCCTGTTATTTTTCCTTTATTTGAGGAAACGTTCATAAAGTAAACTCCTGAATTCCAGCTTTGTGTAGCTATGTTTATTGAATTTTCACTATTATATTTTGATGCGAATATTTGTTGTCCCAGAACATTGAATATTGAAACTGCTTCGATTGCTGGACTACTTTTCAAAATCATTTCATCATTTACCGGATTCGCAAAAAATATGGAAACGTTCGAAAATTCTTCAATCCCGGCAGTATCATCTTCTATATTCTGTGCATAAATTTTCATTCCATTTCCTTTATCTTCAGCAAAAACTGCTACGTTTTGCATATTGCCCTCTTTGGTGAAATTAACGCGTGCTTTGTCAGCAGCAAAAGTAGCCATGGGGCGGGTTTCTTCTGGCCAGGCAAAGTCTCCGTTTTCGTCAAGGTACACAGCGTTCAAAGTGGTTGGCGAAACTCCATTGTTTTCTCCTTCTTCCATCAGAAAAAGAGGATTGCCACTTCTTAGGCGAAGTGACCCCGCATGTGATTTATCATTACCAATAGGAAAGACAACCTTAGCATTTTCAGTCAATTCACTTGCTCCAGAATCCTTGTCAAATTTTTGAACATATTCACCTATTTGATCTTGTGTAGCATTTCGATAAGTTGCAATAGACCAAACATATTGTGATCCCGCTTGGAATGCAATTTCAGTTTCCATTTCGTAATCGGTTTGGTTTACATCGAAATCTGATCCGTTGATTCCCCAGGGAAGGGTTCCATCAGGATTTATGCGCTGCAAATAAGAATCAAAACGGTTCCCGGTAGAAGAAAAATAACCCATATAAACCACATCTCCATCCTGCACGCCAGTATAGGCACGGTTAAAAGCGGTGGTTCCATCTGCAATTTGAATTGCATTTGACCAAACCGGATTTCCGTCAGTGTCATAACGTTGTGCATATAAGTTTGAGCTTATTCCGCTTAAAATAGAATGATAGACCACTTCAAAGTTATTATTGGAAAGTTCAAATAAATTGGCAGCCGTGGTATTTCCGGACCCGATTGTTTTGGTGCCAGGCCAAACGGCATTTCCGTTGGAATCGTATTTTTGCATTACTGCCGCACCGGAATCATGCCAAGAAACAATGGCATTTCCAGAAGATAATGGCAAAATGGTAACGGGCACTCCCGTTCCTAAGCTGATGCCATTAGCGCCCCAAAGTTGGTTTCCGTCAATATCCATTTTAAAAGCGTAGGCCGAAAAATCTGTAGTTCCCGTGACCCCTATATATAAATTATCCTCTGCGTCAACAACAGAATTCATAAGAACTGTAAAAGTGCTCATGGGCAATTGGTCGCTTACAAGCATTCCATCCTCTCCAAACTTTCGATTGCCATCCGCATCCATAACTTGCATGCGAAGTTCAATATTTGTGGGCGCTCCAACATTTTTCCAATATACAACATAGGTTTGTCCGTCAGAAGTTCCTCGTGCCTGTACATCCAGTTCTCCAGATTCGGCCACCAGTGTGTTTGCATCTGTATCGGTTGTCCATTGTGCACTGGCAACAAACATTGTTAAAAAGCAGGAAATAGCAATAAGTGTTTTCATTTCAGTTTGATTTTGAATTATTGTTTTCGTTTTTATCCAATTCTTTAATTATTTTTTTTAAAGCGTTTTTTTTATCCTTGTTGTTTTCCAACAGTTTATCCAAGGGGTTTTTAGGTGTCGCTTTTTTTGTCATTTCAAATGAATTTGATTTCAAATATTTTTCAAAAGTATGCCCTGCTTGGAATTATCAATAATTTTTAGCCCTATCAAAAACACTCAATCCGAAAAAACTACCATAGCAACACCACTCAATTAATTTTAAATAATTGATTATTAGTTATTTAAATTATAAAAAAATGGAAATCAATTAACTAAAACTGGATAAATAAGCCGATAAATCGGTATGTGAGTTGGTAATATTCAATTTTTTCCGAAGTCTGGTGCGGGCATTTTCTACTGATTTTGAAGACTGTCCGGTAATCTGGGCAATCTCCTTTGAAGTAAGATTCAATTTTAGAAGCGCACAAAGCCGCTTATCGCGAGCGGTTAAATCTGTATGCTTTTCTGTAAGATTTTTATAAAAAGATTCGTGAACCTGTTCAAAACGCAATTCAAATTCTTCCCAAATATTGCTTGTCGTGTCCCGTTTCAATCGCTTTACAATATAATCGATTGCGTTTTGGGTTTCTTTTTTGGCCGCTTTCAGTTTTATTTCTTTTAAATCGTTTAAAATATCTTCAATTATTTCGGTGCGATGCATTTCTATCATCGCCTTGCCTATCAATTCTTTATTTTTTAATTCAAGATTTGTATTTAATTCCTTTTGCTTTGCATTTGCAAGTTGCTTTTCAAGTTCTGCCCTTTTGAATTTGTTTCGAAAACGATATAAAAACATGGCCAAGACCAAAAGAAGGGCCAACAAACCCAAAAGAATAATATAATTTCTCGCTTCTTTTTTGCTCTCTTCAAGTTCCCTTATTTTTTCCTTATTCCGGTATTCCTCAGCAATTAGCAGTTTTTCCACATTTACCCGCTTATCTTCTAAATTTAGTGTATCGGTGATTACTACATATTTTTCAAAATATTTGGCAGCACTTTCAAAATCATTTTTGGCTAAATAATTTTTGTATAATTGCCCTACCGATCGTTGCTGCTGAAAACTGAAAGGCGCAACACTGTCCAAGGTGGTTACGGCCTTTTCTGAATAAATTATGGCAGAATCTACCTGATCTACCGTTTTATAATATTCAGACATCTCATTAAAAAGCCACGCCGAATTTTGCGGATCGGTAGCATTTGAAATCTGGGCAAGGGCATTGTTATAATTGCGCTTTGCAGCAGTAAAATCTTCCTTCAGCATATAGCTTTTTCCCAAATTGGTGTACAGGTAAACCTTCAGATTCGGATTTGGAATATTTTCAGCCACCTTTAATGACTCTCTAAAATATACCAATGCCGAATCTGGATTTTTGTCAAGCCAAATGCGACCCATATTATTTAGGATCGAGGCCAATGTGAGGCTATCGCTTCGCGTTTGCTGGTAGAAATAAACTTTTTCAAAAAAACGGAGGGCATTTTCAGGATTGGCAGTACGGGCATAGACAATTGCTAGATTGTTCTCCAATTTAAACCTTTCTGAAGGTGGTTCCTTTTCATAATATTCATAGGCGTGCAAGTAATTCTCTAACGCAATATCCAGCGCATCCTTATCGGCATAGATATCTCCAACGGTTTTATAAAAGTCTGCCAAAACCTTTGGTGAATTTGCTATCAGGGCATTTTCCTTTGCCACATCTATATAATAGCGTGTGCGCTCCCAATCCTCATTTGCCAAAGCTGAGGCCACATTTAGACTCAAACCTACTTTTTCTGCGGGCTCGGAAACTTTGGCCAAACTATCAATCAGCACGGAAACCTGCTCTTGGGAAAAGGCGAATTGGTTTCCGAAAAAAAGAATGAATACTATGAAAAATTTGTAAATACACACAGCCCGAAGATACAAAAACTAATAATCGAGCAATTGCAAAATTTTCTTCTTCACTTTTCCATAGAAGGAATCATGATACACATTATATTAATGCTGGTTTGTATCTTTACTTTTAATAAATTTCAAGCGAAGTCCTATAATAAATAACACTTCAAAGGAGAAAAAGATAAGGATATGATAAAGCTATCAAAATATAATCAGCGTGCACTTTATGGAGGATTAATTGCAGCTCTTATAACCGGCGCCGGGGTTTTTCTATTAGGAAACATTTCAGGATATGAAGCTAAAAACCTAATTAAATCTTCGTTACCCGGTATAAATATGTTATGCAACACAATTGTTCTGGCTTCAGCTACTATACTGGCCCTTTTACTTACGCTTTTGGGAATAAGTTCTGGTTCTAAATCAATATTAAAAAAAGAACATTATCTGCAAGTAATGGCAATTGCCAAGTTGGACACCATACTTTTCGTTGTAGCGATTATTCTTTTTCAAGTATTCAATATTCCCATAACAGAATCTGAGGAGTTACCCTCAACTTGGTATTCTACCATTTATTGGGCCACACTGTTTCTTTCCACATTGCTTAGTGGGGGTATGGTTTCAGTTATTTTAATGCTTTACAACACTGTTATCAATATGATTAAAATTGTGGGACTTGGGGAAGACCACCCACTAGTTTCTAACGGAAAACCCAAAGTTGGGGAAAGCGAATAAATATGAAAAAGTTAAAAATATAATATTCCTTATTAAACCAACTAATAATTCAAAACCTCCAAAATTTTCTTCTTCACCTTTTCAGTTGAAGGAATCATCGTTTCTTCCAAAGTGGAATTCAGCGGAATGGCCGGCATATTTTCCGAACCAATCAGCATCACCGGAGCATCCAACTGCTGAAAACACTCTTCTTGAATTTTTCCCTGTAATCCCCTGCTAAAACCATTCTCTGAAGGTTCTTCGGTCACAACCAAACATTTTCCGCATTTTTTTACGCTTTTGAAAACCGTTTCATAATCCAACGGATGAAGTGTTCGCAGATCAACTACTTCAATTTTATCCTGCATTCCAAGTTCCTCGGAAGCGTTCATTGCCCAATGTACGCCCATGCCGTATGTGATTATTGAAAGTGTTTCCACTTCTTCCTGTTTCCAGATTTCCTGCAAAACCCAAGCTTTTCCGAAAGGTAAAATATAGTCCTCAGCAGGCATTAGCGAAGTTGCACCTTTTGTGCCTTTCACTTTGCTCCAATACAATCCTTTGTGTTCAAAAATTACAACGGGATTTGGGTCGTAATAGGCAGCTTTCAACAAACCTTTTAAATCGGCGCCATTACTCGGATACGCAATTTTTAAACCTCTGATGTTCGTCACCACACTTTCCACGGAAGAAGAGTGATATGGTCCACCACTCCCGTAAGCCCCAATTGGCACACGAAGAATCATAGAAACGGGCCATTTTCCATTGGAAAGATAACAGCTTCGCGAAACTTCGGTAAATAGCTGATTGAGTCCCGGCCAAATATAATCCGCGAATTGGACCTCAACAATCGGTTTCAATCCCACGGCACTCATTCCAACAGTACTTCCGACGATAAATGCTTCTTGTATTGGCGTATTAAAAACGCGATTGTCACCAAACTTTTGGGCTAAAGTTGCCGCTTCACGAAAAACGCCGCCAAGTCTTCCACCAACATCCTGGCCATAGAGCAAACACTCTTTATGCTTTGCCATCAATTCTTCAATAGCGAAAAGTGCACAATCTACCATCACTACTTTTTCGCCACCTTTCGGACTCCGCTCACCTTTTTCTTCGGTAATTTCAGTTGGAGCAAAATCGTGTGTAAATAAATCCTCTGGTTTTGGGTCTTCGGCATCCATCGCTTTTTTCAACGCCTTTGCCACTTCCGCGAAGGCGGAAGTCTCAATATCATTTAACTCTTTTTGCTTAAACCCGTTATCCAATAAAAGCTTTTTTAACTTCGGATACGGATCGCGACTTCTGGCTTCCTCCAAATCATCACGATAGAATTCCATCCGAACTCCGGAAGTATGGTGATTCAAAAGCGGAACTTTAGCGTGTACCAAAAAAGGTCTTCGTTCCTTTCTAATTTTTGAAATTACATTTTGAATGGTATTGTAGCTTTCCTCAAAATCGGTTCCGTCAATTGAAACCGCTTCCAATCCGTGAAAACCTGCAGCATATTCAAAAGCATTTTGGGCGCGTGTTTCCGCCGCATTCGCCGAGATATCCCACCCGTTATCCTGCACCAAATAGAGAATTGGCAATTGCTTCAACGCCGCCATTTGAAAGGCTTCAGCCACTTCCCCTTCGGTTACGGAGGCATCACCTAAACTACAAACTACAATCGGCGCTTCGACTCCGCTTAGCGACCAATCTTTCGGAGCTTGAGCACTTCGACTTTGCTCAGCATTAACTCCGTCGAAGGCTTCTTTATACCAAAACCCCATTGCAACTCCCGTAGCGGGAATGGCTTGCATTCCCGTAGCAGAACTTTGATGTGGGATTTTCGGCTTATCATCATCCCGCAAACTTGGGTGACAATAATAGGTTCTTCCGCCCGAAAACGGATCTTCTTTTTTTGCCAAAACTTGAAGCATTAACTCATAGGGCTTCATCCCTATTGCGAGCAACATCGAATCGTCCCGATAATATGGAAAAGCATAATCCTGTGGCAAAAGCTGCATTCCCACGGCGGTTTGGATTACCTCGTGTCCGCGCGATGTGGCGTGTACGTATTTTGAAACTGTTTTAAAATTTTCTTCGTAAATCTCGGTCATCGCCTTTGCGGTTACGAGGTTTTTGAAGGCTTTTAATATTATATTTCTGGTGATTTTATTATGCACGATGGAGTTTTTAGTTTTTGGTTTTTGGTTTTGGGTTCGTCTTTGCGGTGTGCACTATATTGGTAAGCATTTTTGCAAGAGAAATACAATCCTCGATGTGCTTTTCATAATTGTAAATAATGAGATTGCTTTTTTGCAGCAATTCTAACCAATAAATTGTTTCCCTGGCCTCTTTACTTGCTATTGCCATTTTATGTATAAAATCTGCCCTACTTTCGCCTGCTAAAGCTTCACAAATATTGGCCCCAATACTAGTTCCACTTCTTAGCAATTGTTTTGATATCACGAACTCTTTATTTTCCTGCAAAAATTTATAGAGTTGAATAATAGTCAATGAGAATTCAAAGCTCTTTTCTTTAACCACACTTTTTTTCATAACCAAAAACTAAAAACCAAAAACTAAAAACTTCTTTCCAAATCAAACTGTTCCATATAATCAGCAATTCTTCGCAGAAATGACCCCGCCAAATACCCATCCACAATCCGATGGTCGAAGGACAGCGACAAATACATCATCTGCCTAATTTCAATAGTATCGCCGTCTTTGCGCTCCATTACCTCTGCACGTTTTTTTATGATTCCCGTTGCCAAAATCGCCGCTTCGGGTTGGTTGATTATTGGTGTTCCCATCAAACTTCCGAAGGTTCCCACGTTACTGATTGTAAACGTACTATTTGTGGTATCGTCGCCTTTCAATTTATTGTCTCGGGCTTTCCCCACGAGCTCATTTGTTGCTTCGGCCAATTCCTTTAAATTCTTTTTATCGGCATTTTTCACTACGGGAACAATCAGATTTCCCGAGGGAAGCGCCGTTGCCATCCCGATGTTTATTTCGTCTTTTACAATAATACTCGTGCCATCAAGCGTGGAATTTATCATTGGAAAATCTGTGATTGCCTTTGCTACACATTCAATAAATAAAGGCGTAAAAGTGAGTTTTTCGTTGTATTTTTTCTGAAAAGCAGCTTTATTTTTATTTCTCCAATTTACCATTTCGGTCAAATCTGCTTCAACGTAAGCGGTTACGTGTGGCGAAGTATGCTTGCTGAAAACCATATGATCTGCAATTATCTGCCGCATCCGGTCCATTTCTACTATTTTGCCTTTTCCCTTGTCGAATTTCAAATCTGGAATTTGAAATCCTGAAACTTCGGGAACAGCTTGGGCAAATTGAAATGGGCGGCCGTTCTCCAGATAATTTGAAACATCGGTTTTTCGCAAACGTCCGTCTTTTCCAGTTCCGGGAATTCTGGCGAGCTCTTCGTAACTGATGTGATTTTTGCGAGCTATGCTATCAACTAAAGGCGAAATAAAGACATTTTCATTTACTTTGAATGAAGTTGGTTTCGAAACTTGTTTTTGCGTTTTGGTTTTCTCGGAGTACTCTTCTTTAATTGTATTCTTTTCAGCAGTTTTTTTAGAAGATTTTGAAACTCCCTTTTCATCTGAAAGCTCCAAAATAGCAATCACTGCTCCCACGGGCACAACATCGTTTGCTTTAAATTTTTGCTCAAGCATTGTTCCCGAAGCGGGTGCAGGAACTTCGTTATCCACTTTATCTGTGGCGACTTCCAGCAAAATATCGCCTTCTTCGAAAGAATCACCCTCTTTTACCAACCAATTGATAATGGTTCCTTCAGTAATGCTTTCGCCCATTTTGGGCATTTTGAATTCTGTTTTTGACATAGTTGTCTTTATTCTTTTTTCTCTTTTCTGAATTCAGAAATTGTTTTATAAAAATCCTCTTGCTTTGGTCTATTCTCTGGAATTTCCCGAAGCGGCTCCACTGCTCTCAAACTCTCGTGGCAATCTGTTGGCAGTTGCTGATATAATCGGGTTCCCGCAGTTTTCCACGCCATCATTTCATCCGAAATATCTTTGATTGCTTTTGCGGGATTGCCAACAATCAATTTTCGTTTTGGGAATTTTTCTTCAGCCTTCACAAAACTCATTGCGCCAACGATGCATTCATCGCCAATTTCGGCGTCGTCCATAATGACGCTGTTCATTCCAATTAAGCAATTTCTGCCCAAATTGGCTCCGTGGATTACTGCGCCGTGGCCCACGTGCGCACCTTCTTTTAAAACAATGTTTTTTCCGGGAAACATATGAATGGTGCAATTTTCCTGCACATTAACTCCGTCTTCCAAAATAATTTCGCCCCAATCGCCACGAATGGCGGCACCGGGACCGATGTAACAATTTTTACCAATAATCACATTCCCCGTAACGGCCGCCAAAGGGTGGACGAAACTGGATTCGTGAACTACTGGGATATGGCCTTTGAAGGAATAAATCAATTTATTTAAGATTTTTGATTGTTGATTAACGATTGTCGATTTGAAAATCTTAAATCAGCATTCGTTAATCTGCAATCGTTAATTATTTTTATTCAAACCTTTTGAGGGTTTCTTTTGTAAACTCCGAAAGTACCAATCTGCCTGAAATTATTGCTCTTTCAGCAAGTAATTCATCCCAATCTTCGGTGCCGTTCCAAAATACTTTTTTCATTTCTTTCATCGCCTCGGGATTATAAGTGCACAGATTTTCTGCGAAAGAATGTATTGCGGCATCCATGGTTTCAATACTGTCAAAAAGTTGGTTGTACAAACCTTTGTTTAATGCCCATTCTGCACTGTAAAAAGTATTTGCATCAATAGCGATTTGGCTCATCGCACTCAAACCAAGTTTGCGTTCTACAGCGGGACCAACCACAAACGGGCCGATTCCGACATTCAATTCGCTTAATTTTATGGATGCAAATTTTGTTGCCATACAATAATCCGTTGCCGAAGCTACGCCCACTCCACCGCCAACAGTCTTGCCTTGTATTCTACCGATGATAAATTTTGGGCATTTTCGCATTGCGTTTATTACGTTTGCAAATCCGCTGAAAAACACTTTTCCAGTTTCGGGATCGTTGATGTTAATTAGTTCATTAAAACTAGCGCCGGCACAGAATGTTCTGTCGCCGCCACTTTTTAGAATAATTACTTTTATTTCATCATTTTTTCCTGCTTCGGTAATTGTATTCGCGAGTTGTGCCAACAAATCTCCCGGCAGGCTATTGTGTGCCGGATGGAAGAATTCAATGGTAGCGATTGTGTTTTCTGTTTTTATATTTACGTAAGGTTCGTTCATTATTGTTGATTCAAGAATCAAGAACCACGAACCAAGACTTGTCTGTCCTGATTCTTGGCTCTTGGCTCAATTAGTCTAAAAGATTAAATTGTTCAAAATGGTGATTCAAATGTTTTCGTTCCAACAAATACCATTCGTAACGATTCATTTCGCCAAAAACCAGATTATTCAATTTTGCGTCTGGATTTTCTTTGAAATAGTTTTTATAAGCTTCTCTTTCTTCAAGAAATTTCTCCTTCGCCGTTACCAAATCAGGGTGTTTTAATTCATCCAAAGTATCTTTTTCGAGCGCTGGAAAATTCGTGTTGCGGGGGAATTTGTCATAATTATAAAGGCTGGCGTGCACTTTTTCCAATATCTTTTCCGGTGTTGCAACTTCAAAATTCTGAATTTTTCCGGAAGCAATCTTATAAGTATATTCCAAATGTTCCAGCATATGCTGTGGCGTCATAATACCCCATTTTGGCTTGGTTTCTTCGGTTAATTTGTTTAAACTTTCCTGAATTTTTTCATCAGTCATTTCAACAAAGGTTTCCTGTTTCTTCTGAACCATAGTTAGAATTGTTGCAACCGCAACCAATTCATCTTCGGTATCAAAAACCTCAACAAACCATTTTACAATTCCGCTGGGATGTTCTGCGGAAGCAACGTCGCGATCAACTTTTTGTTTGCACGTCAATCGAACATAAATGGTGTCATTATGATACAAAGGCCGTAAGAATCGGCAATCCTCCAACCCGTAATTTGCCGCAACCGGACCTTTGTTTGGATAAACGAACAGTCCCGCAGCAGCCGCAATGATGAAATAACCGTGGGCAGTTCGCTTTTCAAAAATACTTCCGTCTAGGGAAGTGATATCGGTATGTGCGTAAAAATGGTCCCAAGTTAGATTGGCGAAATTAATTATATCTGTATCAGTAAGCGTGCGATTATGCGTTTTTAAAGACATTCCCGGCTCAATGTCTTCCCAATGATACTTAAACGGATGTTGTTCCGCTTCTCTATATTTTGCGTTTGCTTGATAAATTCCTGTAATTTCCGTTAACGTTGTTGGCGAACCTTGAATCGCGGTTCGTTGCAAATAATGTTTGATACCGCGTACTCCACCCATTTCCTCACCGCCACCGGCACGACCCGGACCACCGTGAACCAAACTTGGCAATGGCGAACCGTGGCCCGTACTCTCTTGGGCGCTTTCACGGTTTAAAACTAAAATCCTTCCGTGATGTGAAGCGGCGTTTAACACATATTCCTTTGCTATTTTATCATCATTTGTGGCGATGGAAGATACCAATGACCCTTTCCCCATTTGAGCCAAAGTGATGGCTTCATCTAAATTTTTATAGGGCATAATTGTACTTACGGGACCGAAAGCTTCCGTTTCGTGAACAGATAAATTTTTGAACGGATTGTCTTCCCGAAGTAAAATTGGAGCCAAAAATGCTCCTTTTTTTGCATCGGCACCAATGACTTCAATTTTATCCAAATCGCCGTACACAATGCTGGCAGTTTTAGACAATTCTTGAACGCGTTGCCTAACTTCCTTCACTTGATCCATACTCACCAACGAACCCATTCTAACTTCCTTCAAACGAGGATCGCCAATGGTTACTTTTGAAAGTGTATTTCCGAGTGCAATTTGAACATCCTCAATTAAATTTTGGGGAACAATTACCCGACGGATTGCAGTACATTTCTGTCCACATTTCACCGTCATTTCATTTCGAACTTCCTTAATAAAAATATCGAACTCGGGAGTTCCGGGAACGGCATCTTCCCCCAAAACGGAAGCATTTAAACTATCGGCTTCCATTGTGAACGGAACGGCTTCCTCAATAATTCTTTTGTGCGCTTTCAGCATTCTACCTGTTGTTGCGGAACCCGTGAATGTAACTAAGTCCTGTGAATCCACGCTATCGAGAATAGTTCGAGCCGAACCTGTAATTAATTGCAACGCGCCTTCGGGTAAAATTTTGGAAGAGATAATTTCACGAACTACGGCTTCCGTTAAAAATGAAGTGTTTGTAGCTGGTTTAACAACTGCTGGAACACCCGCCATCCAGTTCACGGCACACTTTTCAAGCATTCCCCAAACTGGAAAATTGAAAGCATTAATATGAATTGCAACCCCACGTTTCGGCACCATAATGTGGTGTGCCATAAAACGTCCGCCACGCGATAAATCTATAGGCTCACCTTCAACATGATAAGATTGGTTGGGGAATAATTTCCGAAGGGAAGCGTTGGCAAAAAGATTTCCGAAACCGCCTTCAATATCGATCCAACTGTCCACTTTTGTGGCGCCAGTGCGGTAGCTTATTTCATAAAAATCGGCTTTCTTTTTAACCAAATAAAGCGCTAGGGATTTTAGCATATTCCCGCGTTCTTGAAAGGTCATTTTTCGAAGAACTTCGCCACCTTTTGTTCTTCCATAATGGAGAATTTCAGCGAAATCAAGTCCTTCGGTATCTGAAAGCGCAATGACTTCGCCAGTTATGGCGTCGTGCATTGGTATGCCTTCGCCAGTTCCTTCAAGCCATTGCCCTGTTACGTAATTATGTAATTTTTTCATTCTTATTTTTTTATGGAATCTTTTTTCCGAAAATCATTTTGTACAATCATTAAAGTAGTAACAATATAGCCAGATAAATACATTCCTTTTTTATTTTATTAATGCCTTAAAATAGCATTAAGAGTGTTTTTTATCAGCTCCAATTGCTTTTCTGATACGAATCCAATTCTCTTTTTAAACCTCAATTTCGATACTGCCCGAATATGAAAAACCATAATTTCGGATACATGAAGCAAACCATTATCTTCAGTGGGCTCAAGTATTGGGTTTCCCTTAAAGTTTTTCACGGAACTCGTTATCGGACAAACTATAATGACGCCAAGATTATTGTTCATTGCTTGCCCACTTATAATTACCGCTGGCCTGTTTCCAGCCTGTTCGCTCCCTTTAATTGGGTCAAAATATACATTCCAAATCTCTCCTTGCTTCATTGATCGTCTTGGTCTTGAAGCATTTTAAAATAATCAGCCATACCCTCCTCGGCCATATCCAAAACTTCTTGGTCTTTGTTGGCTCGTTTAAATGATTTTACATATTGCGCTCTTTCAATTTGGTCCAAGTAGAGCGAAAGAGCCTTTTCTATGAGTTTATTCTTTGGAAGCTTAAGCTCTTTGGCGGTTATTGACAATTGTTCCAAGAGCGAATCTGGTAAACTTGATGTGAATGTTGCCATTTTATATTTATTTTTTGTAAATATAATAAATATTTAAGATTGAAAATCAATGTTTTTTGTTTTTGAAGTTTACAATAATTCTAAAATTTTAAAATCAAAAATCAGCAATCGTTAATCGTTAATCGTTAATCACTTAACTCGTTCAATAATCGCCGCATATCCCTGCCCAACACCCACGCACATGGTGATGAGCGCATATCTTTTATTTTGAAGTTGAAGCTCCAAAGCCGCTGAATAAACAAGTCGCGCACCCGTAACGCCCAGCGGGTGGCCGATGGCGATTGAACCACCATTTGGATTGATTCGAGGGTCATCATCTTTCAATCCCCACTCACGGATGCACGCCAAAGACTGCGAAGCAAAAGCTTCATTGAGCTCAATCACATCCATATCTTCCATTGTCAATCCTGCTTTTTTCAAAGCTTTGTTGGAAGCCTCAACGGGGCCAATGCCCATAATTCTTGGCTCTACTCCCACTACTGCCGAACTTACAATTCGAGCAATTGGTCTCAAATTATATTTTTTTACGGCATCTTCGGAAGCAATTATAGTTGCTGCGGCGCCATCATTTAATCCCGAAGAATTTCCGGCAGTAACGCTTCCATCATTTTTGAAAGCGGGACGCAACTTCGCCAAAACTTCTTTGGTGGTTTCGGGACGTATGAATTCGTCATCCTTAAAAATAATCGGGTCTTTTTTTCGCTGCGGAATTTCAACGGCAACAATTTCTTTTGCCAAACGCCCATTTTTCTGGGCATTAGCGGCTTTTCTTTGTGAATGATACGCAAAAGCATCTTGGTCTTCTCGGGAAATATTGTGCTTTTCAACCAAATTTTCCGCAGTATTTCCCATTCCGTCCGTACCGTACATTTCAGCCATTTTAGGGTTTACAAAACGCCATCCGAAACTTGAATCGTACATTTTTGAATCCGTTCCAAAAGCGGAAGACGGCTTTGCAATTACGTAGGGCCCGCGCGTCATATTTTCAACCCCGCCCGAAATAAACAAATCGCCATCACCAGCTTTTATTGCTCTATTCGCGTGGATTATTGCTGAAAGTCCGCTGCTGCAAAGTCGGTTAACTGTTTCCCCGGGAACGGTTACGGGCAAACCTGCCAGCAACGACGCCATTCGAGCAACATTTCGGTTGTCTTCACCCGCTTGGTTTGCGCAGCCGAGAATTACATCGTCATAGGCTTCTTTTGGGATATTTGGATTTCTTTTTACAATTTCGGCAATTACAAAGGCCGCCAAATCATCTGTCCTCACAGTACTTAGCGCTCCTTGATAACTTCCTATTGGCGTTCGTATTCCGTCTATTATATATGCGTTCATAAAAGGATTTTAGGTTTTTGATTAACGATTGTTGATTTCTGATTTTTGAAGGTATTCATACTACTTCATAAATCAAAAATCGTTAATCTGCAATCGTTAATTATTAATTAAGTATTTCTGAAAAAGTATCGCCCTGCTTTACATCACCCGTTTTATAGCCTTTCATAAACCATTTCATACGTTGTTCAGAGCTTCCGTGGGTAAAACTGTCGGGCACAACATCGCCTTGTGTTCTTTTTTGAATGGCGTCATCGCCCACCGCATTTGCAGCGCTCAAGGCTTCTTCAATATCGCCTTCCTCCAAATATTCCTTGTTGTAGTGCGCCCAAACGCCTGCATAAAAATCTGCTTGAAGCTCTAATGCAACGGAAAGTTGATTGGCTTCTGTTTTATTGGTTTGTCGCTGTAATTGGGTAACTTTTTGCGAAGTGCCAAGTAGCGTTTGCACGTGATGGCCAATTTCATGCGCGGTTACGTAAGCAATTGCAAAATCGCCACCCTTTGCTCCGAAACGTGTTTTCAATTCATCAAAAAATGCCAAATCCATGTATAGTTTTTGATCTGCCGGACAGTAAAACGGTCCAGAGGCTGAACTTGCATTACCGCATCCAGTGCTAACAGCATCAGTGAACAAAACCATTGTAGGTTCCTGGTAATCCCCTAAATTATTTTGGCTAAAAATTTGATTCCAAACATCTTCGGTATCTGCTAGGACAGTTCCCATAAAATTCCCCATTTCCTTTTCTTGGGCTGTAAGTTCCCGTTGCTCCACTTGTTGCGATTGGCCACCTCCCAATTGTTCAACAATTGGTGCGAGTTGTTGGCCGGTTTCGCCACCAAAAAACTGAAGTGCTATCACAATTAATGCAATAACGCCCCCACCAGCAACTAGTTTACCTTTGCCGCTCATTCCTCTGCGATCGTCAAGATTGCCGCTTTGTCTTCTGCCTTGCCATTTCATAATTTAAATATTTTAATTTATTAATTGATCATTTAAGATTTAGGACTTAAAATTAAACTTTCAAGTTGAATATTTCCATTTCAAAAATCTGAAATCAAAAATCTGAAATCGTTAACATTAATTACTCCCAATCCTTACTTGTTCTATAAACAACTCCTTTAAAAAGGGCGACCAATTCAGCCCCGCGCTTTACTTCAACGATATTAAAACCGAGTTTGTTATTCACTTTTTCAATGACGGATTCTGCCGTTAAATAGTCACCTTCATTCAATGCTTCAATATGATTAATTGAGGTTTCGATGGAAACGGCATATTTTCCATGGGTGTTTGCCGCAAAGCCGAAAGCAGTGTCCGCAAGAGAATAACTGATACCACCGTGGGCTTTGTCCATGCTATTTAGCATTTCTTTGCGAACGGTCATCCCTACCTTGCATTTGCCTTTTCCAACTTCCAATATTTCGATGCCGAGCCAGGTACTGAAAGCATCCTGGCTTAGCATTTTATGTGGTATTTTTTCAGCTTCAAGCATTTAAAAGAAGTTTTTGCTTTCTAAATTCATTTTCCTCAACAACGGCGAACAACGATAGCGATCTTCGTGATAAATATTATAAAGCTCGTCCATTTTCTTGACGCACCAATCCATTCCTTTTTCATCTGCCCACGCCAATAATCCCTTTGGGTAATTTACGCCTTTGGTCATCGCGTTATCAATATCTTCAGCGGAAGCGATGTTCCAAAACAGGGCATCGGCGGCTTCGTTGATGAGCATTACGAGAATTCTTTCGAAAATATATTCAGCAGCCACATTTTCCTTCGAAAATGTTCCCGACTGCGCTCGAACTGACATTTCTCCATTTTCGGAATAGTTGTAATATCCTTTTCCGCTTTTTCGCCCCAAATAGCCGGCTTCTGCAAAACGTTTTTGAGTAAAGGAAGGTTTATAGCGCGGATCGAAATAAAATGCTTCGAAAACAGTTTCAGTAACGGTGTAATTTACGTCGTTGCCTATAAAATCCATCAATTCAAACGGACCCATTTTAAAGTTGCCAATTTCTTTCATTGCGGAATCTATTTCAACAAAAGAAGCAATTCCTTCTTCATAAATCCGGAGGGCCTCCCCGTAGAATGGACGTGCAACGCGGTTCACTATAAACCCGGGCGTATCCTTTGCTACGGCAACTGTTTTCTGCCAATTTTTAATGGTTTCAATGGATTGTTGAAGTGTTTTTTCTGAAGTTTGAATTGCAGGAATAACTTCAACCAATTTCATTAATGGCGCGGGATTGAAAAAGTGAATCCCGATGCAGCGTTCCGGATTTTTTAAGGCGGAAGCAATAGAGGCGATGGAAAGCGACGAGGTGTTTGAAGCGATGATACAATCATCACTTACAAACTTTTCAAGCGTGGAAAACACATTTTTCTTGACCTCTAGATTTTCAACTATTGCTTCAATAGTCAGATCAGAATTTTTTAATTCTTTTAGGGAATTGACATATTGAATGTTGTTTTGGATGCGCTTTTTCTCTTCGGAATCTATTTTTTCTTTTTCAATCAAACGGTCCATTATTTTTTCCAGATCAGCCTTGGCTTTTTCCAGAGCTTCGGTTTTGGTATCATATATTTTTACAGAACAACCTGCCGTGGCAGCTACTTGCGCAATGCCTGCACCCATTGTTCCCGAACCTATTATTCCAACAAATTTGATTAACGATTGCTGATTAACGATTTTTGATTTTTGATTTTCCAAATTAGTATAAATTATTTTTAGTTGAAGCGGTTTTGATTAACGATTGCCGATTAACGATTTTTGATTTTCCCAATTATTAAATTTTATTTTTTTGTGATGCTGTTTTAATACTCGCCACAAAAATTGAAATTAACTCATTGTTCTCTGAAAGTAATTCGTCAATCATTTGAACATTGGTTATTAAATTCGCCCCTTTTTAAATTTTCATATTAACAAAAGACTCTCTTAATTCCTTCAGTGAAATTTTCAATTTATGGAGAAAATCTCTGGAAGACTCAGCGCTTCTTGCTTCACCATAATTTAAAGCTACAGAAGTAGTTGAGCGTATAAGTTGTTTAGTCAAATGCTCTGAGGCAAATGAGCCATCAAAGTGCTTGCACATTAAAATCACATCTACCGCAAACTTTATCAGTCTATCTTCAAGTTGGTTGGGTATCATTTTTATTAATTTTTTTACTTCATAAATCAACAATCATCAATCGTTAATCGTTAATCATTCCCCTTTAAAATTTGGTTTTCTTTTATTTACAAACGCATCAACACCTTCGGCATAATCATCACTTTGGGCGGATTCAATTTGAAGTTTGCTCTCCAAATTTAACTGCTCTTCCAAACTATTCTGCATTGAATTGTTCAGCAAACGCTTTGTTAACCCCAACGCTTTTGTTGGCATATTTGCAAGTGTGTTTGCTATAGTATTTACTTCTTCCGAAAAATTTTCTGAAGAAACCACTTTGTAAACCATTCCAAGTTTTTCAGCTTCTTGCGCAGAAACTTTTTCGCCCAGCATCATCAAAGCGGAAGCTTTTTGAAAACCAATGAGTCGTGGCAAAAAGAAGGTTCCGGCACTATCGGGAACCAATCCAATTTTACTGAAAGCCTGAATAAAACTAGCATTTTCCGAAGCGATTATTACGTCGCAAGACAAAGCGATATTTGCCCCAGCCCCAGCGGCCACTCCATTTATTGCCCCAATAATGGGTTTTTCAATTTTTCTGATTCGAGTGATAATGGGATTGTAATGCTCTTCAAGAATTTTTTTAAAACCAGGATTCAATTCCGGGGAAGTTACTTCCTTTAAATCCTGCCCAGCGCAGAAAGCCTTTCCACTTCCGGTAATTACAATTGCACGGACTTCGGGATTTTTTTCAGCAGTGTCCAATTCACTTTGAAGCAAAAGCGCCATTTCGCGGTTGAAACTGTTGAAAACTTCGGGCCTGTTTAGGGTTAAGGTTGCGATATTGTTTTTAATTGTTTTTAAAATTGAGCTCATTGCTTATTTTATTGAAGATTGTTGATTAACGATTTTTGATTTTTGAAGTTTTTTTTACTGAACATTTTAAATCAAAAATCTGCAATCATCAATCGTTAATCGTTAATCGTTAATCATTTGAGGCATTTAAAGTAATCAAACGGTTCGTGGCACTCGTCGCATTTAAAAAGTGCCTTGCACGCCGTGGAACCAAATTGACTGACTAAATGTGTATTTGTACTTCCGCATTGCGGACATTTTACCAATTTTTTTTCACTCAGCAAAACATCTTTGTCATGTGATTCCGAAAGCGGGCGGGCGATGCCGTATTCTTCCATTTTTTGAAGTCCTTCCTCGCTGATCCAATCTGTGGACCAAGCGGGCGAAAGAATCAATTCCACTTCGGCTTTTTTTCCTATTTCTGAAAAAGCCTTTTTTAAATCATCAGCGATCACATCCATTGCAGGACATCCAGAATAGGTCGGGGTCAATTTTATTTGAACTATTCCATCTTTTTCAACTGCTTCCCGAATAACGCCCAAATCCAAAACCGAAAGCACAGGGATTTCAGGATCTGAAACTGTTTTCAGAACTGAGATTAAGTTTTCTTGTATGTTCGGTTTTTCTGTGAGTGTCATAATTTGTTAACGATTGCAGTTTCCTTATTAACGATTTCAGATTAACGATTTTTGATTGTTGAAGTCTTACTTCAGAAATCAGCAATCTTTGTTCGTTAATCGTTGATCTTTTACCAAGTCATATTTGGATAAATGCGTTGCATATACTGCAGATCGGCTAAAATGTAGCCCATATGCTCTGTATGAACGCCTTCTTTTCCTCCTTTGGTGAAATATTTGTTTTCGGGAACTATCAACGTTGCTTCCTTTAAAATTTCGGAAACTTCTTCGTAATATTTTTCTTTAAATATTGAAACATCAATTCCGATGCCTTCTTTTACCATTTCTTTTTCAGAAGCGGTCATAAAGAAAAGCTCGTCCGTAAATCGCCATAGGTCGTCAATTGCTTCCTGCATTTTTGCATTACTTTCCTCGGTTCCGTCGCCCAAACGTTTTACCCAATCGCTTGAAAATCTTTTGTGATAGCTCACTTCCTTTATTCCTTTTTTTGCAATGGCGGAAAGTATTTCATCGGCACTATTCTGTAATTTTTCCATCAACATTAAATGATACACATCAAACAAAAACTGGCGCCCAATAGTGTATCCAAAATGTGTATTTGGCTGTTCTACCAAAAGGCAATTTTTATACTCCCGTTCAATTCGCAGAAATGCAATATCGTCTTCTGTTTTATTTTCTCCTGCAATTTTTGCTGCGTATTGATAGTAACTTCGGGTTTGGCCCAGCAAATCCAATGAAATATTGGTAAGCGCAATATCGGTTTCCAAATTGGGGCCATGACCGCAGAGTTCACCCAACCGCTGCGCGAGGATTAGGGAGTTATCGGCGATTGTGAGGATATAATTATAGAGATTTTGGTTTTTCATTTTTAAAATATTGAAGATTGCTGATTAACGATTTTTGATTTTTGAAGTTTTTTCAGTTCTAAATTCTGCAATCAACAATCTGCAATCATTAATCATTTACATATGTTTCACCTCATCCGGCAAATCATAAAAAGTGGGATGGCGATACACTTTGTCCTGCGCAGGCTCAAACATTTCACCATTTTCTTGCGGATTTGATGCAGTAATATTTTTGCTTTCAACAACCCAAATACTTACGCCTTCATTCCTTCGGGTATAAACGTCACGGGCATTTTCCATCGCCATTTCTGCATCGGCAGCGTGAAGACTTCCAAAATGACGGTGCTCCAATCCGTTTTTACTGCGGACGAATATTTCCCAAAGGGGCCAATTTTTCTTCATAAATTCAGTATTGAGTAGTTAGTATTTTGTATTGAGTTATTCATTGTTTTTCTAAAGACTTAATTAATGCATAATTCATTTTTTGTACTTCAATTACTTCTTTAAGAATTGGTTCTACTAAATTTTCAGAGACTAAATTAAGTTTATGTGAAAGGATTAATTGAGTAAAAAGCTCATAAGCCGATCCATTTGCAATACTAATGAAGTTTTTAAATTCACCTTTTGTATTTCTGCCTGCGCCTTCCGCAATATTTGATGGAACAGAAACCGCACTTCTTCTTATTTGACTAGTCAATCCATATTTTTCTTCTTTTGGAAATTTTGATGATAGTTTATAAGTTTCGACTGCAATATCCATTGCTTTGTGCCATACTTTTAAATCATTTAAAACATTCATAATTACAGGATTCTCATTACTAATTACAAACTACTCAATACTAATTTAACTTGCTTTTGCTATCTTTTTATTTGCATTTTTTTCAGCGTGGGCCATTGCCGCATCACGAACCCATTCACCATTATTCCAAGCGTTGACGCGGGCGCTCATTCGTTCTTTGTTGCACGGACCGTGACCTTTTACTACTTGCCAGAATTCTTCCCAATCAATCTCGCCGAAATCATAACTACCCGTTTCTTCATTGAATTTCAAATCTGGATCGGGAATAGTAAGCCCTAACAAATCTGCTTGCGGTACGGTTTGGTCTATAAACTGCTGTCGCAATTCGTCATTACTTTTGCGCTTCAATTTCCATTTCATGGATTGTTCCGTGTGAATAGACTCGGCATCAGTTGGACCCAACATCATCAAACTTGGCCACCACCAACGGTTTAAAGCATCTTGCGCCATTGCTTTTTGTTCTTCGGAACCACGACAAAGCGTTAGCATAATTTCAAAACCTTGGCGTTGATGAAAACTTTCTTCTTTGCAAACGCGAACCATAGCACGGGCATACGGTCCAAATGAAGTATTGCAAAGCGGCACTTGATTGATAATTGCGGCACCATCAACCAACCAGCCCACTGCGCCCATATCGGCCCAAGTGACAGTTGGATAATTAAAAATAGAAGAGTATTTCGCCTTTCCGCTGTGAAGCTGTTCGTAAAGTTCGTCTCGGGAAATTCCTAAAGTTTCACAAGCGGAATACAGATACAATCCGTGACCGGCTTCATCCTGAACTTTTGCAAGTAACGCCGCTTTTCTTCGTAATGAAGGAGCTCGCGTAATCCAATTTCCTTCCGGAAGCATCCCAACAATTTCAGAATGGGCGTGCTGGCTCATCTGCCGAATATGCGTTTGACGGTATTTCTCCGGCATCCAATCTTTCGGCTCTATCTTTTCGTCCCGCGCAATGCGGGCCTCGAAAATTTCTTCTAGGTTTTTTACATCTTTTTCGCTCATATTATTAGCTAATGCTTAAAGCTTAAAGCCTAAAGCTGTTATACATCAAAATCTACTTTCACTTTTTTTGAAGTTGGAACGGCTTGGCAACTCAATACAAAGTTTTGTGCCACTTCCTTTTCTTCCAAAGCGTAATTTATTTTCATTTCTACGTTGCCTTCCAAAATTCTGCATTTGCAAGTGCTGCAAACGCCACCTTTGCAAGCAAAAGGCAAATCGGCGCCAGCTGCCAAAGCGGCATCGAGAATGTTGTCAAAATCTTTGGTCATTGTGAATTGGAATTCCTTTCCGGCATCTACAATGGTCACTTCAACCCCTTCCACATTTTGCTGCGCCAAACGTTCGGCGCGTTTTTTATCTTCTTCGGTCAAGCCTGTTACGAACAATTCAAAATGAATCAATTCCTTTGGCAAACCGGCTTCAACTAAATAATTGCTCACATAACTCACCATTTCCTCGGGACCGCACAAAAACACTTCGTTTGTATCGGGAATATCAATGAAGTTTTTGGTCAAAATTTTCATTTTGTCATCATCAAATCGACCGTTGAAAAGTTCAATGTCACGGCGTTCTTTCGTCAAAAAATAATATATTTCAAGCCTACCAAAATATTGGTTCCGCAACTGTTCCAAAGCTTCTTTAAAGATAATGGATTTCGCGGTCCTATTCACATAAAACAGTTTGCAAGTTGCGTTGGGCTCCAGTGCCAAATGTGTTTTAATCATAGAAAGTACGGGCGTAATTCCACTTCCTGCGGCGAAAAAAAGATAATTTTTGGGTTCGTTCGGATTTGTGTCTACCCCAAAAGTTCCGCTGGGAACCATCACTTCCAAAGTATCGCCCGCGTGCAATTTCGAATTTACATAACTGGAAAACTTGCCTTCGGGAATAGTTTTAACAGCCACTTGCCATTGCTTTTCAACAGGGCTGGAACACAAACTATAGGAACGGCGGGTGTCTTCGCCATTAATATCGGCTTTCAAAGTTAGATGCTGGCCTTGACGGAAATTAAATTCTCCGACCAATTCCGGGGGAACATCAAAAGTGATTACGGAACAATCATGAGTTTCTTTATAAACGTCCTTTACTTTTATTTTATGAAATTTCGACACATATTGAATTTGAAATGGTTAACAAAACTACACATTTTGCTTTAAGCTGCAAGATACAAAAATAAGGTCTTTAACGCTTTGGAAACCTGCCGAGACTGACCTACTTTTGACCTATGGAAAGCAAGATAGAAACCAATGAATTGTTGGACCGGTTACCGCCGCATTTAAAACAGTACATAAAACCACAGAATTATGAGCAATACTCGCCCATAAACCAAGCGGTGTGGCGTTATGTAATGCGGAAAAACGTAGATTATCTGGCAAAAGTTGCGCACGAAAGTTATTTGGAAGGCCTTAAAAAAACCGGTATTTCCATTGATGAAATTCCTTCAATGTACGGCATGAACCGCATTTTGAAGGAAATTGGCTGGGCAGCAGTTGCTGTGGATGGGTTTATCCCGCCGAATGCTTTTATGGAGTTTCAGGCGTATAAAGTGCTTGTAATTGCCAGCGATATTCGCCAACTTGAAAACATAGAATACACGCCAGCGCCCGATATTATTCACGAAGGTGCAGGGCATGCTCCGATTATTGCGAGCCCAGATTACGCTGAATATTTACGCCGTTTTGGGGAAGTGGGCGCAAAAGCTATTTCCAGTGCGCACGATATTGATATGTATGAAGCCGTTCGGGAACTTTCCATTTTAAAGGAAGCAGAAGGAATTTCCAAAGAATTAATAAACGCGGCTGAAGCAAGAGTTGAAGAGCTTCAAAACAAAAAAGTGAAACCTTCCGAAATTTCATTGATTCGAAATCTGCATTGGTGGACCGTGGAATACGGAATGGTTGGTACCGTTGAAAATCCAAAGATTTACGGCGCCGGGCTGCTTTCATCTATTGGCGAAAGCGTTTGGTGTATGAAGGATGAGTTGAAAAAAATTCCGTATTCCATTGATGCGGCGTATCAGGATTTCGATATTACAAAACCACAGCCGCAACTTTATGTAACACCAGATTTTGCCTATTTGCAGGAAGTTTTGGAAGAATTTGCAAACACGATGGCCGTTCGAAAAGGCGGTTGGCGCGGGTTGAAAAAACTTATAAAATCTAAACAACTCGGCACGATCGAAATTAGTACCGGACTTCAAATAAGTGGTCATTTTTCGCGAATGATAAAAAATGACGATAATGAAGTGGTATATTTTGAAACCGAAGGCGAAACCGCTTTAAGTTACCGCGAAAAAGAAGTGATTGGCCACGGAATTAATCGTCATAAAAAAGGGTTCCGTTCGCCTTTGGGAAAACTGAAGGGCATCAATTTATCAATTGAAAATATGGGACCGCGCGATTTGCAGGCTTATAATTTTTACGATGGAAAACCAATTGCTTTTGAATTTGAAAGTGGTATAACAGTGCAAGGTTTAAATGTTACCGGAATGCGGAATTTAAGAGGTGAATTGATGCTAATTCAATTCACAAATTGCACCGTAAAATATAAAAACGAAGTATTATTTTCCCCAGAAATGGGCGATTTTGATATGGCTGTTGGAAAGGAAATTATTTCCGCTTTTGCGGGGGCGGCAGATTATAATTCATTCAATTTGGTGAACCATGTTTCCAATAGTGAAACCATTCGCGTGCAACTTTCGGAAAAGGAAAAAGAGCTGAATTCACTTTACAAAAAAGTTAGGGAAATTCGTAATTCAAATACTTTAGTTGCGACAGAGCTCCAAAAAGTTTTTGATGTTTTAAAAGAAAACCATTTAACAGATTGGTTGCTTCCGCTGGAAATCTTTGAATTGGCATTAAAAACTGATTCAGACTTTTCAGAAGAAATTTTAAGCCACCTTTTAAATTTGAAAAAGCAAAGGCCAAAAGTGGCGCATTTAATTGACGCTGGATTGGAACTTTTAGAAACAAACAGAAAAGAAATTATTAATTAAAGACTCCTCATAAAAGGGGAAAAAATATGGGACTACTAGATTTTTTATTAGGAAACAAATCAAATAAAATCGAGGATTTTAAAGACCGCGGCGCCATCATTATTGACGTGCGCAGCAAAGGCGAATATGACAGTGGAGCCATTCCGGGTTCGAAAAATATTCCGCTGCAGAATATTTCTTCAAAAATAAATGAAATAAAAAAATGGGACAAACCTGTAATTACTTGCTGTGCCAGTGGCATGCGAAGTGGCAGTGCCGCAACCATTTTAAAAAGCAACGGAGTGGAAGCCATGAACGGCGGTGGTTGGTTTAGTTTGAGCAATAAACTTTAACATCCCTTCCCTCCCTTCAAAAAGGCGAGATCTATAAATCCATAATTTTTAATCTATTGATCCTCAGTTTTTTGTAGCTTTATAAATACTAATCAAAAAATTGAAGTTATGTATCAATACAAAGCAAAAATCATCGATGTTTATGACGGTGATACCGTGACCGCGATGGTAGATTTGGGATTTTACCATTTTCAGCAAATGAAATTTCGTCTTTACGGAATAAACACTCCCGAAATACGCGGTGAAGAAAGAGAAAGGGGACTTGTGGTTCGAGACATTATGCGGGCTATGATTTTGGATAAAGAAGTTACTATCAATTCATACAAAGATAAGCAGGAAAAGTACGGGCGCTATCTGGCAAATATTATTGTGGACGATATAGATTTGAATCTATGGCTGGTTCAAAATGGCCATGCCGAAGAGTATATGCTATAGTTTCAGCTTTTTTAGCTCCACTTCATTTTCTATTACCGTGGTATTGTATTTCAACGTCCACCCCATAGAATTCGTCAAAATATAAATTTTCTGTAGCTCTGAAATCAGGCGGTTTTCGGCGTTTGTTCGCAGTTCCGATTGTTCTATTTTTTTGCGAAGTGATTTTTCAATCCGGCTTTTAATTTTGTTGTAATCGGTTGCTGTAAACTGATTCAAATAATCCTGCGTAACATCGTAATATTGAATATTCGGATTTATGGAAAGCTCCGGTTCGGGAATATTTGTAATGGTTACAGTTTTTGTGGTTTCGTCAACTTCTGTGTTTACTTGGCTTAAATCATATGCAATCGTTGCTTTCGCGTTCACCACAATCAATGCCTTTTTTCGGGCATCGAACATTCCGTAAAGCAAATCTTTGCTATCGTTATAACTGAAAACCTGCGCATAGCTGCCTTCGGTAACAATCAGTTTACCCACGTTTTTTAATTCCTTTTGAATTAAAGCGGAGTTGGCTTCCAACTGTTCGCGATTATCTTTTTTGTTTTCACAATAACGAAGGCCGAAAACGATTACAAAGGCAATTACAATACCGAGGAAGATGTTTCGCATAGCGCAAATTTTTTAGGGAAATTTAGGTAAAATTAATGAGATTGCTTCGCTTCGCTCGCAATGACAGTTACAAATCATATTTTATAACAAACATCACGATTCGAGGCATCACAAAATACTGTGAAGTTGTGTTGAACTGATCGTTAAAACTGTCGTTATTAATAGATTCTGTGTCCAAAATATTAGTAGCCTGCACCGAGAATTCCCAAGGGCTTTCGCCCTTTTGGTAATACAAGTTGGCGTTAAAGAAAGAATAACTATTCTCCACCGTTTTGGCATCGTTGGTGTATTTGTAATAATCCCATTCTGCAAAAAGATTGAAGTCCTTCAAAAACCGAAGGTTTACGTTTGCATACGGACGATTTGTAAAAAAAGTTTGCTCAACGCCACCGTTGTCATATTCATTTTTCGTGAGGCGATACCCCACTTCAAAATTTGGAAAACTCTTAAAGTTACTCAAAACACTGGCGTTATAGTTCTGCGTTAAACTTTGGCTTTCCTTTATTTCGTCATTTATAGTGTTGTTCGTTTTGCTAAGAAATACAGCCGCATCAAGTTTAAACTGAACTTTTTTTATGGTTTTGCTGAACCTTCCCACCGCCAAAAATGTTTCATCGGGGAAGTTGCTGTCAAAATTTATAGGACTGCTCACTTGGTTAATGCCCACCAATTCAGTGTTTGTTTTGATGGCATCAATCCGTCTCGTGTAACTCAAATTCCCGCCAATGTTTGTATAATTAAAAAGATTAAAGCTGAAATACGTTAAATTATAACTGTGCGAAAGTGAATTTTCCAACTCGCGATTTCCGCGGAAAAGGCGGTTGTAATTATTGAAAACATAGGCTTGGGCATAATTGTTCACATCGCTATATTCGGTAGTGATTGCGTAATTAAAACGCAGGTTTTCACTTTTCTTCAACTCCAAAACTACATTCACATCCGGTAAAACCATCCAATCGTTTTGTGTGGAAGTTGTTCCCAATTGTTCGTTTTTCAAATTGTAATTATGAAGCGTAACGCCCGGGGTGAAAATGAATTTCCCGCTTTTTAACTTATAATGAAGTCCAAAAAATGCATCCGTAAAAGTATAAGTTACATCGTTGTTGAAATCGTTTTCAGTAAAAGCATTTTGGCTTCCATTGTCCAAAACCTGAAAAATACTGGAGTTGAATTTTTGGTTGCTGTAAGTTGTGCCAATTGTAAAATTAAGATTGCTCAAATTATTAAGAACGTAGTAATAATCAACTTTTGCATCAAGTTTATTGCTTTTTACGGTTTTGTTTTGATTCACGTTGTAACGGTCCGATTGTTCCAAAGGATCAAAAGTATCGTTGTTGCTATTTAGAGTATCATTTATAACGGTAAAAACTCCACGAAATGGAATGTTATCCTGCACCGCTTGATAAAAAGGATCTTCGTTTTGATATAAATGTTGCACTTCCGCAGCGAAAATATTTTTGTCGTTTAAAGTGTAGTAAGCATTCGCGTTTTGATTTATTGAAAAGGGTTTGTTCTCCTTTACTTCGGAAATATTATTCTGGTTTCCGCCAACTATTGAAATGGTAGTATCATCTTCCGTTTGCTTCGAAGTTTTTACCAAGGCGTCATAATCCAACTGAAAGTTTGTGTTGGGTTTATAAACGGCGCTCATTTTAAGCATTGCCAATTGGTTGCGCTGATCGTTTTCAGTATTTGTGTTTTCAGTAATTCCAGTGAGAATATACTGTCTGATGCTGTTATTTACAATGTTCGTTTTGTTATCGCTCAAAATTCCGAAGCCGCTTACGTCCAATTTATCATTCACCGCATAACTGAAATTTCCGGCAACAAATTTCGCATCAATGCTTTTTGCGCGATCGTTTTGTGAAACTGCAAACCCGAGGTCGCTGTCACTAATGTTGAAATTGGTTCCGCCACCCCTATTGAAGTTTTTAAACCCACCCGTAAAGTTGAAATAATCGCGAAACGTAAAAGGCACTTCCCCAATATTGTTGAAATCAGTTATTAAATTAATACTGTATTTCGGGCTGTAATAAAACAACTTTGGATGCAACAAATAACGCCCGTTTTCTTCTTCATACTCGTCTGCCAGCCCTGCCCCGGCAGTAACTTCTCCAAACCAAAAGTTCTTTTTTCCTTCTTTTAATTTAATATTTATCGCAACGTTATCGCGATCGTTTCCGAGGCCGCGCATTTGGTCCACTTCGTTATAATTTCGAAGTACTTCCACTTTATCAACGGCATCGGCGGGAATATTTTTGGTGGCCAATTTGCTGTCGCCATCAAAGAAATCTTTTCCCTCAACCATTACTTTGGTTACGGTTTTCCCTTCAACCTGTATTTCGCCATCTTCATTAACCTCAACGCCGGGCAGCTTTTTCATTACATCACCCAATTTCCGTTCGTCGCCATTTGTAAAACTGTCGGCATTGTAAACAATGGTATCGCCCTTTACCGTTACTGGCATTTCGTACACAATTTCCACATCGTCCAATCGGTTTTCCTGCGGATTTAAGATGAAATCCAAATCAATATTCTCGGCATCGGCGGGAACATTTACCGTTTGTTCCTTGGTTTCATAACCCAAAAAGCTTGCTCTTAAAATGTAGTTGTTACCTTTTGGAAGATCAAGCTGATAGCGCCCTTGGTAATTTGTGATTCCGTAGGATTCCGTTGCGCCGGAAGATTTTATACTGGCAATAACATTGGCAAATTCCAGCGCATTGCCGATGCTATCCTTGATTGTTCCTTTTACCTTTATGCTTTGCGCGGAAAGGGAAAGACTAAAAATAAGGGCAACTAACCAGAGTAGTTTTTTCATAGTATGCATTCAGGAAAACTAGGTCTCGACTGCGCTCGACCAGACATATTGAATATGCGGTGATAATGAAAAAATGTTTTTAAAAACCACCACCACGACGACCATTGCCTCCGCTGTTTCTAAAATTCTCACGCATCTCGTCTGTTTTTTCCTTTACTATTTTTACGTATTCGGCACGTGTAACTTCTTTTCCTTTTGTGGGAGGTTCAATATTTTCGGCATCTTTTGGGTTCATCACAATTTTGGAACACAAAAGTGTGGTTCTGTAAACATTCAATTCCAAAATAAGACCGGGAAGTCCCGCAAATTCGCCGGGTCCATTGCTTACTGGAATTTGAGGGGTGAACCAAGCGGTAACCTCAATTTCTTCTGGAATTTCGATCATATCCATAGGATCTTGGGTTTGGGCGCTGTCATTTTTCACTTCAGCATTTTCCTTTTCATCTTTCTTTTTTGGGCGAGCCATGCTGTAATCATTGGGATCCACTTTTTTAATTGCAGTGGCTTTAAAAGCAATGTATTGGCCAATGGGTTTTGATTCCTTTGTTATTTGCCAATCCAAAGTTTTAATGGAATCTGTCACCAAAAATTGTTTTCCGAAGAATTCATTTTCCTCAACAATCTGTCCTGTTTTCAGATTTTTGTACTGAACTCCGGGCGTAAAACTGCTCATCATCATTTTAAAACCTGGATTCATTGGCGCGGCATCCAGTTTTTCCTCTTCTTTATAAATGGATTCGTCTTTGTTGAAGGTAAGAACGTAGGTTTTCTCCAACGCGCTTTTCATCATTTGAGCCACGGTTTTTTTCATCTCTTCGCTCATTTCACGACCTCCGCCAAGGGCATCCATATCTACCGTGGTTTTGGATTCATAAAATGCTTGACCGCTTATGTTTTGGGCGTTTATTCCGAAAGAAAAAAGGAGCAGAAAAATTAGAGTATATTTTATCATAAGAATTTGTTGAAGCTTAAAAGTAAAAATTAAAACACTTTGACAAAAAAGTTTAAGAATAGTTTAATTTGTTTGAACAAAAATAATCGCTACCACTAAGACGAACCAAGTTATAATCTGTTACATTATTTATCGTTTAAATAATAGCCTCATTTTGTAACTTGCCCACTCTATGAAACAATTTTTAATTCTTTTTCTGCTTATTTGCCAAATGAGCATTGCGCAAAGCCTCGCTCCAATTAGCAAGGCACCGTTTGTTGTTGATAGGTTTATAGGTTTGGATAATTACAAAAATACTTACTTCATAAAAGATCACGTCCTGAACAAGCAAGGCCCAGACGGCAATTTTCTTTTCAACGACCTGCAATTGGGGCGGATTACTTCGGTAGATATAATAAATCCGCTGAAAGTTGTTGTGTTTTTTCAGGATACAAATACGGTGGTTTTGCTGGACAATAAATTGAATGAAATTGAACGTATAAATTTTAATAATTTACCGCAATTTTTTAACGTTAGCACCGCCACAAATGCCGGAAACAATAGTCTATGGCTTTTTAATGTGGACACCCAGCAGCTGGAACTTTACAATTACGGTTCCAAATTGCAAACTGTAGTTTCGCAGCCTTTTCCTGGGAAATTGATATCGCAGGCAAGCAATTTCAATTATTGTTTCACTTTAATGGAAAAGAATTTACGTGCTTTCAATATTTATGGAAGTATTTTAAATGAAGCTCCTTCCGAAGGTTATGAACGGATTATTCAGCAGAATGAAAACTTGATCGCTTTAAAGGAAAATTCGCTTTATTATATTCCCGATTTCGCAAAGCGCAATGAAGCCATTTCACACGAAACCGTAAAGCTGTCGTTCCCCGAAATAACAATTAAAGATTTGCAGCTTACCAATGATTTCCTGTATATTTATGACGGCGAAAATTTGCACACTTTTAAACTAACCCTTCCAACCCAAGAATAAATATGCACGTTGCAATTGCAGGAAACATAGGTTCCGGAAAGACCACCCTTACACGTTTATTGGCAAAACATTACAAATGGCAGGCCCATTATGAAGATGTTGAAGACAACCCTTATTTGGACGATTTTTACAATCAAATGGAGCGCTGGTCCTTCAACCTGCAAATTTACTTTTTGAACAGTCGCTTCCGCCAGATCGTGGAAATTCGTGAAAAAGGCAAAAATGTAATCCAAGATAGAACCATTTATGAGGATGCCAATATTTTCGCCCCAAACCTGCACGCTATGGGCTTGATGACCAACCGCGATTTTGAAAACTACCGTTCGCTTTTTGATTTAATGGAAAGCGTTACCGCAGGTCCAGATTTGCTTATTTATTTGCGAAGCAGTATTCCCAATCTTGTAAACCAAATCCACAAACGCGGCCGCGAATATGAAAACTCCATCAGCATTGAATACCTAAGCCGTCTCAACGAGCGTTACGAGGCCTGGATTCACGGTTATGACAAAAGCAACCTCATTATTTTTGATGTGGATAACATCAACTTTGTGGACGATCCCGAACATTTGGGGCAGGTAATCAATAAGATTGATGCAGAGTTGCATGGCTTGTTTTAAACCTTAACGTTTCCATTACACTTTCCTATTTTTAAAACCATTATTTTGCCATAAATACTATGGCAACACTCTATAACACCAAATTTTACCACCGCGATCTTTCGTGGCTTCGCTTTAATCACCGCGTTTTGCAGGAAGCTGCGGACGACGGGAATCTGCTTTACGAGCGCATAAAATTCCTTGCAATTTTTTCATCAAATCTGGACGAATTTTTCCGGGTGCGCGTTTCCGATATTCGGCAGATCAAAAAAATTGAAAAACCGCTTCGGAAAAAACTGATAAGCAAACCAAACAGCGTTTTAAAGGAAATAAAAAATCAGGTTGATATTCAGCAAGACGAATTTGGAAGAATTTTTAAGGAAGAAATAATTCCGCAACTGGCTTTGGAGGGAATCCACCTTATTCGCCACGAAGATTTTTCAGAATTACAAAAGAAGCAAGCCACCACTTATTTTGAAGAAATCCTAAAGCAAATTATTGAAATAAGCAGCAATCCCAGCACTAAAAACCATGCTGTTTTTGTAAAGAATGAACGGCTTTATCTGGCTGCTCAAATTGAAAATGAGGAATTTATTTTAGTTGAAATCCCAGAAACCGAACCGCGTTTTTTTGTGTTTCCTTCGGAAGACAACAAGAATTTTCACATTACATTTATTGATGATATTTTAAAATTCAATCTCGAAAATCAATATTCAAAAAAGGGCAAAACCGATTTCTTTTCGATTAAAATTTCCCGCGATGCAGAACTTTATATTGAAGATGAATTCTCCGGAAATTTGATGGAAAAAATAAAGGCAGCCCTACCCAAAAGAGATACCGGCCAAGCCACCCGCATTTTGATCGATCCAAAAATGCCGAATGAATTTAAAGACATTTTAAAAAATGCGCTCGACGTTAATCAGACCGATGTTGTTTTGGGCGGACGTTACCACAATTTCAAGGATTTTTTCGGGTTCCCAAATCCTACGCAGAAGAAACTTGCCAACGAAAAACTTATGCCGTTACCGCATCCTATTTTGGAAGATTGCGATTCCATTTTTGCGGAAATTGACAAGAAAGATCAATTGCTTCATTACCCCTACCAAAGTTTTAAACCCGTAATAAAATTGCTGGAGGAAGCCGCATCAGATCCAACCGTAACAACAATCAAAATGACCATTTACCGCTCTGCAGATGAGTCTGCCCTGAATGATGCCATTGCGCTCGCTTCAAAAAATGGGAAAGATGTAACCATATTTATGGAAGTAAAAGCACGGTTTGACGAGCAAAACAATTTTAAATGGGGCGCGATATTTCGAGAAAGTGGCGCCAAAGTAATTTACAGTTATCCGGATATAAAAGTACACTCTAAAATACTTTATATTGAACGCAGAATAGAAGGAAAAATGCAGCGATACGCTTACATCGGCACTGGAAATTTCAATGAAAACACTGCGAAACTTTATACGGATTTTGGATTAATGACTTCCAATAAAAAGATCACGAAAGACTTGAAAAAAGTTTTTATGGTTTTGGAACGCGATATGATTATCCCAAAAACCAAAGAATTGCTGGTGTCGCCATTTACAACCCGCGAGCGTTTTACGGCACTGGTTGAAGATGAAATTGCATTGGCAACTGCAGGCAAAAAGGGATTGATTATTTTAAAAATGAACAGCTTGGAAGACGAGCGGATGATAATGGAGCTTTACAAAGCCAGCAATGCCGGTGTTGAAATTCGATTACTGATTAGAGGAATGTGTTCTTTAGTGCCGGGAATTAAGGGCCAAAGTGAAAATATTCACATTATCAGTATTGTTGATCGTTTTTTGGAACACGGCAGGGTATATCTCTTCGGAAATAATGGCGATGAGAAGCTGTTTATTGGCTCGGCCGACTGGATGACACGAAACCTTACCCACCGCATTGAGGTAGTAACGCCAATCTGGGATGCAGATCATAAAAAAACAATTCGGGAGCTGCTAAATATTGAATTGGAAGACAACGTAAAAGCCCGAATTGTTGATGCCGAACAGCGGAATGAATATGTGAGGAATTCTGAAAAACCTTTGCAGTCGCAGTTGGCAACCTATGAGTATTTCAAAAATGCTATTTTATAAAACCTTGTTGCTTGGCGTGGTCCATGGCGGCCTCACTTTTGTCCACCAATAAAACGGGCACAGTTTCATACTTTTCGAAAAGACCTTTTACGCGAATCATTTTTCGGCTATGATTCACGCTTCGCATGTAAATTGCAAGGATTCGTTCTGGGTGTGCTTCGGCAATTTCAATATAAATATCTGGGTCGTGTTCGCCGCTGTCGCCAATTAAGATGAACGACAATTGCGGATATGTTTTCAGAATATTGATGATTTCCTGTTGTTTCTGCGGCTTTTCGGGTTTGTATTTTTTAGCGAAGGGATTTACAAAATCTCGAAGCAAAATAGGGCCTTTGGGGAAATTGTGCTTTTCAAGAAATACTTCCAAATAGTTGTAAAGGTTCCACGGACTGTGGCTTACGTAGAATAACGGATTGCAATCCTTGCCGGATTTTCCATCCCTCAATTTTTCATAAAAAGCTGCCGCTCCTTCCAATGGAACCCGTTTTTCCGCTCTTTTAAAAACAGTGTTTTTAGCCACTCTCCACTTAAAGCGTGACGTTAAACCCGTGTGCATTATGGTATCGTCAATGTCGCTAATTATCCCGAATGTAGCCGTTTCAGAAGTAATCATTACTTCGCCAGAAAATTTATTGTCGCTTTGTATTTTTATATTTTGGGATTTTTCAGCAAAGGACATTTCATATTCCAACCAACCCTTTTCATTGACTAATGACGAAATATTCTCGATAGCTTCATCAATCAAAAAATAGCCCTGATCATCACTTTTAGTTTCAATTTTTCTGCCATCGGGAAGGGTTAAGATCAGTGGGGTATTTTTCACCAAATCGGTTTCAAAGCGTTTATAGGTATTCCACAGTAGGTTGAAAAAACCTTTTTTGGAAAGGTCGATGTTTTCATCCTCCAGTGCACGGCCTTTTACGTATAAATGGTTTGACGTGCCATAGCTTCGGAAAGTGATAATTTGTAAAGGGTCTTTTTTGAAGAAATTCATAGCAAAGCTAAAGTAATTAGTAATGTGTAATGAGTAATTATTGTTGTCCATATTAAAAATAATGTAATGTCCCATCAAAAATACTAGTTCCTTGTATTTTCTTTATTTCTGGTAATTTCTTATGTGGATGGTTATGCCGTTAGGCATTAAATATAGGTAAAAAAGAAAACACCCCCCAAGCCCATCCGTCCCGTAGGGACGGCATTATAACACAATGTTTCTTTTGATATTGTTATAATTATATAGGACAACAATGATTTGTAATGTGTAATTTGTACTGAGTATTGAGAACAAAAAACCCTGTGAATTCACAGGGTTTTTATTTGAAAAAGGGATTATTGAATAGCAGTTATTCCTTATCCTTTATTTTTATTTTCATTCCCTCCACATCTTTCAATTGTGCACGAACTTCTTCTTCGGTGCCAGTGAAGGTTTTGGTTTCGGTTGTTTCAACGCCATCAACGGTTTTTATAATAGTAACGTTTGCTGTTACTTGATCATTGTTGTCATTCTTCAACATTTCAACCATAGTTTCGGTTTTGTCTTTTAAATTTTCACCCGTTTCAATAGTGTTTCCGGTTTCAAGATATTGCACCTGTTTTTCAGTAAGGATGGTTTTGTTTCCATCGGCATCAATAAAGTAAACTTCTTCGGAAGAGGTTTCAGCAGCCATTGTATTGCTATCGTGGTTTCCAAGAATCGGTGCGATTACAAGTCCGATCAAACAAGTAAGCTTAATCAGAATGTTCATAGAAGGCCCTGAAGTATCTTTGAAAGGATCACCCACGGTATCACCGGTTACGGCTGCTTTGTGGGCATCGCTTCCTTTGTAGGTCATTTCGCCATTGATTAAAACTCCGGCTTCAAAAGATTTTTTAGCGTTATCCCAAGCACCCCCAGCGTTGTTTTGGAAAATAGCCCAAAGCACACCACTTACGGTAACTCCAGCCATATATCCTCCAAGCATTTCGGCTATTGCCATATTTTCCATTCCAAAAATCATCGGCACGAACGCAATAACCAATGGAAAACCAATAGTCATAACACCGGGCAATAACATTTCCTTTAAGGAAGCCTTTGTTGAAATAGCCACACATTTATCGTATTCAGGTTTGCCGGTACCTTCCATAATTCCTGGAATCTCGCGGAACTGTCTTCTCACTTCATTCACCATTTGCATTGCAGCTTTACCAACAGCGTTCATTGCCAATGCAGAAAAAACAACTGGAATCATACCACCCACAAAAAGCATTGCTAAAACAGGAGCTTTAAAGATGTTAATTCCATCTATACCCGTAAAGGTTACATAAGCAGCAAAAAGCGCCAAAGAAGTTAACGCTGCGGAAGCAATTGCAAAACCTTTACCAGTTGCCGCAGTTGTATTACCAACAGAGTCTAAAATATCGGTACGTTCCCGAACAATTGGGTCTTGCTCGCTCATTTCGGCAATACCTCCGGCATTATCGCTAATCGGGCCAAAAGCATCAATTGCAAGTTGCATAGCAGTTGTGGCCATCATTGCAGAAGCTGCAAGGGCAACACCGTAAAAGCCGGCAAATGCATACGACGCCCAAATAGCGCCTGCAAAAAGTAATACTGAAGGGAAAGTAGAGATCATCCCCGTTGCCAAACCAGCAATAATATTAGTCCCGGCACCAGTTGATGATTGTTGAACTATTTTAAGGATTGGTTTTTTACCTAAACCAGTGTAGTATTCAGTTACCGATGATATTCCGGCACCTACAACCAAACCGACCAAAGTGGCATAAAACACTCTCATTGAGGAAATTTCCTGAAGACCTTCCCCGAAGAAACTCATGTTCATGGTTTCAGGAAGCATCCAGTTTACAAGGACGAAACAAGAAACAGCGACTAAAACTATTGAAACCCAGTTCCCAATATTCAAGGCACCCATAACTTGAGCTTCCTTAGCATCGTTACTTTTTATTTTCACTAGCATAGTACCAATAACCGAAATGATAATACCTGCACCTGCAATTGCCATTGGCAATAAAATGGGACCAATTCCTCCAAAAGCATCATTAATTGCCCCGCCCATATCTTTTATAACATAGTTACCTAAAACCATTGCCGCAAGCACTGTTGCAACATAGCTGCCAAATAAATCGGCGCCCATACCTGCCACGTCACCAACATTATCGCCAACGTTATCGGCAATAGTTGCTGGGTTACGTGGATCGTCTTCAGGAATTCCAGCTTCCACTTTTCCAACCAAATCTGCTCCCACATCGGCAGCTTTTGTGTAAATACCACCACCAACACGAGCAAAAAGAGCAATAGATTCCGCACCTAAGCTAAATCCGGCCAAAGTTTCAAGCACGATAGTCATTAATTCCTGTGGGGTTCTGGTTATACCATCTATAGTTGTTGGCTCCCATACACCGTTCATAAACACGTGGAAGAAGATGATAAAGAACAAAGTAAGACCTAAAACCGCAAGACCTGCAACCCCAAGACCCATTACCGTACCGCCCCCAAAAGATATTTTCAGGGCCTCTGGCAAGCTGGTGCGTGCTGCCTGTGTAGTACGAACGTTGGTTTTGGTTGCTATTTTCATCCCCATATTTCCGGCCAAGGCTGAGAAAAATGCACCGAATATAAATGCTATAACAATTAATATATGTGTTGTTGGAACAACAAATGAAACTACTGCCAATGCAACACTCACAATAACAACAAAAACGGCAAGCAACCTATATTCCGCATTCAAAAAGGCTAAGGCACCTTCATAAATGTGGTCGCTTATTTCTTTCATTTTACCATCTCCTGGGTTTTGTTTCAATACCCATGAGCGTTTAATGGCCATAAAGAGTAAGCCTACTACCGCCATTACTATTGGCGCGTAAATCATCATTGATTCCATAATTTATTTAATTAAGATTGGTTTTCAAATTTGCGACTGCAAAAATAGGGAAATGGTTTGGGATACGAAACAAGAAAATGACTTAGGGCGATAAGACATAGGACGTAAGACATAAGAATCTGTGCAAGATCAGTCCTAAGTCTTACGTCCTTTAATCTTACGTCTTTTATTAAATACTGAAATGCCCCTGAACCTCAGGGGTTTCCTGGTAGCGTTTTACGCATTGCGTGTAGATTTCTATTGCTTCATCGGCATTGCCCCAGCCCCCAACGTCCACTTTCTTCTTTTCAAGATCCTTGTAAACCTGAAAGAAATGTTCAATTTCACGAACAAGATGTGGGTTTATATCAGATAAATCATTCAAACTGCTCCAAATAGGATCTGAAATTGGGACGCAGATCACTTTTTCATCCGGGCCCTTTTCATCCGCCATGTGGAAAACACCTATTGGCTTCACGTGCATCACGCACATGGGGAAAGTGGGTTCGCCACCCAAAACAAGTACGTCAAGCGGGTCGCCGTCCAGCGCCAAGGTTTCAGGAATAAAACCGTAATCGGCCGGGTACATCATACTGCTGAAAAGCATTCTATCAAAACGGATTTTCCTCAGTTTAAAATCGTATTCGTATTTGTTGCGGCTGCCTTTGGGGATTTCTATTAGCACATCGAATGTCTTTTTCATAATCATACATTTTTTAAGGCTGCAAAAGTAAGCCTTTAGGATGAAAAAAGGTTTCGAAAGCTACACCTTTATGGTTTTCCACTTTCCTTTTTTGAACCAAAGTATCGCAATAATCGCTATCAAGGATTCCGCGGAAGCGATGGCGACAAACACCCCCACGGGCCCCCAATTGAATACAAGTGAAGTTATATACGCAAATGGCAATTGGAATACCCAAAAGCAGAAGAAGTTGATAATAGTTGGCGTTTTTGTATCGCCAGCGCCGTTGAAAGCCATGGTTACCGTCATTCCGTAAGCATAGAGAAAATAGCCAACCGCAACAATTTGCAGACTGAGCGCGCCGTATCTTAAAACTTCCGGCTCTACGCTGAACCAACTGATTATTGTTTTGGCAAATAGCAGATAAATTACGGATACGGCCACCATAAATATAGCGTTGTATTTGGCGGTTTTCCACACAGAGGTTTCGGCGCGTTCGGGTTGGTTGGCGCCCAAATTTTGTCCTACCAAGGTTGCTGCGGCATTGCTTAAACCCCATGCTGGCATCATTGTAAACATCATCACCCTAATGGCGATGGTATATCCGGCAAGCACTTCACTTCCAAATTCACTAATAATCCGCATCAAAAAAATCCAGCTGCTCGTGCCAATAATAAACTGCCCGATGCCGCCAAGTGAAACTCTAATAAGGTTTATCATTACCCCAACGTTCACCACTAAATCCTTAAATGCCAATCGGATTCTTGTACTTCCGTAGAATAAAATATACAGTTGGAAAAGTACCGCAGTACCACGACCAATAGTTGTGGCTATTGCAGCACCGGCAACTCCATATTCAGGAATTGGTCCCCAACCAAAAATGAAGATTGGATCCAGAATTATATTTATTGCATTGGAAAGAATAAGCGTCCACATAGCCATAGCTGCGTTTCCCGCGCCCCTATAAACTGCGTTGATAAGAAATAACAGTACAATGGTGAAGTTTCCACCAAAAAGAATTTGTGTATACCTGTAGCCTTCATCAATTAAATCTTGTTCGGCACCCATTAGACCCAAGATTTCTTTCGGAAAAAGAATACCCAAGATACTTACAACTGAAGACACCAATACCCCTAAAATAATAACCTGCACTGTCGCCCGCTTGGCGCCCTCAGTGTCTTTTTCGCCAATACGTCTGGCAACAATAGCGGTTGCTGCCATACTAAGACCTACCGCCAAAGCATATACAAGTGTAATTACGGATTCCGTTAAACCGATTGTGGCGACGGCATTTGTACTTATCTGCGACACATACATTATGTCCACCAAAGCAAAAATAGACTCCATGCTCATCTCCAAAATCATGGGAACTGCGAGCAAAAAGATGGCCTTCTTGATGCTGATTTGGGTAAGGTCGATTTCCCTGCCCCTTATGGCTTCTTTTAAAAGACTGAAAAATGATTTTATGGATCTGGTTGCCATTTTAACAAAATTGGCAGCAAATGTAGGGATAAAACCTTTTCAAAGGAGTGGGCGATTCCGACATTTTAAAGAGGAAACTATTCTTTTACAACAAATTATTTTTTGTGTTTTCAACTATTTCCAAAAGACGTTCTTTTAAACTTTGGGGTTCCAGAATTTGGGCATAATCGCCAAACGTGAGAAACCAACGGGCAAAACCTTCCTTACTGTGCGTTTGGAATGTCATTTCAATACCGTCCTTTTTTATTTCCTCCGAAATAAAACCATAGCCTTTCCGATCGCTTTTAATGTATTTCACTATGCTTTTATCAACCCGGATCCGCACTTTCGTTTTGGGGGAATCGTCATAACTTTTCCGTAAATCATCCAAGTTTCCATGCATCAATTGGAAAGTCATATCGGTACGTTGAATGCGAAGCAATCTGTCCGTTCGGAATTGGCGGTAATCCTTTCTGAAATGGCAATATGCCTTTACATACCAATAATTGTTCTCGTGAAATATGCCAACGGGCTCTATATTTCTTTCCGAAGGTTTATCAGATTCCAGAGATTGGTATTTCACAAAAACCTGCTTCTTTTCGGCGATGCTTTCAAAAAGAATTTCAAGCGCATTAGGAATGTTTTCGTTAAAAAGAGTTTCGGCAGGGTTAATTATTATTTGTGCTTGCAGGGCATCAATCCATTCTTTTTCCTTTCCGCGCAAAACAGATTTCACCTTGAACATTGCAGATTCATAATAAGCACCGAAGGACTTATCTGTAAATTTCTGCATCAGTTTTTCTGCGGCCACAAAACTGCTGGCCTCTTCGCGGGTGAACATTACGGGCGGCAAGCGGTAGCCGTCCATAATGGAATAGCCCACGCCAGCCTCACTCACTATGGGTACGCCGGAGGTTTCCAAAGAGCGTACATCGCGATAAATTGTGCGAAGGCTTACGTTAAACCTATCTGCCAATTCCTGCGCCTTTACAATTTTTTTGGACTGTAACTGGATAAGGATTGCCACGATTCTATCAAAACGATTAAGGGTTTCTGCGCTCATATTTCAAAGATAATATTTCAATGCTTCGACAAGCTCAGCATGACAAACGAATTGCAAAATCAATTTTACATTGTCAGTCTGAGCGCAGTCGAAGACAAATTTCCCTCTGAGCACGATTGTCAGTCTGAGCACAGTCGAAGACTCTTGTAAATAATTATGAAAATTATTTTTCCTACTGACAAACGGTTGTCACCCACCCTATTTAATTTTGGTTTCAGAAATAATAATCACTTAAAAAATAGAATTATGAATGCAACAGAAAACAACACAGCACAGGTAATTTCATCAGAAGCACTTTTGGCGCATTATCAAGGCCACCGAAACCTTACCCGTAGAACCATTGAAGCCTTTCCCGAAAAGGAATTTTTCAGTCATTCCATTGGCGGGATGCGCACTTTTGCCGAAATGGTGATGGAACTTTTGGGAATTGCCGGCCCGGGAATGCAGGAAATTGTTTCAGGCAAAACGGCACCTTTAAATGAGCACGTGGACCACGGCAACAGCAAAGCAAAAATACTAGAGCTTTGGGATGTAGCAACGGAGCAAATCAATGTGCTTTGGCCCCAAATTCCCACAGCGCGGTTTCAGGAAAACATTACATTATTTGGAATGTATAAAGGCACCGTAATTTCTTCCATCTTCTATTTTATCGATAATGAAATCCACCACCGCGGACAGGGATTTGTTTATTTGCGCTCGCTTGGGGTTGAGCCACCTGCTTTTTATGAAAGATAATATGAATACCGTTTTGGTTTTTAAAACATCAGTTAGCGGGAATGCTGATGTGAAACAACTTAAGCCTTTGCTGAACGGTTTGACCCAAAGTAATGACTCATGGAATTTCGATCTGGAGGATTGCGACAATATCCTCCGGGTTGAAACCCGAGCGGTGCAATCAGAAAAAATAACAAGGTTATTGCAACGCCAAGGTTTCCATTGTGAGGAATTATTTTAATTTTTTTCTCAAAATATTTGCGTAACCAAATAGTTACATATATATTTGTAACCGAACAGTTACAGATTAATTATGAGAAGAGATGTATTCCAGGCCATTGCAGACCCTACCCGTAGGGAAATAATACATTTGCTTTCTTCAGAAACATTGAACCTGAACGCTGTTTCGGAAAAATTCGAAATAAGCAGACCCGCCATTTCAAAACACATAAAGATTTTAACGGAGTGTGGCCTTATAACAATTAGGCAGGAAGGGCGGGAACGGTTTTGTGAAGCAAACCTGAAAAGTTTAAGCGAAGTGGCAAATTGGGTGGAACAATACAACGCATTTTGGAACAAAAAGCTGGATGCTTTAGAAAAGCATTTAACCAAATAACAATAAACAATACTCAATACTAACTACTAAATACTATAATTATGGAACACTCGCCAGTTATTGTAGAACGCGTCTATAACGCACCCGTTTCAAAAGTTTGGAGCGCAATTACTGATAAAACCGAAATGAAGCAATGGTATTTTGACCTTGCGGAATTCAAGGCGGAAGTAGGTTTTAAATTTCAATTTATGGGCGGAACCGAAGACAATCAATACCTCCATCTTTGTGAAATATTGGAAGTAATCCCCCAAAAGAAAATCACCTATTCTTGGCGCTATGATGGGTATGAAGGAAATAGTTTTGTAACCTTTGAACTCTTTGAAGAGGGAAACAATACGCGATTGAAGCTAACGCACCTTGGCCTGGATAGCTTTCCAGACAATAAAGACTTCGCTAAAAGTAATTTTCAACAGGGTTGGGACGAGATCATCAATACTTCTTTGACGCATTATTTAAAGAATTAGGCGGTAATTAATGTTAAAAACCTTCCAATCGCCAATGTTAATTAAACGTTACCAAAATCATACTTCTGAAATACAAATATTGCTTTAAATAATTTTTTTAAAATGTTGTTGTTTAACGTTATAGAGAAATTATTCTGTAAGAAAAACTAGCGCAAATTCTTACACTTCCGAATTCCCAAAAAAGGTTAAGGTTTGTTAACATTGGCAATAATGTCAATTTACATGCGCTATCATTGCTGCGGCAGAAAGTAATGCCCCAGCTTAACAAACCTTTTATAATAAAACAAACTATGAAAAAAAATGTAATTTACAAATCGATGCTAGCACTGGCTTTACTAGTCGGTTTTGCCTCATGTAGTGACGATGACAGTACAGACCCAAATGATGAAACTTATAACACTAAGGTATATATTACTGACGGGCCTATAGACAATGCAGATGTACAGGGAGTATACGTGACTATCGCCGATTTACAAATTGACGGCCAAAGCGTAAACGGGTTTACCAAAACTACGGTAGATCTACATGCTTTGCAGAATGGTGATACCCAACTTTTGGGCGATGTTGATCTAACTTCAGAAACACACGGCGAGATAACTTTGGTATTGGATACCGAAACGGATGCCAATGGCAATTCTCCAGCCAACTATGTGTTTACTACAAATGACACCAAGGTTGAATTAACACCTGAAAACAGCATTATCAATGTGAACAGTAACTTTGATGTTTCCTCCTCAACAACGAATGAGATAGTTATTGATTTCGACCTTCGTAAAGCTATTGTAGCCGATGCTGGAGGCAATTATGACTTTGCGGCACAAACACAACTGCAAAATAGCATTAGAGTTGTCAATAAAAATAATGTAGGTGCAATAATGGGAACTGCAACAAACAATACTGGAACTGATAACATGACTATTGTTTATGCTTACGCCAAAGGAAGCTATAATGCTGCCGAAGAAAGCGAGAATGCAGCAGGAGTGCGTTTTGCCAATGCAGTAACTAGTAGTGTAGCTACCGGAAGCAACAATCAATTCAGTCTACATTTCTTGAATGAAGGGGATTATGAGGTGCATTTTGCTTCGTATGATGATCTTGATAGCGACGGGGTATATGAATTTACCGGAATGGTTGAAGTAGAAAACCAATTAGGTCTTAACTTATTGGATATTTCTGTTATGGCAAATACGGAGGTAACAATCCAAGTATTGTTATTATCAATTTTGGATTAATAAAAACTAAAATAACAACTATTAAAACCTCCCTCTTGGGGAGGTTTTTCTATTATACGCCCGCAGTTAACCTGCTATAGCGGTTCATATAATCCAAGGGCGTCATAGCAGTTACTTTTCTGAATACGTCGCGGAAGGCTTTGGGATCGTTATAACCAACGTCGTACATTACTTCATTTACATTTTTCCGTCCGCTTTCAAGTTCCTTTTTGGCGGCTTCCACTTTTACTCTCTGCATATATTCAACAATTGTATTTGAAGTTGCCTTTTTGAAACGCCTTTCAAAAGTGCGTCTGCTCAATGCCATTTCAGAACACAGATCGTCCACATTCAATTTTTCGTGAAAGTTGGCCTCAATGAATTCCTGCACTTTTAATATTTCATCGTCCTGATGGCTTTTTTGGCCCTTAAAAATAATAAAGGGACTTTGGCTATTTCGGCTGATATCTATTTCGAAAACTTTGGAAGAAAGCACCGCCATTTCCCTGCCCGCAAATTTTTCAACCAAATAGAGATTTAAGTTTAATGATGAATAAGCCCCGCCGCTGGTATAAAGCCCATGTTCGTCGGTAATTATTTTATCGTCCACCAAATTCACATTAGGAAACATAGCGCGGAATTCATCGGCTGCGATCCAATGGGTAGCGCAGTTTTTTCCATTCAGCAAACCCGTGCTTGCCAGCAGAAAAGCGCCAATACAAAGGCTGGCAACCTCAGCCCCATTTTTATATTGTTGAACAATCCACGGAATAAAGTCCTTGTTGGTTTCAATCACCTTTTTATAATCGCCGTGGATTGCCGGGATGATTACCAAATCGGTATCCTTTATTTCGTCAATAGTGGCATCGGGAATAATGGTAAATATTCCATTGCTCAAACGCGCGTCTTTATGCGTTGCCACCAATTGCGTTTTGAAAAGTGGCTCTCTACCCATGCGCAGCAGAAAATCATTGGCCATATTGAACATTTTATGGGTAGCCTCCAGATTGCTGAGACTGGAATCGCCTTGTGGGACTAGGATTGATATATGTTTCATTTGTGGAGTTGTTTAATTGTGGAATTGTTTAATCGTGGAATTGTTGGATTTTTTGAATTTTTCCTCATCGCTTTTCGCACTTCGCACTTCACTCTTGGCTCTTCGCTTTTCGCTTTTCGCTTTCCACTTCCACTTTCCACTTTCCACTTTTCGCTTTTCGCTTTTCGCTAATATCAAAGATAATTCAAAAGTATGTCGCAATCAACCCATTACATTGGCGCAAATGCACCTTCATAAAAGCGAAATTCCTAATTATCTTTACAATAGAAAAAAAGAGCGTTATGAATACCGAACTTTTAAATCGATTTGATACTGCTACAGCCAAGTTGGTGCAACAACTTTCCTCTTTAAATGAAGAGCAATTGAACGCCGTCCCCTTTGAAGGGAGTTGGACGGCGGGCCAATTGGGAAACCATTTGTTCAAATCGTATAACATTATGGATGTCCTTAATGGAAATGTGGAAGAAACCGATCGCGATCCGGTTGCAAAACTTCCTGAAATAGAAAAGACATTCAATGACTTCAGTATTAAAATGAAATCCCCTGAAATGGTACTGCCTACCACCGAGCACATCGAAAAGGAACGTTTGCTTTCTTCCTTAAAAGAACGCATCGAACCACAACGGGAAGCAATAAAAACCATGGATCTTTCCAAAACCTGTCTGGATGCCGAAATCCCTGGTGGTGGACCGTTTACAAGACAGGAATGGCTGGGTTTTAATACCATTCATACGGAGAGGCATAATGTTCAATTGAAGAATATTATTGATGCTTTATAGTTAAGAGTTGTGGGTTGTGGGTTGTGAGTTAATAGTTAATAGTTAAGATAAGTAAAAATCATTATTTTCCAGCAATCCAACTATCCAATAATCAAAAAATCTAATCATGGACACACCAAAATCCCAAAAACTCAACATTATCATTCCCGCATTTAGGATGCATTCCCAAATCTTTTTCAATGCACTCGATGGCATTTCCGAAGAATTGGCACTTGAAAGAAACAACGGCAAAACCAATCACGTGGTTTGGATGGCGGGGAATTTCGTCAACTGTCGCTATTGGTTGGTCGATCTGTTGGGAATGGACGAAAAAGATCCCAATGAAGTTCTTTTTAAGGATGCCAAGGCATTGGATGAAAAACTGGAATATCCTACTTTGGAAGCGTTGCGGGAAAATTTCAAAAATATTTCACCAAAAGTGTATCAGAAACTTTTGGAAGCCACGGATGAAGAGCTTTCGAAAGCGTTTTCCTTTGGAATGAACGTGCCTTTTGTAGAAGAAAATGTGCTCAATATGATTGGCATGTGTATCGGGCGCGAGGATTATCTTTTGGGGCAAATAGGGCTGATGCGCAAATTGCTCGGCTTGAAGGGAATGAGTTACGAAATGAATAAAAAAATTGATTATTAAGCATTCAATTATAAACATTTAAAACCAAAAATTATGGCAACAAAATTAAATCCGTATTTAAACTTTGACGGAAACTGTGAAGCAGCGTTCAATCATTACAAAAAAGTATTTGGCGGCGAATTTGCCGGACAAGGCATAATGCGCTTTGGCGATATGCCGCCATCTGAAGGAATGCCTCCGCTTGCGGATGAACACAACAACCGCGTAATGCACGTTACGCTTCCCATAGGCAGTGAGTGGTTAATGGGCTCCGATACTATGCCGGGATTTGGCAACGGGCCGTTTAAGATTGGAGACAACACCTATGTAAGCATTCATCCGGATAGTAAAAAAGAAGCCGACCGTTTGTTCAAGGAATTATCGGAAGGTGGCGAAATAGAAATGCCAATGGAAGACCAATTTTGGGGCGATTACTTCGGTTCCTTCCGCGATCGTTTTGGGATTAGTTGGATGATTAATTTTTCAACTCAGCTGTAAGCTATAAGCTTTAGGCTTTAGGCTGTATGCTTTAAACAAAAAAAATGACCACAAATAAACAAACAGTAACCACCTATATGGAAGGTTTTAGGAAGGGCGATCATGCACAGATTCTTTCCTGCTTGACGGATGATGTGGTTTGGGAAATGCCCGGGGCATTTTATTTGGAAGGCAAGGAAGCCTTTGATGGCGAGATTGAAAACCCTGCCTTTACCGGCAGTCCAAAAATTACCCACGTTCGGCTTGTGGAAGAAGACAATATTGTTGTGGCCGAGGGCAAGGTACAGGGACAGTTCAAGGTTGGCCGTATGATGAACGCGGTTTTTTGTGATGTTTTTCACTTTGAGGGTGGAAAAATTAAAAAACTTACTTCCTATGTAATGCAAGTTTAGCGTATTTTAGTAGTTGCAAATAAACCTTACAACTATGCCCGCTATCCATAAAAAATCTTCTTTTGCCCCGTCCCTGCTTTTGGTGGGGTTGCTTGCTTTTTCTTCCTGCGGCGCAGGAAAAACCTTAGAATGTATCGATAAATCAAAAATAAGCGATGGCCCCTGTACAATGGAATACAATCCCGTATGCGGCTGTGACGGCAAGACTTATAGCAATCCGTGTGTTGCTGGGCGGGCGGGGCTTACATCTTGGGCTGGGGGGGAGTGTGCTGAGTAGTATTTAGTATTGAGTAATTAGAGGGTGATCATTGCTAATTGTTCATTGTTCATTGTTAATTGTTCAGACAACATCTAAAACTATAGGTGAAATGGGTTATGCTCTTGTAAAGTATGGTCGCGTTCGTGATTATGTATCTTTATTTTTTACTGTATTCTATAGTTAATAATTCAATGTAAGCCCTACACCAAACCCCATATCGCTATCATAATGCGTACGAATGCTACTATTTTTATTGAGGATATACCGCAAATCTGTCATGAATTCTTTGTCAGTATTAAGCATAAAGCCCGCTCTTAATCTTTTTGAAATTGGTATGTCTTCCCGCATTAAAGATAGACGTACAATACCGTCGTGATAGACTTCTGCCTGCACATTGATCAACATTGGTAAGGCGTACATTACCCCCAAACTTACAGCAGCCCTATTGTCTTTTTGGTTGACCTGTCCAAACAAATTCTCTTCCTGTTCGTCCAATCCCATTTCACGGTATCGCCAATCAAAACCGATGAACGGCATCAGCCACTGCATTTTTCCTATGTATCTTCCCAAATGCGTTTCCACTTCATAACCGTGCATATCGTTATAGCCCAAGCGCCATTCTGTCCCTAAACTCCATCTTGTATTTTGTAGCATTGCTTCGCCATCATTTCCGTTGGTAGCGAAATCGTTCTGTGCCATAAAATGCAGCATATTACTTTCTTGTTGCAACATTTTGTAAGCTTTCTCTTTATCTGGAAGTAAAGGATTTTTATAATCGCCAACGGCAAAAACCCTGTTCATACCAGACATCATGTGGTATAAGATATGACAATGGAAAAACCAATCACCTTCTACGTTTGCCAGAAACTCTATAGTGTCTGTTTCCATCGGCATGATGTCTAATACATTTTTGAGCGGTGCATTTTCTTCTTTTCCGTTAATTACCCTAAAATCAAACCCATGTAAATGCATGGGATGACGCATCATAGAATTGTTGTAAATTGTGATGCGCAATATTTCTCCTTTTTTTACAGGTATTTTGTCGGTTTCGGAAAGGACTTTATTGTCCATACTCCATACATAGCGGTTCATATTACCGGTAAGGGTAAACTTTAATTCTTTTACAGGTGCTTCCTTTGGAAGTGATGTATTGTGAGGAGATGTAAGCATTGCATAGTTCAAGGTTACGATATCGTCTAAAGCGTTTGCATTGTATTGGTTAGGGGCTGCATCCATATTCATATCCTGTTTGGTATCTTTTTCCTTTTTTGGAGTCTCTCCTGTAATTTCGGGGTACATCACAACGTTCATATCCATTTGGTTCAAGCTCATACTCATACCCATATCATCCAGATCGCCATTCATTTTCATCATATCATTCATCATTTTCATTCCTTCAAAGTATTTTAATTTAGGAAGAGGAGAAAGGTGCTTTTTTACACCGTTACCGATAAAATAACTTGAAGAGTTGGTGCGGTCTTCTGTAGTGGCCATAAATTCATAGGCTACTCCATCATCCGGAATAGTAACGATTACATCATATGTTTCAGACACTGCAATAATTAATCTATCAACATCCACAGGTTCCACATCGTTACCATCAGTGGCAACCACGGTTATTTTCCCACCGGCATAACGTAGCCAAAAATAGGAAGAAGCTCCCCCGTTTGAAATGCGAAGTCTTACCTTATCGCCTGCTTTAAGTGTATTGCCATCGATATTTTTTAAATCTGTGGAAGCATTGCCATTCATTAATATTTTGTCATAGTACACATCGCTTACATCCATTGCCAACATACGCTTCCATTCGTTGGTAAGCTTGGTTTTGAAATGTCCTTCTCTGATTGCTTCAGCATAAGACTGTGTAGCCCCCTTTTTTATCGCAGACCAATCGTTAGCATTATGAAGCATTCTAAGCACGTTATCAGGATTTAGATTTGTCCATTCGCTTAGCACAATTGGTGCTGTAGGTAAATCGTCTATGCCTTTCCGGAAAGTTTTATCATCTTCTTTTTTGAGAAATACAAGGTTCCCATACATACCAATTTGTTCCTGTAATCCAGAATGTGAATGATACCAATGGGTACCATTCTGAATAACTGGGAAACGGTAAGTATGTGTAGTTCCAGGAGCAATCTGAGGTTGTGTCAGATAAGGCACTCCATCTTCTTTATTGGGCAAAAACACGCCATGCCAGTGTAAGGATGTGCCTTCTTTCAGTTGATTATGCACCACAATTTCAGCCGTATCGCCTTCTGTAAATGTGAGTGTAGGCATTGGTATCTGCCCGTTTACGGCAATGGCCCGTTTGCTTTTCCCGGCATAGTTTACAATGGTATCTTTAACATACAAATCATAACGTACTACTTTTTGGGCAAAGCCTGATTGTGCAATGAGTAGCGTGAGTGCTCCCAGCAACAACAGTTTTTTCTGAATCAAATTTTTAAAGTCCATTTTTTTAAATTTTATTTACAAAGTTTAATAAAAGTCCTGATTTTAAACGATATGCTTTCACATTGCTATTTTTTTTTCAGTAACTGTACCACAAGTCAGCATGGGAGAACCATAATAAGGGTTCTTAATTGCCACTTCGTTGCTTAACCAATAGGCTTTCTTCATCGGACAGTATTGATAGTAAATGGGTTGACCAACTTGATCATTGCTATTCACTATTTGCCACATAAGGGTCGAAACTTCATTAAAAACCGCTCTTTGATTTTCAACACTGCTTGCTTTCGCCAGCTTATCCACAGCTTTATTTAAATCGTCTTTCTGTTTAAAAGAGCTTTCAGATTTTATGGTTTTCTGCAGATCGTTAATTGCTTTAGAAGCTGCTTTGGCATCACTATTCACTAAAGCATTCTTTACATTGTAATAATTGCTTAAAAGGGTGTTTGTGTTTTGTGCAAATGCTAAATGACCCAGCAGCAAAATTGTCAATATCAACAAGTTCTTTTTCATATATATTATATTTTAAGAATTTAAAGGCTCTATTTTAAAACCTGCATTTTGAACAGCTTCTATAACTTCTTGTACGGTAATCCCTTCAGAATTTACGGTAAGCACTTTGTCTTTATTAGTGGTGTCCACTTTCCAATCGCTTTTAATATCATTCAAAAAAGGAGTTACTTTGGCTTCGCATCCACTACAATTAATGTTGGTCTTGAATTGAAATTTCTTGTTTTCCATTTTATTTAAATTTTTATAATTATTTACTGATACAAAGATCAGCCGTTAACCGTTATTCTTGATTACGCTATTTTTAATTTGATTTGTAAGATTTAATGATTTTATGCGATTATATCGATTGACTAAAGGTCTATTGGAAAACGGCTATCTAATTTTAATTCACTATTTAAGTGTTTTGATAGAAAAAGCAGCTATAATTACGGCAATTACACAGATAACCGCTGCGGCGAAAAATGCAGTTTGAAAGCCTGAGTTCAAAGCCATAATATCAGTTGCGCCCGAAGTTTTTTCGATGTTGGTTTTTGCTGCAGAAATAGCCACAATAATCGCCAAGCCCAAAGCCGAACCTACCTGATAACTTGTATTTACCAACCCAGAGGCAAGTCCTGTTTCTTCGGGTTTGGCTCCAGACATAGAAGCGATTGTGCCAGGAATATAGGCTAATGACATACCGATTGCTCCCAATAATGAGGCTGGTAATACATTCAACAAAAACGTTCCATCGGGTGGGATAGTGCTAAACAAAAGTAGCGAAGCAGTAAGTGCGACAAGTCCTGCGATTAAATTTGTTTTGAAACCAAATTTCGCAACCAATTTACCAGTAAAACCTACCATCAAAAACATGATAGAAATAGTCATTGGAAGCAATGCCAACCCACTATTGAAAGCAGAATAATTCAGGGTCTGCTGCAGGTAAAGATTGAGGAAAAACCATAAAGGAATCCAAGAGGCAGCCAACAGCGCCATCACCAAATTACCCGATGATAAATTGGGGACCTTGAAGATGCTGAGCGGTACCAACGGATCTTTTTTCCTCTGCTGGATAACAAAAAAGATAATAAATAGTATAACAGAAATGCCTAAAAGCCCAATGGTTTGCAATGATTTCCATCCTGCACCTTCTGCTGATACGATAGCGTAAACCGCTAGTACCAATCCGGCAGTTGCAAATACAGCTCCTGCAATATCCACTTTTCCTTTCTTGGTACTGCCTTTAAACAGCAGGCTTCTGCTATAATATAGCACAACAAGCCCTACAGGAATGTTAATAAGAAATACCCAATGCCAGGAAAGCCATTCGGTAATAGCCCCTCCAAGAAATACTCCTGCAGAACCGCCAGCGGCGGCAGATGCGCCCCAAAAGCCTAAGGCTTTATTGACTTCTTTGGGGTCGGTAAACTTTGATAATACTAAAGTAAGTGCCGCCGGGGCAATTAGTGCCGATCCTAAGCCTTGCAACGCTCTACCGGTATTGAGTACTGCTTCTGACCAAGCCATGCCTGCCAAAAGTGATGCGGCTGAAAGAATGGCAAAGCCCCACATAAAAACCTTGCGCGCACCGAATAGATCCGACAAGCGTCCGCCTAGCAGCAAAAAGCCACCTAACGTGATAACATAAGCGTTAAAAATCCATTGCAAGCCACTTTGAGTATAGCCAAGGTCTGCTTTTATTGCTGGCAAGGCTACCCCAATAATAGAGGTGTCCATAATCACTATAAACTGCGCAGTACATAATAATAAAAGTGCTGACCAGCGTTTACTGTATGCGGTAGGTTGGTCGATTGGTTGTTTGCTATTTTTTTTCATGGTTTTTATTAAATTGTTGGTTAGTAATTATAAACTTAACAGCCCAAGAGCTTGTTGTAGCTCTACATGGAGCATTCGCAGATTATATAAAGCATTCAGGTAGTTAATCTTGGCTTGTGTTAATGCCAATTCAGAATCTGTTAGTTCCAGTCTTGAACCTAAGCCATTTCTGAAACGATCATCCATCATTCGGTGGTTTAATTCTGCCGATTGTACCGTCGTTTCTTGTATGTCCATTTGAGCATCGGCTTCTTTCCACTTACTTATGATGGTAGCCAGTTCAGTTTTAACCTCGTCTTTTAGATTGTTGAGTAGTATATCTTCTTGCTCTGCCTTAATTTTTGCTTGGCTGATTTGAGTTTTGGTACGATTGCCATTAAAAATAGGTACGCTCAATTGTACTCCTAAAAATGAAGTTCTCGGCAAAGTATAGTGTCCAAAATTCATGTTATCTGCTTGTGCCTGTACCTGATATTGCCCTACCAGTGAGAGCTGCGGCAACAACATTGCTTGCGTAGCTTTTATTTTTCTTTGCTGAAGGTCTATAGATAATTTTTGAATATTTAAATCTTTCCGGTTTGCTTCTGCAACTTGAAATGCCTCCTCAATTTGGTAAAACACGCTTTTACTTGCTTCAATATCTAACTCAAGATTGTCGGTCAATTCCAATTCGGCTGGATCTTCCAATCCAATAAGACTTTTTAATTCAATGCCCGAAACCTCAACATTATTTTTTAAATAAGAAACGGAGGATTTTAAATTTTCTACGGCAATAAAACTCCTCAAGGTGTCAGATTTTAAGCCTCTTCCCTGTGCCAATAAGGATCGAGAATCTTGAAGTGCTTTAATATTTCGTTGCAAACTTTGATCGAGTAAACCAAGTTGGCGATTCATCATCAGTATGCCTAAATAGCGGGTAGAAACCTGGAAGGCCACCCGACTTTTGAGGTCATTCGTTTTTTCGTTCTCGATTTTTTCATTGATTGCTGCCGCTTTTGTCTGATGCCGAATGCTGGGTGAAATAATGGGCTGGTATAAGGAAATGTATGCGTTATAAGCATTTTTTCCACCCACGGCAATATCCTGCACTGGCTTATCCGTACCAGCGAATGAACCGGGTAGAAAAATAGCCTGCCTATCAAAATAATAGGAATAACCTACGTTTCCTGAAATACTGGGCATTAAGCTACCCTTGATTTCTCGGGTCATTTCTTTGGCATTTATTTCTTCCAAAACCTGCACTTGCAATGCTTTGTTTCCCTGTTTTGCCAATTCCAAAGCTTCTGAGAGCGTTAGCGTTCTTTTCTGCGCATGCACTACATTTAGGCTGCTTATTAGTAGCAATATTGCAACTATATTTAAAATATTAGTTTTCATTTTATCTTCTTTGAAATTTAAAATTATGCTTCTACAAGTGGAAGGATTTCGGCTTCGGTATCTTCTTCTGTTATCACTTTCTCACCTTTTTTACTGGATAAATAAGAGTAAACAGCTGGGATAATGAACAATGTCAATATTCCAGAAAACACCAATCCTCCTACAATCACAATCCCTAAAGACTGGCGGCTATTAACAGTAAGCGCAATGGGCAATGCTCCGAATATCATCGCCAGCGATGTCATTAAAATAGGACGGAAACGTTGCTCAGCTGCCTGTATGGCTGCATCCCGTTTTGAAAGTCCTGTATTTTTCAAGTGGTTGGCAAATTCAACGATCAATATTCCATTCTTGGTAATCAGTCCTATCAGTGTAATAATCCCGATTTGGCTAAATACATTTAAACTTTGACCAAACCACGACAGGCTGAGAATAGCTCCAGTAATTGCCATCGGCACCGTGAGCATAATGGTGAGTGGATCACGTAAGTTTCCGAATTGGGCGGCTAAAATCATATAAATAAGCACCAAAGCAAGGATGAGGGTGAAGGTGATATTGCCCTGGCTTTCTGTATAATCTCTTGATTGGCCGGCTAACGATGCTTTAAAAGTTTCGCCCAGCACTTCTTTCTTTATCTTTTTGATTTCCTCTATCCCTTCGGCAAGACTTACTCCTGGAGCCATTGCTGCTGATATGGTAGCGGAAGTGTATTGGTCGTATCGGTAAATGGCAGCAGGACTTACAGCTTCTTCTGTGGTTATCAGATTGCTCAGTGGAATCATTTGGCCAGATGCCGAACGAACATAGATGGCATTTAAATCACTTTTATCATTTCTATACTCACGGTCTAATTGTCCAATCACTTCATACTGACGGTCGTCTCGCAAGAAATATCCGTAACGCTGTCCAGAGAAGGAGAGTTGTAACGTATGTGCAACTTCCTCTATTGATACTCCCATCTGGGCGGCTTTCTGACGATCTATATTTATTTTTACCTCGGGTTTATTTATTTTAAGATCGGCATCAATAAACATCAGTTTATTACTTTGGCGTGCCGCTGCCAAAAATTTTGGAAGCACCGCGGTCAGACTATCGAGGTTTTGTGATTGCAATACAAATTGTATGGGCATACCTCCTCCATAACGGCTACCGATAGTGGGTGGCAGATAGGGAAACAAAAGAAATCCTCTGAATTGCCCTGACGCAGCTCCATATTGGTTGTATAAATCCTGAACGCTGTGCTTTCTGTCTTTTGGATCTTTGAGATAGATACTCTGTACAGCCACATTCACAGGGGCTGGAGCAGGGATGAAGGAAATAGCGACCATTGAATAGGTTTGATACAGCCCGTCAGTAGAGTCATTCACATATTTTCCAACCTCGATCATGTGCTTTTTCATATAGTCGAAAGAAACACCTTCGGGGGCAACGGCGATGAGGTTCATGTTGGACCGATCTTCTAAAGGCGCCAATTCTGAAGGAAGACCCTTGCCTACAAAATAAATGAGTGCGGTAGTAAACGCCAGGAATACCCAAGCTAACCATCTCACCTTCATAAATGCGGTAAGCAAACTAGCATATCCATTATTTAAGCGGACGAAAAAGGGCTCGGTAACCCGGTAAAACCAACTTGGTTTAACTTTTTTCTTCAGAAAATAAGCACTTAACATGGGTGTAAGTGTCAATGCCACAAAAGCAGATATCATTACGGAACCCGATACCACAATAGCGAACTCTTTGAAAAGCTGCCCGCTAATTCCTCCCATGAAAACAATCGGAAGAAAAACGGCTGCCAATGTAATGGTAGTGGAAATAACCGCAAAATAAATCTCTTTAGATCCTTTGAATGCAGCTTGTATGGGCGTCATGCCCTCTTCAATTTTTTTATAAATATTTTCGAGTACAACTATGGCATCATCCACCACTAATCCTATGGCGAGTACCAATCCTAAAAGGGTCAATATATTAATGGAAAAACCAGCCACATACATAATGAAAAATGCGGAAAGTATGGATACCGGAATAGCCAATACCGGAATGATGGTAGATCGCCAATCCCTAAGAAATAGAAAAATAATCAATACCACCAGTCCGAAAGCGATGAACAGTGTTTCTTCTACCTCTTTGATAGATTCCCGTACAGAACTGGTAAAGTCGAAGCCAACAATCAACCGGTATTCAGATGGGACTTCCTTGCGCAGCTCCTCGAGACGTTTGTAAAATTCATCTACCACTTCAATAGCATTCGCCCCCCGCTGTATTTGGATGGCTACACCAATACCAATACGATTCAGATTTCCCGTTTCGTTAATGATAGCGGTACGTTCGTTCTCTTCTCCCAATTCGGCAGAACCAATATCTTTGAGGCGAACTACAGTACTACCCACTTGCTTGATGAGCATTTCCTCAAAATCTTTTACAGAAGTAAGGCGACCCATCGTACGGATGCTAAGCTCGCTGTTGCTTCCTTCTATCCGACCCGCAGGTAAATCAATATTTTCTTTTTGCAAGGCTTTGCTAATATCAGTAGGAGTCAATTGATAGGCAGCAAGTTTTGCGGGATCAAAACGAAGCCGCATGGCATATTTGTGCTCGCCAACAATCGCTACATTACTGATTCCAGAGATAGATTGTATCTTATCTTTTATAGTGGTCGAAGCAAGGTGACTTACTTCTTTTATGTCTTTGGTGTCACTTTCCACTTCAAGGAATGCTACCAAATTGTCTGGCGAAGATGCCTTTTGCACAATGGGAGGATCCACATCGGTAGGAAGTTGTTTGCGAGATTTGGCAACTTTGTCTCGAACATCGTTCAGCGCATTCTCAATGTCCACTTCACGGTTAAACTCTATGGAAATAATACTTACCTGTTCTCTGGATTCAGAAGAAATAGTGCGTATTCCGTTTGCCTCAGCAATCGATTCTTCCATTGGTCGGGTAAGCTTAGATGCTATAACATCTGGGCTTGCACCAGGATAGAAAGTGATGACGGTAATTACGGGTGGTTCTGTTAAAGGAAATTCACGAACACCTAATTGTTTCAATCCTATTATTCCTAAAATAACAAGCAGGAGGGAAAACACCCCGGCCAAGACTGGTTTTTTTATACTTAAAGATGATATACTCATTGTGATAAAATTTGAAATGAATTATTTGGTCATAAAGACCTTTACCGGAGTACCATCTCCTAAACGCAGCATATTTGAAACAATAATACTGTCGTTTTTTGTGATGCCAGATGTGAGGACCGCATCGGTTTCTGTTCTATTACTTATGGTTACATCCACGGGTTTTGCGACCCCATTTTTAATAACAAAGACAGTATAACCTTTCTCGCCAGGGGCCAGGGCTTCGGTTGGCACCAATATTCCTTTTGCTCCTTTACTGGTAACACTGAAATAGACTTTGGCGGAAAGTCCTGCCCGAAAGTGGCCGCTATCATTATTTGTTATGGCCTGTACCTGCAAGCTCCTGCCTTGTGCATTAAGGCCTGGTTCGGTAGCACTAATAATTGCCACGTGCTCTTGGTCAGACAACTCGGAAGTAAACCTGACCTTATCACCTATTTGTATCAAAGGCAGGTATTTTTCTGGAACAGAAAAATTGATTTTAATGTTGCTTTGATCTTGCAACATTACCAGCTCTGCTCCGGGCGTAACATAAGCGCCCAGATATACTTTTGATATTCCGATTTTTCCTGAAAATGGAGCCCGTATTACCGTCTTGGCAAGTTGCACATGTAGCAAATCTTGCTGCGCCTCCAAAGAGCGGAAACGCATATACGCTTCATCGTATTCCTGCTGTCTTACGGTTTCGGTTTTTAAGAGATTACCCATCCGTTCTTTGTTCAGCTGTGCCAGCTCCAGTTCAGCACCAACTTGTTTTAATCGCGATCTGATATCGCCGTCATTAAGGGTGTAAAGCACAGCGCCCTGACTAACGTAGGTGCCATCTTTAAAGGCTACTTTAGTAATCTTTTGAGGAAGTTCGCTGACAATGGAAACTTCTCGATTTGACATCATTGTTCCTACAACGGCTTCTTCATGATTGAGCAGCTGTTCCTGTGCGATGATAATATCTACAGGCAATTTGCTGGCATCTGGGTTAGCTGTTGCCGTTTCTCCAGTCTGCTTTTCCAGCTTGCTCTCACAAGCAATTAATAAGATGCCCAATAGCGGAATTAAAATTCCTAACCTTTGTATTTTAGATTTAAATAACATACCCTAATGTTTAATGATGAAACAATTAATTTTCAAGGACAAAGGTATAGGGAGAGATTTCCGCTTTTTTGACGTAATTACAGGGAAGAGTTGTGAAATTTACTCTTTGTTATTGTTAGGTCTTAAGTGTATTTGAGTTTAGGAATGTTAATAAAACAACTAATTCATTAGTGCTTTGAATTTATATGATGTTAGAGCCACATCCATAAAAAAAACGAAGCCCTGCTCAAGTAAAGGAACAGGGTTTCGCAAAATAATTTAATTCAAAATTTTGTGTGTAGCCTAGGTCATTTGTCAAAAAATTAAGCAGTCTTCACTACCAAAATTACTGTTGAAAAACTACTAAGAATATTTCTACTAGTAGTCTGCTTTTATTACTCCTAATTATTTGTTTACTTTAGATGTAAAGCTTTCAGCATCAATAATTTTACCAGCACACAAATAAGTCCACGCAATAAATAATATCTGCAGGGGGATTCTAAACCACAAATAATTTAAACCATTCCCATCAAAAGTTGCTTTCTGATAATCAACATGGTCAATGGAAGCTTTAATATTGGCAAGCAGAATTATCAGAAGGAATGAAATTAGTAACCAAGCTGTTAATACTCTCAACCTAAAAATATGCAATGCTATTGCGGCAGCGATCTCAATAACTCCAGTGAAATACACCATTTCTTTTTTGTATGGAATAAAATCAGGCATCATCATAGCCATTCCATTGGTGTAGATAAAATGTCCTATTGCGGTAAATAACAGCATAACCGACATTGCAATTCTTGCAGGGAAAGTAAATGTACTTTCTCCACGAATAAGCTTAACAGCAAATACGGATATGATAAATGTGGAAAGGAGAACGATTAATGGGATCATTTTTTCTATGATTGTTAGTCAGTCTGTAGTTGAAGGAGACACACAACGAATACGACTTAGAGATGTGCCATTTAATTCTATATTCGGGAACTCTAAAATATTTTGTCCTAAAACTTCACTACTCTATTGTACTTTGTATTTCGTTCCCGGATAAGATATTTTAGGTGTTTTGCAAGTGCCTTATTCGTTTATAATAGGAAGAAGTAAGGCCGGTGTACTTTTTTAACTGATTAGATAAGTATGCAGGACTGCTGTAGCCAAAAGCGTAAGCAATATCTGATAGCGATTGATCTGTATAGACCAAAAACTGTTTTACTTTCTCTATTTTCTTTGAAATGATAAATTTTTCGAGGGTGTATCCCTCTAAAGATGAGAACAGGGAGCTCAAAGAGTCATAGTCTTTATGCAATTCGTTACTGATAAGTGTAGAAAATTTAACCGGTTCGCCGGTATTCAATTGTTCATTAATTCCTTTTTCAACGGCGCTTTTAATTTGCTCGATAATCTTTTGATTCTTGCGGTATATTAAATCGAAGCCGTTTGATTGCAGCATAGCTCTAATAACATGCTCTGCAATGATTTCATCCATTTCTTTTATGATTACCTCACCTAATCGTATTTCGGTAACTTCCAGACCAAGCTTTGGCAATTCTTCAGATAAAACATAAATGCACCTATCGCATACCATTCCTTTGATTAATAGTTTCATGGTTAAAAAAGATTTTAATTATTTATGATATTATATAGTCAAAAGTCTGATATTGTGGCTGTTAAAATGTTACGTTATTTCTGGTTTGATTTGCGAAATTTCAGGGATGATATGCAACATAGTGCTTCTCATCCCTGAAACTAAGTTAGAATTTTAGCTAACACAGCAGCCGGTTGAGCAGCTTGAAGCTTTTTCACTATCATCTCCTACTTTATAGCCGGCCATTTCAATAGCGTTTACCATCACTTGTTTTACTTCATCGCTTTCAACAGAAAAAGCTAATTTTCCTGCCTCTAATTTTTCGATTTTTACGCCATCAATATCCTTGATTGCGCCATTTACTCTTGCCTGGCAATGTGCACTCTGCATACCAGGTATACTTAATTCTACATTTTTCATTTTTAAATTAGTTTTTATATTATTAATTTCAGTATTGTTCTTGTGTTATTTGTAACGCTCTTCCCCTATTTGATTTTTAAATATTTATAGGCTGTGGAGTCAATCTCGATTACTATTAATTGGTTACACCTTACCCAGCCTTTTTGAGATTATTTCTTGTACTTCAATCTTAAACTATTTGCTACTACACTTACGCTGCTTAATGCCATTGCAGCTCCGGCAATCATTGGGTTTAGCAAGAATTCATTAATTGGAAACAGTATCCCCGCAGCAAGAGGGATACCGATAAGATTATAGATAAATGCCCAAAACAGATTTTGTTTGATTGTTGATACCGTTTGTTTAGACAGGCGAATAGCTTGAGGTATTTTGGTAAGATCTGATGAAATAATGGTCATTTTAGCCACATCCATAGCAATGTCGCTACCTTTCCCCATTGCGATACTCACGTCGGCTGTTGCCAAGGCTGTACTGTCATTAATTCCATCGCCCACCATCGCCACAATTTTGCCTTGCCTTTGCAGCTCTTTTACAAAATCGGCTTTATGCTGTGGCAATACTTCCGCTTTGTAATGCAGGATACCTGTTTGCTCTGAAATTGCCTTGGCTGTGGCTTCGTTATCCCCCGTTAGCATATACAATTCAATGCCCATATCCTGCATTTCTTTTATTGCCTGGACTGATGTTTCTTTGATTTTATCGGAAATAGCAATTACAGAAAGTGCCTGTGTACTGTTTGAAAACCAGATGACGGTTTTGGATTGTTTGCCCCATGCATCGGCCTGTTGTTGCAATTGATCAGCAATAGCAATGTTATTCTCTGCTAATAGTTTTTTATTGCCTACAAAATAGGTTTCGTTATTATGATCTGCTTTGGCTCCTTTCCCTGTAATACTATCAAACATGGATAGGGTTGTGGTAGCGACTCCGTCCAAATGTTTTACTACGGCCTCCGCCAATGGGTGTTCCGATTGTTTTTCAATACTTAATAAAATAGCTTTGGTGCTATCGTCATTGTTCAGCCATTGTATGCCAGTAACCTGTGGCCTTCCCTCGGTAATTGTTCCTGTTTTATCTAATACAATGGCATTTACTTTTTTAGCTAATTCAAGACTTTCTGCATCTTTAATCAAAATGCCGTTTTCTGCACCTTTACCAACACCAACCATTATTGCCGTAGGTGTAGCTAATCCTAATGCACAAGGACAAGCAATAACCAATACCGTAACTGCGGCTAACAATCCTTGTACTACCCCGTTATCGCCACCAAGAATAACCCACAAAACAAATGTGAGAATGGCAATTCCCATAACCACGGGAACGAAAATGCCCGCAATCTTATCAACCAATTTTTGGACAGGAGCTTTACTGCCCTGAGCATCTTGCACCATTTTGATAATTTGTGCAAGCATGGTCTCTTTACCTACCTTAACCGCTTTGAATTGAAAACTTCCTTTTTGGTTAATTGTGCCCGCAAAAACTTTTTCACCGTCTTGTTTCAATACAGGCAAGGGCTCACCGCTCAGCATACTTTCATCCACATACGAATTGCCGGAAGTAACCAAACCATCTACAGCAATTTTTTCGCCTGGTTTCACCAATAGTACATCGCCTGCGTTTACATCTTCAATAGCTGTTTGTTTTTCTGTTCCGTCTTGCTGTATTACCATCACGGTTTTAGGTTGCAAGCCCATCAGTCTTTTAATGGCAGTAGAGGTATTTCCTTTGGCTTTTTCTTCCAATAATTTCCCAAGGAGTATGAATGCGATAACACCAGCCGCAGCTTCAAAATACACGTGAGCATGTAATCCGCGTTGATGCCAGAAATCCATAAAAAGCATATTGAATACACTAAAAATGTATGCAATTCCGGTACTCAATGCCACCAAAGTATCCATATTAGCGGAGCGGTGTTTTGCCTGTTTCCATGCATTTATGAAAAAGTCCTTACCCAGCCAAAGAATTACAGGCGTAGAAAATGCCCACATAATTTCGTTGGCATAAGGAATATCCATAAAAAACATACCGATTGTTACTACAGGTACGGAAAGGATAACCGCCCATAGGGTTTTGTTTTTTAGCTTTTTGAATTTCTTTGCATGGATGGTTTCCAAAGATTCCTGCTGCTTTGTATCGTCAACAATAAACAGGTCATAACCAATGGACTGCACAGCCTTTTGAAGTTTTGAAGCATTTGTCATATTGGGAAGGTATTCAACCGTTAGATTTCCCGTTGCATAGTTCACCGAAGAACTAATAACTCCTGGTTCAAAAGACACGATACTCTCTGCGCTACTTGCACAAGATGCACAAGTCATACCTAGAACCGGAAAAGAATTTTTAACTGTAGGCACACCGTACCCAAGTTCTTTAATTGCCGCTACGGCCCTGCCAACTGTTTCATTGTTTTTAACAGTAATGGCTGCCCTGCGGTTGTTGATTTCTACTTGGAGGGATTCAACACCAACTACCTTTGCCAATCCTTTTTCAACGATTAATGCACAGTGTTCGCTTTCTACATCCTCTAGGGGAATGTAAATTACTTCTCTATTGTTATTTGTAGCCATAATTCAATTGTTTTATACAATACAAAATTGGCTTCAATATTGAAAATAGCTACTGTAGAATTATGGAATTGATTTGTAAGATTTACTTACTCTATATCCGAGGGAGATCTTTTATCTTCACTGATCTGCTTGCAAATTTGTTTTGGTTGTCCAATACGCAGCAGTTGTTTAAAAAAGAGCTTTTCATTTAATTTTTATTTCTTTAAAGGCTTATGTCATTAGCACTGTTATAGTGTCTTTTTTATAAATCCTTTAGTATTCCATCCATGACTTTGTATAATTTTCCAGCAGTTTCAGGGAGGCTTTGGTTTGTAAATATGATAACACCTATGTTTTTTTTAGGGATAACGAATAAAAGATTTTGAGTGCCAAATGCGCCTCCGTGATGACTAAAGTATGTTCCATTATTTTCATCATTACTTATTGGCCAATAATAGCCAATCTTTTCTTCCCCATTTTCATAAACCACTTGATGTGACTTAACAGCCGTTTCATTATTATTATCAAGTTGAAATTTTATGTATTTTATCATATCGGGGATTGTGGACATTATTCCACCGCCGGCGCCCCAAAGTTGATGTGCCATATTAGGAGCTAAAACATCATTAACAGTATATCCATTGGTTAAATTGATTTTTAGATCGTCTGGTATAACTGTACCCGTACTTGTCATTCCTATCTTATTGCAAATTTCTTCCCTAATTAATTGGTAGTAAGGTTTTTTATAGATATTCTCTAAAATATAAGCAGCAAGTTCCGTGTCAGCATTCGAATAATCAAATTTGGTTCCTGGAATTGTATCAATTGTTATGGATTGCAAATCAATAATAAATTTATCTCGATTATAATCCTTTTCAATTTGATATATTTTGAAAGCTAAACTATCATTTGGATTTTCGAAAAGTTTGTTTATTGTAATGGGAAGAAATTTTGGCAACCTACTTGTGTGTGTAATCAAATGTTTTATCCTTATCGGATTTCCTTCATATTCCAAATTAGAAAAATCTTCTTTAAGATATTTTCGAATATCATCTTCTAAATTTAATTTTCCGTCTAATTCAGCTTGTGCGACTAAAGTGCCTGCAAAAGTTTTACTAACCGATGCTATTTCATAGATTGTTTCATCTGTTGGTGTGTTCCCTTGCCCTTTATCCAATTCTCCGTAGTGATTAATGTATATTTCTCCATCTTTATAAACACCCATTGATATGGCATTAATTGTTGGATCTGAAAGTAAAGATTCGGCATTTTTGTCCATTGAAAGTTCAATCGGATTTCTTTCAGGAGTATGTTTATTGTTCTGTGAGTATATGCAACCCAAGACAGAAAAGTTGATAAAAAAGATGAAGAATATAGTTTTCATTAATTTTTAGGTTTATTGATTAAAAGACTTCTTTTCTTATTGTTTGTTGCAAATTTTTTCAAATGCACCATAATAGTCTGCAAGTACTGGAAGTTGGCGATTTCAAGTAATTCACTGTCAGCTAAGCACAACCTGTCCCGCTAATTGTAGCCATATTTCAATTGTTTTTTAACAACACAAAATTGGCATCAATATGGAAAATAGCTAATGTGGAATTATGGAATTGATTTGTAAAATTTACTTACACCTTATCCAATGGCGATCTTTTATCTTCACGGATTTGTTTGAAATGGCTTGGAGTTAATCCAGTTACTTTTTTGAACTGATTACTCAGATAGGCTACACTTGAATAGTTTAATTGGAAAGCAATTTCGGTTAAAGACAGCTCATCATAAACCAAGAGCTCTTTTATCTTTTCAACCTTTTGGGCAATATAAAATTTTTCTATAGTGGTACTCTCCACTTCAGAAAATAGATTAGATAGGTAATTGTAGTCATGGTTGAGTTTTTCACTCAATATGTCAGATAGATTGGTTTTTGCATCATTATCCTCATAATGTACTAGATGAATTATAACATTCTTTATCTGCTCTATAAGCTTACTTTTTTTATCATCAATTAGCTGAAAGCCTAAAGGTACTAAAGCTCCTTGTAAAGAATCTCTTTCTTGGGAGGTCAGCTCTTTTTCAAGAGAAACTTCTCCCAATTTTATGTTTTTTATCTCTAATCCCAGTTTATTCATTTCATCTCGCACTACCATAATACAACGGTTGCAGACCATATTTTTTATAAATAGTAGGCTCATGATTACTCCTTGTTTACAAAATAAAATAAATTCACAATAACTCTAATTAACAAATCTACGACTAAAATAAAAGCACTTGTCGTTCTCCCATTAATTTCTTAACCAGAAGGTCATTAGATAGGTTGCTATTTAAAAACAAAAAGCCTCGGAACACAGTCCCGAGGTTTTTTATTTATTATAACCCGTTGGGTGTAATTATTTGATGTGAAATAAAGCGAATAGATATTGGTCAAGATACTGAAATTCAGTATCTTGAAGTTGCAAAACAAACCAATATCCATGACAAATATAGTGAAAAATTATCGCAGAGTTTTAGAAGTTATAAGTTCTTTGAATTGTGAATTAGAGTATAAAAGTAATGTAGGCAGAAAACAAAAAATGTCTGATTTAGAGGTAGTTGCATTGAGCTTGACATCGGAATTTATGTCAATAGACAGCGAAAACTCCCTTTTCAAACAAATTGATAACATTGTTATTCCAAATTTGATAGAGCGTAGCCAGTTCAATAAAAGAAGACGAAAATTGTTCCATCTCTCTGAAGAAGTGCGCACAAAATTGGCAGCGCATTTTTTGGAATTTGAGGACTATTTTATTGTCGACAGTATGCCGTTGGAAATTTGCAAATTTTCTAGGCACAATAGGATTAAGATTTGTAAGGATGATTTTGAAACGGCTCCCTCAAAAGGATTTTGTGCCTCGCAGAACAGTTGGTTTTATGGTTATAAACTTCACGGTATCTGTTCAGTTACGGGAGTTTTTCATTCCTTGGACATTACCAAAGCAGAAGTCCATGACATTCATTTTTTGAAAAACATAAAACAGCAAGTCTCTGATTGTGTGGTTCTTGGAGACCGCGGCTATGTTTCTGAAACTATTCAGCTGGACCTGTTCCAAAGTGCAAACATCAAATTAGAAACGCCAAAAAGGAGGAATCAAAAAAACTTTAAACCACAACCATATATTTTCAGGAGATCCCGAAAAAGGATAGAGACTTTATTTTCCCAGTTATGCGACCAGTTCTTAATTAGGAGAAATTACGCCAAGTCTTTTGAAGGTTTTAAAACCAGAATATTGGCAAAAATAACAGCATTAACACTGGTACAATATATCAACAAATTTATATTTGACAGACCAATAAACAATATCAAGAATCAATTAATTTAATTTCACCCAACGGGTTATTATATTAAATTACTAGTGATGCGTTGATTTTTTTAAAAAGCTTATAATTAACTGATATTAAAATACTTATATACGTTCTTTGATTTTTTGATTTGAATTGATATGTAGCTTTGCCCTCTTTTTAAGGCAAGCTATGAATACAGGTAAA
>JAUYGY010000022.1 GCA_030690315.1 Aequorivita sp.
GCCAATGCCTTTTGCTGTTCAAAAAATAAAGAAAGAAAACACAACTGTTTATCAAGAGTTTTCTGCCAACATAGAAGGTCAACAAAATGTAGAAATCCGACCAAAAGTAAACGGATTTATTCAAAAAATTTATGTTGATGAAGGTCAGCCCGTTAAAAAAGGACAGTTGTTATTTAAATTAGAAACACAAACCTTAAACCAAGACGCATCAGCTGCTAAAGCGAGAGTAAAAGCCGCCCAAGTAGAGGTTGATCGTTTGATTCCGTTGGTTGAACGCAACATCATCAGCAATGTGCAATTGGAAACTGCCAAAGCAAATTTAGCCCAAGCTCAAAGCAATTATAGCAGCATTGCAGCAAATATCAACTTCGGAACCATTACGAGTCCGGTTGATGGAGTCGTTGGAAATCTTCGCTATAAATTGGGAAGTTTAGTAAGTTCAGCTAATACAGAACCCTTAACAACCATCTCCGATGCTAGAAATGTGAGAGCTTATTTTTCGATGAATGAAAAACAATTGTTGCAATTCAATCGCACTTTCACCGGAAAAACAATGGCGGAAAAAATCAAATCATTGCCGGAAGTAAATTTAATTTTAGCCGATAATTCTCCGTATGAAATTAAAGGAAAAATTGAAACAATCAATGGTTTGGTAAACGGAAGAACAGGAAGCATTCAGTTGCGTGCCGAATTTAAAAACCCTGACGGAATTTTAAGAAGCGGAAGCAGCGGAACCATTCAATTGCCAACCGAAGAAAAAGAAATCATTCTTATTCCACAAATTGCTGTTTCTGAAATGCAGGGCAAACAATTGGTTTATGTTGTTGATAAATCAAACAAAGTATCTACCAAAGTAATCCAAACCAAAGGAACTTCAGAACTCAATTATATTGTTTCAAGCGGTTTAGAAAATGGCGAATTAGTGGTTGTCGAAGGTGTTTCAAAACTCCGTGACGGAATGGAAATTATCCCAAACGACGGATCTAAAAAAACAGCTCAAACAGCT
>JAUYGY010000032.1 GCA_030690315.1 Aequorivita sp.
CGATCCCAGACCAGGAAAAACCAACTCCCAAAAATCCATCCCAAACAAGACCATTCCCCATAGTGCTGACCGACAAACACCGGTTCAGTCAACACGGCGTTCATGCTGGGTCGTACCGACCGCACGAACGCTTAGTTATTATTAACAGTTTTCTTGCTCCAATTGGCTTTTAAATCGAGATAATTTATGGGAAAAGCTGGCTCTTGACGCTCCAAAATTTTATCCTGAAAAGATCTTTCTAAAATATCCTCAATTAAATAATCTTCTTTTACTTCAAAAGGGCTGTATTCTTCTTTAAGGGAAATTTCAAAAATATTGGCCGTAGTATTATACCAAAAGGCTCGCCAACCTGTGCGAAGTTCTTTTACGAGATCATAAGCTGTGCGGCCTGTTTGCCGGTGGATGAGTTTTACAAGTATTTGGCCTTCGGTATGTGTCAATTTCTTCAACTTTTCTGAAAACTCGCCTTCAATGTAGTTTTGTACCCTCTTAGTATATTTTCTTCTATCGCTCTTTTTTTCAATCGTCTTTAATCTTTCACTCATTGTTGTTAATCGTTCCGAGGCTAATTTCGCATACGGATAAACTTTTCGGGTCTTTCTGCGAAGTATTAAATAACGGCGCCTGTCCTGATCTGACATATATTTGACCTTTTTCAAAAGGACCACTTCGTCAAGATTTATTATTTCACGGGCAATGGTATCGCCTTCAATTATGTAATACAAAATTTCGGTGGAATCTTGTTGTTTTTCAGGCAACTCATTATCAACCTGGCCAAAAACTGAGGCACAACCGAAAAGTATTATACATATATATAATGCTATGCTATTTTTCATTCAAATAGTTTTAGTACAAAGCTATGGATTATCCAAAAACGTTCCAAAAATAAGCAAATTGCCTTGTGGGGCTTACTAAGAAATCACTAATTTTACCGAACCTATATCTTTTCAGAATAAAACAATTATATGACTACTTCAATATTGACCGACAATTCCTTAAAATTTTTAGAAGAATACCTCAACAATGCCGCACCCACTGGCTATGAATGGGACGGACAAAAATTGTGGATGAACTATCTGAAACCATACGTTGATGAGTTTTTCACAGATACCTACGGAACTGCGGTGGGCGTAATTAATCCCAAAGCAAAATTTAAAGTTGTTATTGAAGGCCACGCCGATGAAATTTCTTGGTACGTAAATTATATATGCGACAGTGGCCTGCTTTATGTAGTAAGAAATGGCGGTAGCGACCATCAAATCGCGCCTTCAAAAATCGTAAACATCCACACTAAAAACGGTATTAAAAAAGGTGTTTTCGGATGGCCCGCAATTCATACCCGCGACAAAGCAAAAGAAGAAACCCCAAAACCCGATAATATTTTTATAGACGTTGGCGCGAAAGATAAAGAAGAAGTAAATAAAATGGGCATACACGTGGGCTGCGTAATTACGTATCCGGATCAATTCCATATTTTGAACGAGGACAAATTTGTGTGCCGAGCACTAGACAACCGGATGGGCGGTTTTATGATTGCCGAAGTTGCACGATTACTTCACGAAAACAAAGCCAAACTTCCTTTTGGGCTCTATATCACCAATTCAGTACAGGAAGAAATTGGTCTTCGCGGTGCCGAAATGATTGCCCAACGCATTAAACCAAACATCGCGATTGTTACAGACGTAACCCACGACACCACTACCCCAATGATTGACAGGAAAAAACAGGGATTGGTGGAAATTGGCTGTGGCCCAGTAATAGCCTATGCTCCAGCAGTACAGCAAAAACTGAGGGATTTGATAGTTGAAACTGCAGAGAAGAAAATGATTCCATTTCAGCGCGCGGCACTTTCCCGTGCAACGGGCACAGATACTGATGCCTTTGCATACAGCAATGGCGGGGTGGCGAGTGCTTTAATTTCACTTCCGTTGCGCTATATGCATACTACTGTGGAAATGGTTCATCGCGACGATGTTGAAAACGTGATTAAACTACTTTACGAAACCTTACTTACAATAAAAGACGGGGAAACCTTTAGTTATTTTGATTAAGATGGTTATAAACTAAAAGTTTTCTTAGGAAAAGATACTTCCGACAATACAGACCGCTTTAAATGAAAATTTGAAGCGGTCTGTTTTTTGTTATATTTACCCCAAAATCAATCAACCTTTGTTATTCAACTCCTTTTCATTTGGATTGTTTTTGCCAATTACACTCCTCCTTTATTGGGCCGTTGGCTTTAAAAGAATAAAAGCCCAAAACGCCATTCTGCTTATTGCAAGCTATTATTTTTATGGCCTTTGGGATTGGAGATTCTTGCTGCTCATTATTGCCAGTTCATTAGTCGACTATTTTGCTGCACTTGCAATTAAAGGATCTGATGATGATAACAGAAGAAAACTCTATCTCTACAGTAGTATTCTGTGGAATTTAGGCGTCCTTTTTCTTTTTAAATACTACAACTTTTTTATAGATGAGTTTGCGCTGCTCTTTAATATGCATCAGGGCGAATATGCCTTTAGTAGCTTAAATTTAATTCTTCCCATTGGCTTAAGTTTCTATACTTTCCAAACCATGAGCTATACTATAGATGTCTATAAAAATAGAATTGCTCCCACAAATAATTTACTCAATTTCCTGTGCTTTGTAGGTTTCTTTCCGCAACTCGTTGCTGGTCCAATTGAAAAAGCATCCGATTTGCTGCCACAATTCAGCAAAAAACGTTCTTTTGATCAGGAAGAAGTTAAAGATGGCTTACGTCAGATTCTTTGGGGGCTCTTCAAAAAAATGGTAATTGCAGACAATGCCGCATATATAGTAAATATGGTATACGCAAGCCCTGAAAACTACGGCAGTCTTTCCTTACTTTATGCTTCAATACTTTTCTTTTTTCAGATATATGGCGATTTTTCGGGATATTCAGATATTGCCATCGGTTCTGCCAAACTTTTTGGTTTCAAGCTCAGCAAAAATTTCAATATTCCTTATTTGGCCAAAAGTGTTACCGATTTTTGGCAACGCTGGCATATTACACTTACGCGATGGTTTACAGATTATGTATATTTTCCTATAATTCAGAAAAATCTACGCAGCACCTTCCGCCGAAATGTAGCAATTTTCTTTACCATGGGGCTTATTGGCTTTTGGCATGGAGCAAATTGGACTTTTGTAATGTTTGGAATCTTTCAAGGGTTTTTGATTATTTTGGAACGCGCACCCTTGTCAAAAGAACGGAAATCCAGCCTTTTTCATAAATCAATTTTTCCGAAAATCCTTCTTCCCTTTTTCAGCTTTATACCCATCACCATTTCCAGTATTCTATTTAGAAGCGAAAATATTGGCGAAGTAAATACTATTCTGAAAAGAATCTTTTCATTTATACCCAGTGAAAATCTTTCACTCCTAATAGATAAGCGGTTTTTGTTGTTTCTTTTTATAATGATAGCTTTGGAAGTAATTACAAGATTTAAGAATTACCCCTTGGCGCATTTGGATAAATATCTCAATCAACCTATGCGCTGGATCATTTATTACATTTTTATTTTTTTAATTTTTCAATATGCCGGGCCCAAAGAGGACTTTATCTATTTTCAATTTTAGCAAGCTGCAACTTCGCTTTCTAAAGTATTGCTTGGGCTTCTTTGTTCCCATAATTCTTGTGTATTTTGTTTTGGAAATCTTGGCTTTGAATATTCCAATAAATTATAAAGTGGTTGGAAACTATTTAGAATTACATTCCAAAGAAATTGAAGTTATGGCTTTGGGTACCTCACAAATGAAAAATGCCTTCAACCCTGCTCTTTCACAAAAAAACGCTATAAATTTTGGGTCAACTTCACAGCATCACAATGAAGATTTTATTATACTGAAAGAAACTATTGATAGACTTCCAAAGCTGAAATATGTTGTGATGGAAGTATCCGCAAATCATTTGGAACTGCCACATCACTCAAATGATTATTGGAAAAATACTGTTTATTTAAATTATTATAACGTCAATGCGTTTGAAAGACAAATCACTTTCAAAGACCGTCTCGTCTATCTTTCCAATCCCCGTTTTTATTCGCGTCAATTAAGTGATTATTATTTATATAAAAACGAAAGGCCAAAACTAAATAAATACGGGTTTGACACCGATAATTACGACGGTGCATTTAGAGATTTAAACTACGATGAATCAAAAATAGCAACCCATAAATTCAGAATAGTCACTCGTGAAGATTTAACCATTTTCAAAAAAAACATTGCCTATCTTTTTGAAATGCTCGATTATATGAAACAGCAAAATTTAAAAGTTATCATTTGCACTGTTCCTCTTTACAAAACTTATTTAAACAAAAGAAAACCAAACGTTGTTCGTCGCCGGGACAGTATGTTATCTGTAATTAAAAACAAATACGATAACGTGGTCCTCCTAAATAAAGAAACGGATACAACGCTATTTACAGTAAAGGATTTTTTAAATGAAAACCACTTAAATCCGGACGGAGCAAAAAAATTTACAGCTTTGGCAAACCAAAAACTTGACAGTTTCAATTAATTTTTTTCAGTCTGCTAAAATAACTTTTTGCTTCCTTTACTACTCTCGGAGCCATAATAATAGTCGCCGTCATCGTCGGAATGGCCATAAGCGCAAAAAAAGTATCGATCAAATTTATCATCATACTCAATGAGGTTGTTGCGCCCACAAGAATACTCGTAATGTAGAAATAATTGTAAATCCCCTTATTTTTTACGCCGAAAAGAAAAGACATACACTTTGTGCCATAATATGAATATGAAAAAAGTGAAGATATACTGAAGGTGAAAATACAAACCAACAAACCATATTTTCCATAAAAAGGAATACTTTCCTCAAAAGCGGATGCGGTTAAACTAACCCCATTTGCATCACTACTTTGCCAAACGCCCGTTACCAGAATTGCAAGCGCGGTAAGCGTACAAATAATTAAAGTATCTATTGCCGGTCCCAACATTGCCGCTAAACCTTCACGAATGGGTTCGTTGGTTTTTGCAGCCCCGTGGGCCATGGGTGCCGTCCCAATACCAGCTTCGTTTGAAAACGCGCCGCGACGGATTCCTAAAAGGATTATGCCTCCAATTACACCTCCCAAAAATGCATCTCCCTTATAAAAATTTGCTGAAAAAGCATCGGTGAAAATCAATCCAAAATAATATGGAACAACGTCCATGTGGACTATCAAAATAATCAAAACCAAAATAAAATAAAGAATAACCATCCCCGGAACCATCTTTGAAGCAGTTTTGCTTATTCGCGATAATCCACCCAAAATAACCACGGCGGTAATTGCCGCCAGTACCAAACCAATAATCAAATCGGTTTGAAACCCATTGTATAGCCCGGCAGGTTTTAAAAGTATATCGTTTATTGCTTGGGTGAGTTGGTTTACGTTAAAAACCGGCAAAGCTCCAACCAGCCCCGCCACACTGAACAAAACTGCCAAGGGCATCCACTTTCTTCCCAAGCCTTCAATTATAAAATACATTGGCCCTCCCTGAATTTTTCCTTCACTGTCCTTTCCTCTATACAAAATTGCAAGCGTCGCGGTGAAAAATTTGGTGGACATACCAATTACGGCACTCACCCACATCCAAAACATAGCTCCGGGGCCACCTATTGAAATGGCCACTGCAACTCCCGCAATATTACCCATCCCAACAGTTGAGGAAAGCGCGGTCATTAATGCTTGAAAATGGGTAATTTCACCAGCATCGCTTTCGTTGTCATACTTTCCGCGAAGCACTGAAATGGCATGTCCCAAGTAGCGGAAGGGTAAAAATTGAATCCGAATCAAAAGATATAATCCACCACCAATTAAAATAATCAACAACGGTAAACCCCAGGCGATTGAAGCAATCTCAGCGATAATAGTATCTATTTTTTCCAACATGGAATTTTAAAATTTACAACGAATGTAGGATTAAAATTTTTAAAATTAACGGGGAAATTGTTACTTGCAGCGCCAAATGAAACAACAACTAACCATTTTTTTTCTTTTTGTAAGCTTTTTATCATTCGCTCAAACCCAGAACGATTGGAAAAAAAACGCTTTCACGCTTACCCCCGAACTGCTTTTAGGCCTAACCATGGACGCCAACGATGGTTTTCCCGAAACAAAATTGCAGAAACAAGCGGTTTTAAATCTCGGTCGCTATCACACTAACAATCCGCAGGAATGGGCACAACGGCTAAAAGCTCCAAAAACAGGTTTATCTATTGGCATTACCGATTTTGGGAATTTGGATAGTTTAGGAATCGCTATTAGCGCAATACCTTTTATTGAATTTAAAGCTTTTGGAAGCGACCGTTGGAAAATATTGACGGGAATGGGGGCTACCTATTTCACGAAAAAATTCGACGCAGAAACAAATCCGCAGAACCAAGCCGTAACTACCGATATAACTTGGGCGTACCGAATGTATTTGTATTATCAATTCCTTTCAACAAAAAAAATAGATTGGCGCGCTGGCTTGGGATATTCGCACCACTCCAACGGACATACGCGTTTATTGAATCAAGGCTATAATTCATTTTTGGTAAGCCTTTCCGCAGATATAAAAAATCCGTTGAATCATTCTGAAACTGAATTGAAGGTTCTTCCCATTTATAAGAAAACTGTGTATGATTATTATGCAGTTCGTGCCGGACTTGGCCAAAACGTTTTCGCGCTTGCTTTTAACGACAAGAAAAATGTTTATACCATTGCCGGGGAATATGGCCGCGTTTACAACAATACTTTTAAGGTTGGAATTGGGTTTTACTACCGCTTCTATCAACACTATTACGATTACATAAATGGAAACGAATCTTTGGTGCAGGCTGGACGGGAGTTTGATTATTTCAGAAGCGATCCATGGTATAATTCAACCAACTTGGGCGTTAGTCTTCACGGGGAAATATTTTTAAACCATGTTGGGATTGACCTTCAGTTGGGCTATAATTTCTACAAACCCGCGTACAAATTGGAATGGCGAATAAATGAAGGTTGGGATAATACACCGCGGGAGATTCCAGAGTATTGGATTTTGGGAGAATTGGATGGAAGCTATAAAAAGAAACATCGCATTTCCTCAAGATTGGGGCTTAAATATTATTTAATCGGAATGGAAAAAGCGCCAAAAAACAATCTATATATTGGCGCAAACCTCAACGCAAATCTTGGGCAGGCAGATTTTACTGAATTAAGTCTTGGCTATGTGCACAGATTTAATATCCGTGAACGGAAGTAAAGGGAATCAGTATTGTCCGGGAAAAGAGATAAGACCGCTTTGCTGAAAGAACAAAGAATAAAGACCAATAGATTACCAATTCATCGTACTTTCTTGATTTCTAGTATTTTTCTTAGGTGAAAATTATGCCGTTAGGCATAAAATATAGGTAAAAACAGAAACCAGCCCCCAATTCAACCCGTCCCGTAGGCGGTGCATTGAGCCTGTCGAAATGGACGGCATATAATACAATGTTTAATGGAATTATATCGTCATTATATCAGATAACAATAATTCCAAATAACAAATCCCAAATTATAAAGCTGTCACACTGAGCAGCCTTTCCTGAGCACCGTCGAAGGGCAGCCGAAGTGCCAAATAAGAAATCCCGAACAACAATTTCAAGGCATTAAGCCTTTTTTGAAAGATACTCCAAAACATTCTTCTCAATACGTTGGTGAATATTAGAAACATCTGCTTTCACAAACTTTTCGCCCGTAATGTTTTCATATAACTCAATATATCTTTCTGAAACAGTTTCAATATATTCATCGCTCATAAAGGGAACTTGCTGCCCTTCCAAACCTTGAAAATCATTTTGGATCAACCATTGCCGCACGAATTCTTTGGAAAGCTGTTTTTGGGGTTCGTTGTTTTTTTGTCGGTCTTCATACCCTTCCGAATAAAAATAACGTGATGAATCTGGTGTATGAATTTCGTCTATAAGAACAACTTTACCGTCTTTCGTTTTTCCGAATTCATATTTGGTATCCACCAAAATCAAACCTCTTTCTGCTGCTATCTCGCTACCGCGCTGAAAAAGTTTTCGAGTGTAATCTTCCAGTTGAAGGTAATCTGCTTCTAAAACTATCCCCCTTTTCAGAATATCTTCCCGTGAAATATCTTCATCGTGATCGCCCATTTCGGCTTTGGTTGCAGGCGTAATTATAGGCTCTAGAAATTTGTCGTTTTCCTTCATTCCATCGGGCATTGCAACGCCGCACAGCATTCGCTTTCCTGCTTTATATTCCCTTGCGGCGTGACCGCTCATATACCCGCGGATTACCATTTCAATTTTAAAAGGCTCACAAGCCTGGCCAATGGCAACGTTTGGATCGGGCGTGGCAATCAACCAATTTGGCACCAAATCTGCCGTCTCGCGCATCATTTTTGTTGCAATTTGGTTCAAAATCTGCCCTTTATATGGAATTCCTTTTGGCATTACTACGTCAAAAGCACTCAGCCTGTCCGTAGCTACCATTAAAAGTTTGTTGTTTTCCAACGTATAAACTTCGCGAACCTTTCCGTGGTAAACATTTTTCTGCCCGGGGAAATTGAAGTCAGTTGAAATTATTGTATTACTCATTTTGATTTACGATTTCTGATTAACGATTAACGATTAACGATTAACGATTTTTGATTAACGATTTTTGATTTTTGTACTGCAACTGCCTAATGCAAATGCGAACTTTTTTAACTGCCACTGCCTACTGCAAACTTTCTTTAATCTAAGTTTTCAATATTCTTATAGGCCGCAATCACTTCCTTCACCAAGCGGTGACGGATTACGTCTTTATCGTCTAAATATACTATCCCAATTCCTTTCACGTCCTTCAACACAAGCAATGCTTCCTTCAAACCTGAAATAACACGGCGTGGCAAATCTATTTGCCCGGGATCGCCGGTAATCATAAACTTGGCATTTTTTCCCATACGGGTTAAAAACATTTTCATTTGGGCGTGGGTTGTGTTTTGGGCTTCATCCAAAATTACAAACGCATTGTCTAAAGTACGGCCCCGCATAAATGCCAAAGGCGCAATCTGAATAACTCCAGTTTCAAGGTGCGACGCTAATTTTTCTGCAGGAATCATGTCGCGAAGTGCGTCATACAAGGGTTGCATATATGGGTCAAGTTTTTCTTTTAAATCACCGGGAAGAAAACCCAAATTCTCGCCAGCTTCCACTGCAGGTCTAGTTAAGATAATGCGTTTTACCTCCTTGTCTTTCAGCGCCTTAACAGCCAGAGCAACACCAGTATAAGTTTTTCCTGTTCCCGCTGGGCCAACCGCAAAAACCATATCGTTTTTGCCCATCAGCGCTACCAATCTTCTTTGGTTTGCCGTTTGGGCCCGAATGGGTTTTCCGCTTAAGCCGTGAACAATTACTTCGCCGCTGCCTGCTGGGGTTTCATATTCTTCCTTGTTTCGGCTTAAAAGCACACGTTCAATTACGTTTTCATCTAATTTATTGTATTTGGTGGCGTGTTCCAAAAGCATTGTTATTCGCCTATCAAATTCCTCCAGCACATCATCATCACCATAGGCTTTGATTTTATTACCGCGTGCGACGATTTTTAACTTGGGAAAATATTTTTTAAGAAGTTCAATATTAGCGTTTTCAAGTCCGAAGAAATCTCTCGGGCTAATCTCTGTGAGTTCAATAACAAGTTCGTTCAAAAGGCGTGCTTTTTTTTAGACGTTAGACGTGAGACGTGAGATGTGAGACGTAATATCACAGCAAAAATCTTTTTAAAATATCCACTATATTTTCTGTGGAATAATATTCACTTATTAAGCAAAAATAGTTTTGCCACTAACAAAAGTAACCTATTTTTGTGGTAACTCTTTTAAGAAAATATCAACAATCCATTTATGCCAATAATTACACTTACGACCGACTTTGGGGAAAAAGATCACTTTGTTGGCGCAGTAAAAGGGGCTATTTACACTGAAATGGAAGATGCCAAAATTGTTGATATCTCACACTCCGTTTCTCCTTTTCATCTGCATGAAGCAGCCTATATAATTCAAAACGCATACAAGAGTTTTCCGCAGGGAACCATACACGTTATTGGAGTGGATTCTGAGTTAAATCCTGAAAATAAGCACATTGCGGTTTTGATGAATGGACATTATTTTATTTCTGCAGACAACGGTATTATTTCGATGCTCGCTTCAGAAATTAGGCCTGAAAAGATTGTTGAAATAAATATCCACGATCGTGTAATCAGCAATTTTCCTGTTTTGGACGTTTTTGTGAAGGTGGCCAGCCATATTTCACGCGGGGGGACGCTGGATGTTATTGGTAAAAATATAACTGAAATCAAGCAATTGACCGGCATCCGCCCAGTTGTTAGCAATAAGGAGAGCCAGATTATTGGCAATGTTATATATATTGACAATTACGGTAACGTGATCAGCAATATCACCAAAAAGCTGTTTGAGGAAGTGGGCCGTGGCAGAGAGTTTATAATTAATGCCCGCACCGCAAAATTCACCCAAGTACATACCCAATACAGCAATGCTATTAATTTTGATCTTCCTCCGGAAAAACGCGAGGAAGACGGTAAAAAACTAGCGCTATGGAATTCGTCAAATTATTTGGAATTGGCAATATATAAAAGCAACCCAACATCCGTTGGCGGGGCTTCGAGCCTTTTTGGATTGGAATTCAGAGATACAATTACTATAAATTTCAATTCACAACCCTAAATGATAATTGATAATTGATAATTGAAATTTATGTTTACAAGAATTGTAAAAATGGAATTTGAAGCAGAAAATATCCCTGCTTTTCTGGCTAATTTTGAACTGGTAAAAGATAAAATTCGCAATTTTCCCGGCTGTACATTTTTGGAGCTTTACAACGATAAAAACAACAAAACAATCTTTTTCACTTACAGCCGTTGGAAGGATGAAACCGATATGGAAAACTATAGAAATAGCGAACTTTTTAACGAAGTTTGGAGCATAACAAAACCTATGTTTAAAACAAAAGCTGAAGCTTGGAGCGTTGATACATTGTTTAGGATTGACTAGACAAACTGATTGGATTATTAGATTATTGGATTATTTAGATAAAAATTAAAAAACTTGGCGTCTTTGCGCCTTTGCGAGAGAAAAATGCTAACATTAATAAAACGCGAAATAAACTCCTTCTTCTCCAGCGCCATTGGCTATTTGGTGATTGCGGTTTATTTGGTTATAAACGGTTTGTTTCTGTGGGTTTTCAGTGGAAATTATAACATCCTCGATTCCGGTTTTGCAGACCTTTCCCCTTACTTTGAACTTGCGCCATGGGTACTGCTATTTTTGATTCCTGCAGTGTGCATGCGCGCCTTTAGCGACGAAATGAAAATGGGCACCATGGAACTTTTGCTCACCAAACCTATTTCATTGAAACAAATAGTTTTGGGGAAATACTTTGGCGCAGTCATTCTTATTTTAATTGCGCTACTTCCCACAATTCTATACGTTTTCACTATTTCAGAATTGGGCAATCCAGCGGGAAATTTTGACGTTGGCAGCACGATTGGCTCCTATATTGGCTTATTTTTTTTGGTACTCGCCTACACTTCAATCGGAATATTTTCATCCACCTTTTCCCAAAACCAAATCGTGGCTTTTATACTTGCGGTCTTTCTCTGCTTTGCACTGTATTATGGATTTGAAGGCTTTACTTCCATCAGTTTTGATATTTCAAGTTTGGGGATGAAAGCCCATTTTGACAGCGTGGCGCGCGGGGTTTTGGATACGCGCGATTTGATATATTTTTTAAGCATTACGGCATTCTTTCTTGCGCTAACGGTTTTAAAATTGAAGAAACAATAATGAAGGCTTCAATAAAAAAAAATATCGTTCAGTCAGCAATTTTAATTGCAGGATTATTGCTTTTGAATATCCTCGGAAACTATTTCTACAAACGTTTCGATCTTACGCAGGACAAGCGTTTCACCCTTTCCGAAGAAGCAAAGGAGATTGTTGATAAAGTAGATTCACCACTGATTGTCGATGTTTTTCTGAAAGGAAATTTTCCACCGGAATTCAATAGGCTTCAAACTGAAACCGAACAACTTTTGGAGGAATTTTCGGCATATAATTCCAATATAAAATTTGAATTCATCGATCCCACCGAAAAAGGGAACGAAGCCTTTCAATCACAATTTGAAAAATTCGGGTTGACGCCGGCACAGGTTTCGGTTACCGAAAGCGGAAAGCAAAGCACCGAACTTGTCTATCCATGGGCCCTCGCCCATCACGATGGTAAATCGGTAAAAATTGGATTGCTGAAAAACCAATTGGGCGCTACTTCCGAAGAACGGGTAAATAGTTCGCTTCAAAACCTGCAATACGCCTTTGCCGACGCCTTTAAAAAAATTGCAACCGAAAAATCCAAAATGGTCGCAGTATTAAAAGGAAATGGCGAATACGATGATCGCTACATCGCCGATTTCTTTGGCACACTTCGGGAATATTATTTCATTGCCCCATTTACGCTGGATTCCGTCGCTTCCAATCCCGAAAAAACGTTAAAGGCTTTGGAAGGTTTCGATCTTATTGTGGCTGCCCAACCCACGGAAGCTTTCAGCGATGCCGAAAAATATGTACTGGACCAATATATTATGAATGGTGGCAAATCGCTTTGGCTTTTGGATGCTACGCAAATGCAGGCAGATACGGTTTCGGGCAACACTTTTGCCTTCGGAAAGGATTTGAATTTAAATGATTTCTTCTTTAAATACGGTATTCGCATCAACCCAAATTTGGTGAAGGATGTGTATTCCGCCCCCATTGTATTGGCAAGTGGCGATGAGCGTGAGTCGCAGTACAGCAGCTATCCGTGGTTTTTTAGCCCGTTGAGTAGCAGTGCCAACAACCACCCAATTGTTTCAAATATTGAAGCGGTGAAGTTTGATTATGCCAGCGCTATCGATACGCTTCCGAATAACATTAATAAAACAGTGCTGCTTTCCACCTCGCCAATATCAAAAATAGTTGGACTCCCATTCCCAATTGATTTTGATGTTGAAATTCCAAAGAATTTACAAGTGGTAAATGAAGGCCCAAATCCAAGTGAATACAACGCTGGTGAAATCCCACTTGCTGTTTTGTTGGAAGGGAATTTCACTTCAGTCTATAAAAACCGTGTAAAGCCTTTACAATTAGGCGACGGAATAAAAAATATAGACGACGGGAATCCTTCAAAAATGATTGTTATCAGCGACGGCGACATCATAAAAAACCAAATGCAGGGCAACCGTCCATTGGAGCTTGGCTTCGATAAAATGACCAATCAGTTCTACGGAAACAAGGAATTTCTGCTGAATTCGGTCAATTACCTTCTTGACGACAGCGGACTTATAAACATTAGAACGCGGCAAATTGCGGTGCCATTTCTCGATCCCAAAAAAACTGTAGAACAACGCTTGCAGTGGCAAACGCTTAACCTTCTGTTACCGTTGGGTTTATTAGCACTTTTCGGAATCGTTTTCACCATCTACCGCAAACGAAAATACACCCGCTAAATGTTGATAAGTTTGTTTTAACAAACACTTCAATTGAAATATATTTGTGGTTCAACAGGCTCACCAACCTTTTATTTCACTATAAACTAAAAGTTTCCGTTGAGCACTTATTGGGAATTATTTTCATAAAAAACACATATAATGAAATTCATCGTATCGAGTTCGTATTTATTAAAACAATTGCAAGTTTTGGGCGGTATTATCAACAACAACAATACCCTGCCAATTTTAGATAATTTCCTTTTCAATTTAGATGGGAAAACACTTACCGTTTCCGCCTCCGATTTGGAAACCACCATTTCCTCAAAACTGGAAGTGGAAAGCAATGAAAAAGGACTGGTTTGTATTCCTGCAAGACTTTTACTTGAAACCCTAAAAACCTTTCCGGAGCAACCGTTAACGTTTACCGTTGGAGACAACCACACCATAGAAATTAGCAGTAACCACGGGAAATATGCTTTGGCATACGCTAGTGGGGAGGAATTTCCAAATGCCGTTGAATTGAAGGATCCTTCCTCTACGGTTGTTCAGGGCGATGTGTTGGCAACTGCAATCAGTAAAACTATTTTTGCTTCGGGGAACGATGATTTACGCCCGGTGATGAGCGGCGTTTTCTTTCAGTTTTCAACAGACAATCTGGTTTTTGTGGCTACCGACGCCCACAAATTGGTGAAATATACCCGCGACGATATTAGCGCTTCGCAAACCGCCGAATTCATAATGCCGAAAAAACCACTCACCCTTCTAAAAAGCATACTTGCGGGAAGCGAGGAAAACGTAACCATAGAATATAACGATAGCAACGCAAAATTCATTTTTGATAATACCGAAATGGTTTGCCGTTTGATTGATGGGAAATACCCAAACTACGAAGCGGTGATTCCGAAGGAAAATCCAAACAAGTTGGTTATCGACAGAAACCAATTTTTAAATTCCGTTCGTCGTGTTTCTATTTTCTCAAGCAAAACCACCCACCAAATTCGTTTGAAAATTGCCGGGGCCGAATTGAATATTTCAGCAGAAGATATTGATTACAGCAACAAAGCCGAAGAGCGTTTAACCTGCGATTATCAAGGCGACGATATGCAAATTGGCTTCAACAGCCGCTTCTTAACTGAAATGCTGAACAACCTAACCAGCGATGAAGTTTCGTTGGAAATGAGCCTTCCCAATCGCGCAGGAATTTTAACACCGGTTGATGGCTTGGATGAAGGTGAAACCGTTACTATGCTTGTGATGCCGGTTATGTTGAACAATTAAAAGCTTAGGTTTTTAGATACTTAGAATATTAGTTTAAGAAATCCGCCCGTTGTGGTGGATTTTTTTTAGCCATTTTAATCATAAAACCGGTCTCATTTCGAGACAAAGTTGCTTTAAACTGTATCAAAAGTTAATAGTACCTTTGCAGCCAATGACACACACAGACACCATAGTTGCATTGGCAACGCCTTCGGGTGCGGGCGCAATTGCCGTTCTAAGGCTTTCGGGGCCAGAGGCTATTACTATTGCCTCTTCCCTATTCGTTTCCCCTTCCGGAAAAGAACTTGCAAAACAGAAAACACATACGGTACATTTAGGAAATATAAAAGACGGAACGCGTATTATTGATGAAGTGCTGGCAACCGTTTTTAAAAATCCGAACAGTTATACGGGCGAAGATGTGGTAGAAATTTCTTGCCACGGCAGTAGCTATATCCAGCAGGAAATTATTCAGTTATGCCTGCGGCAAGGTTGCCGGATGGCGCAAGCTGGCGAGTTTACATTACGCGCCTTTCTTAACGGAAAAATGGATTTAAGCCAAGCGGAAGCGGTTGCCGATTTGATAGCCAGCGACAGCGCCGCCAGCCACCAACTTGCAATTCAGCAAATGCGCGGCGGATTTTCTTCGGAAATAAAAAAGCTTCGCGAGGAATTATTGAATTTCGCCAGCCTTATTGAGTTGGAACTGGATTTTGCCGAAGAAGACGTAGAATTCGCAAACAGGGAAGAATTCCAAAAACTTATTTCAAAAATTACACAAGTGCTTAAGCGTTTAATAGATTCCTTCGCCACAGGCAATGTGTTGAAAAATGGTATTCCCGTTGCCATTGTTGGTGAACCAAACGTTGGAAAATCTACACTTTTAAATGCCCTTTTAAATGAAGACCGCGCAATAGTTTCAGAGATTGCTGGAACTACCCGCGATACAATTGAGGATGAAATAATTATAGGTGGCATTAGCTTCCGCTTTATTGACACTGCTGGAATTCGTGAAACTGTTGATGTTATTGAAGGCCTCGGTATTCAAAAAACATTTCAGAAAATAGAACAGGCGCAAGTGGTAATCTATTTATTTGATGCTGAAAAGTTTCAGGTTTCAGGTTCCAAGTTTCAGCTTGAGATTGAAACCATCAAAAACAAATATCCCTTAAAAAAACTTGTTATTGTAGCTAATAAAGTAGATAAGCTCTCAGAAGAAGAAACAAAACAGTTAAATGTCACCCTGAGCGCAGTCGAAGGGTCTTCATATTTATTGCTATCTGCCAAAACCAAACAAGGCGTTGAGGAACTTCAAAATAAACTACTCGATTTTATAAACACTGGCGCCCTTCGCAATAACGAAACCATTGTTACCAACAGCCGCCATTATGACGCCATGCTAAAAGCATTGGAAGAAATCATAAAAGTGCAAGAGGGTATTGACAGTGGTTTGAGTGGCGATTTACTGGCGATAGACATCCGGCAAGCACTGCAGTATTTTGGTGAAATTACCGGAGAGATTTCCAACGACGAGTTGCTGGGTAATATTTTTGCTAATTTCTGCATCGGGAAGTAATTCCACATTTTCTTGCACTATTTGAACGCTTCAAAAACAAATAGCGTCTCGTTTAAAGGCTATTGAAATTTTTGAAATTCGGTTTGATAAAAAATAAAACTGGCTAAAGTTGGTAATACTTGGCTGGTGATAAATTTTATATTCACTATTTTTTTTGGAATTGTATCACCTGCTTCACAAATAATAAAAATCCCGTATAAATTCTTTAACCTAGCTTTTTCAAATTAATGTGAGTGAAATATGATAATTATCACTTTATCGATTATTTATTACACTTTGGCTAAGAATTGGGAGATCGCAATTTTTTATTATTGTAATATTGGCATGCTATTGCAGTACATATTTAAACCTAGACGGATATAATATTTTCAACTGCACAAAAAAAATGATTATGAAAAACTTTACACAAAATTCGAAAACAACCTTAATCAGATGGAGATACTCTCTCGGAATGATTTTAATGGTTGTCTTAATGATACCGGCTATTGCGGTGTCTCAATCTCCAGCGCCAGTGAATCTTGGAACGGCTGGCAATTACGTGGTTTTAGCAAAATCAGGGATTTCTACAACAGGAACTACTTCAATTGTTGGTGATATTGGGGTTAGCCCAATTGACCATACTGCCATAACTGGGTTTGGCTTAATATTAGATTCCTCCGGGCAATTTTCAACTTCATCTTTAGTTGAAGGAAGAATATATGCAGCAGATTATGCGCCTCCAACCCCTACGATATTGACTACAGCCGTGAGCAATATGGAAGCTGCATATACCGACGCAGCCGGACGCCCAGCAGATTATACTGAATTGTATGCTGGAGATCTTACCGGACAAACCTTAACTAGCGGTGTATATAAATGGGGTACAGATGTCCTGATTTCTGCTGGTGGTGTTACCATCTCCGGTAGCCCAACAGACGTCTGGATTTTCCAAATAGCGGGAAATCTTACTGTTGCCAATACAGCCATTGTCTCTCTTAGTGGAGGCGCAGAGGCATCAAATATTTTCTGGCAAGTGGCTGGTGAAACTACCCTTGGAACAACTTCTGACTTCAGCGGAATTATTTTATGTCAAACACTTATAGCCTTGCAAACAGGTGCAGCTTTTGATGGTAGAGCACTATCACAGACCGCTGTTACATTAGATGGTAATAATATAGTAGTGGGCAATCCTCCAGTTATTGCCTGCCCAATGGACATAGTGGCCAATAACGACCCCGGAGTATGTACCGCAAACGTAACCTTTGCCAATGCAATAGCCATTGACGAAGAAGATGGTGTTTTAACAACTACCCAAACAATGGGACCAGCAAGTGGTAGCGATTTCCCAGTGGGTGATACTATCATAGAATTCTCAGCTACAGACAGTGACGGCAATACCGTTACCTGTCAATTTACTATAACAGTTATAGACAACGAAGCTCCCGTGGCAGTATGCCAAGACCTTACACTGGATCTTGATCCCGTAACCGGAACTGTGAACATTACAGCAGCCGATGTGGATAATGGTTCTACAGACAACTGTGGCATTGCATCCATGACCTTGGATATTTCATCTTTTGATTGCTCTATGACTGGCGCAAACACGGTTACAATGACGGTTACCGACAACTCGGGTAATTCAACAACCTGT